>NZ_DLOE01000036.1:195349-212805 GCF_002479615.1 Arsenicicoccus sp. UBA7492 | reverse complement strand
TCGAGCAATGATCAGAACCTGTGGATGGCGCTCGGCGAGGTGACGTGAGGTGGACGTACCTCCCGAGCAAGATCGAAGTCCATGCTCAAGTTCGGATCGGGGTCGGCGTTGGCGCGCCGGCTCGGGAAGGTACATCCATGCTCAAGGTAGTTCACGACGCTTCGGCGTCCAACGAGTCGGCCGGTGGTTCGCTGTTGGATGAGATCGTCCGTGACGGCGCTCGGCAGATGCTTGCGGCAGCGTTGCAGGCCGAGGTCGCTGTCTACATCGAGGCGTTCGCCGACGAGGTCGACGAGGCGGGTCGGCGGCTGGTGGTGCGCAACGGTCATCACGGGTCGCGGGAGGTGACCACGGCGGCGGGCGCGATCCCGGTGCGTGCACCGCGGGTCAACGACAAGCGCGTCGACCCGATCACCGGGCAGCGGCAGCGGTTCGCCTCGGCGATCCTGCCGGCCTGGGCGAGGAAGTCGCCGAAGGTTGCCGAGGTGTTGCCGCTGCTGTATCTGCACGGCCTGTCCAGCGGCGACTTCGGCCCGGCGCTGACCCAGTTCCTCGGCTCCGGTGCGGGCCTGTCGGCGGCCACGATCACCCGGCTGACGAAGGACTGGCAAGACGAGGCGGCCGCGTTCAACAAGCGCTCGTTGGCCGAGACCGACTACGTGTACGTGTGGGTCGACGGGATCCACCTCAAGGTCCGTCTCGAGCAGGACAAGGTGTGCCTGCTGGTGATGATCGGCGTGCGTGCCGACGGTTCGAAGGAACTGATCGCGCTCGACGACGGGCACCGGGAGTCGACCGAGTCCTGGCTCGACCTGCTCCGGTGCTGCAAGCGACGTGGCATGCGGGCACCGGTGCTCGCGGTCGGCGACGGTGCACTCGGGTTCTGGGCCGCGGTCCGGCAGGTGTTCCCCGAGGCTCGTGAGCAGCGCTGCTGGTTCCACAAGATCGCCAACGTCCTCAACGTGCTGCCGAAGTCGGCCCAGCCCGGCGCGAAGGCCGCGCTGGCGGAGATCTGGAACGCCGAGGACAAGGACCACGCGAAGGCCGCGGCGAAGGCGTTCGTAGCCGACTACGGTGCGAAGTGGCCCAAGGCGGCCGCGAAGATCACCGAGGACCTCGACGTGCTCTTGGCGTTCTACGACTACCCGGCCGAGCACTGGATCCACCTGCGCACGACCAACCCGATCGAGTCGACCTTCGCCACCGTCCGGCTTCGTCAGCGGGTCACCAAGGGACCCGGCTCCCGGGCTGCCGGGGTGGCCATGGCGTTCAAGCTCATCGAGTCCGCGCAAGCACGCTGGCGCGCGGTCAATGCACCGCACCTGGTCGCGTTGGTCCGCGCGGGTGCGACCTTCAAGAACGGCCAACTCGTCGAACGCGACGACGACGAGACGGGAGCGGCCGCGTGAGCTCGGCACCGATCGGGACCATCCACCACGTCGAGCTATGGGTCCCCGACATCGACCGCGCCGCCGCGCAGTGGGGATGGCTGCTCACCGAGCTGGGCTACCAGCCGTTTCAGGAATGGACCGGTGGATGCAGTTGGCGCCTGGCGGACACCTACATCGTGATCGAACAGTCGCCCGACATGCTCGCCGAACCTCACGACAGGAAACGCCCCGGGCTCAACCACCTAGCCTTCCACGCCGGCGATCAGGCCCAGGTCGACGCCCTCACCGCCGCTGCCGCCGAGAACGGTTGGGCACTCATGTTCGCCGACAAACACCCCCACGCCGGCGGCCCGCAGACCTACGCCGCCCACCTATCGAACACCGACGGCTACCAAGTCGAGCTCACCGCGAGCAACCCCGTAAAACTCACCCATCCACAGGTCTTGACGATTCCTCTACCCAATCACCCGGCGCGAGCAGCCGTCACGCACCGCGCACAAGTACAGCCAGCCCTCACCAGTGGCCAGGTAGGTGATGTCCGAGGTCCACACCGTGTTCAGCTCTCCTTGGTCGAAGCGGCGCTCAACCAGATCCGGAATCGAGTGCGCGGACGGGTCCACGATCGTGGTCACCGGATGCCACGAGCGGGGACTGATGCCCTCAATCCCCTTGGCGCGCATCACTTTCGCGACCGTCTTACGGGACACGACCTCACCGGCCTGACGCAACTCAGCGGTGATCCGGGGCGAGCCGTACACCCCATCAGACTCCTCATGAGCGGTCAGGACCTTGTCGGCCAGGTCGAGCAACCGCTGCTCGCGCGGGCCCGGCCCGGCCGCCCGTCGCGCGACCCAGTCGTAATACCCCGACCGGGACACCTCGAGCAGGTGACACATGTCCTCGATCGTGGATCGGGGACCTTCGGTGCAGGCCTTCTCCGCGTGGATCACTGCGAACGCGACGTCTGGTTCGACGCGTTCTCCGCCACGAAGAAGGCCGCTGCTTTTTTCAGGAACTCCCGATCCATCCGCAGCTGAGCGTTCTCCGCGCGCAAGCGTTCCAGCTCGGCCCGCTCATTGATATCGCCCGCCGGCGGCGGCTCATCCATCCGTGCACGCTCCCTGGCGACCCACCGACCCAGCAGCTGCTCACCGATCCCGATCTCTGAGGCGACCGCCGCGATCGTGCGGCCGGAGTCGATCACCAGATGAGCGGCATCACGGCGGTACTGCGGGGTGAAACTCTTCCTCTTGGCACCCATGAAGGCATCCTCTCCCGCCCAGCTACTCAGAGCCGGGCCAGTCAGGGTGTCCGTCGAACGGGGGCAACCTCAGCTGCCCGGCGGGGAGGGGATGCGTGACGGCGAGGAGGGCGTCGCGGAGGCTGCCGCCGGGCGAGTGCGATGCGTGACACCGCGGAGAGGTGGAGGGCCGGGCCGTCCCCGCTGCCCAGGAGCGAGGACGACGCGGGATGTCGCAGAGGCTGCCGCCGGACCGGGCCGTGGGGGGCCTGGCGGGAGGCCGAGCTTGCGAGGCCGGATGGTAGGCCCGGCCCGGCGGCAGCGTAGCGACCACAGGTGACGCCATACGCCTCAGATCGCGACCCGCTCCGCCTCCGCGAGCTTGTCGGCGATGACCTCCGCGATCGCCAGCGACGCGGTGGCCGCGGGCGAGGGCGCGTTGAGCACGTGCAGGACGCGCGGGTGCTCGTGCAGGAAGTCGAAGTCCTCGACGAGCGTGCCGTCAGGGCGCATGGCCTGGGCGCGGACGCCGGCGCCGGCGCGGACGACGTCCTCGACCTGCACCTCGGGTATCATCTTCTGCGTCGCCTTGACGAAGGCCTCCTTGGAGAAGGACCGCTGGACCTCGCCGATGGAGTACTTCCAGTACTTCTGCGCGAGGCGCCAGATCCCCGGGAAGGCCGCGAGCTGGGCCATGTCCTTGGGGTTGATCTGGGTCCAGGAGTAGCCCTCTCGGGCCAGCGCGATGACGGCGTTGGGCCCGAGGTGGACGTGCCCGTCGATGCCCTTGGTGGCGTGCACCCCAAGGAACGGGAAGCGCGGGTCCGGGACGGGATAGATGAGCGCGTTGCACAGGTAGGACTTCTCGGGCGTGAGCTCGTAGTACTCGCCGCGGAAGCCGACGATGCGGGTCTCGGGGCGGGCGCCCATGGCGCGGGCGACGAGGTCGGCGTTGAGGCCGCCGCAGGTGACGACCTGCTTGGCGACGATCGTGCCCTGGGTCGTCTCCACGGTGACGTCGTTGAGGCCCGGACGTCCCGACACGAGCGCGGTGCCGGTGCGGATCTCGCCGCCGGCGGCGCGGATGTCGTCCGCATAGCTCTGGCAGACAGCCTTGTAGTCGACGACTCCGGTGACCTTGACCTGCAGCGCGGCGACGCCCTCGGCGTGCGGCTCGACCTCGCGGAACTCCTCGCGGGTCATCCACTGGGTCGGCACGTCGTTGGCCTCGCAGCGCCGCTGGATCTCCTTCATCTTGTCGACCTCGTCGGCGTTGGTCGCCACGACGAGCTTGCCGTCGATCCGGTGCGGGATCCCCTTGTCCTGCAGGTACTCCACCAGGCGCACGCGCCCGTCGAAGCACAGCCGGGCCTTGTAGGACCCCGGCTTGTAGTAGACGCCGGCGTGGATCACGCCGGAGTTGTTGCCGGTCTGGTGCCGCGCGATGTCGGCTTCCTTGTCGATGACCACCACGTGGGCACCGGGCTTGCGCAGCTGCAGGGCACGGGCCGTCGCCAGCCCCACGATGCCCCCACCGACCACGAGGACGTCAGCCTCGGTCTTCATGAATTCCCCTTTCGACCCCTCTAGTCTGGCCCCGTGACCCCTGCCACGTCAGACGAGTCCCGGGAGTCGTCCGGCGGTGTCCGCTTTGCCCGCCCGAGTCGGCGGTCCTGGCCACGCTGGGTGACTGGCACCTGGCGGAGCGTGGTCGTCCTGCTGGGTCTCGCGACGCTCACCCTCGCGTCCGGCCTGGTCGGCATCGCGGTCACCAGCGTCTGGCCCACCCAGGTCAGCACCCAGTCGTATGCCGCCACGGTCCGCCTGTCCGCGGAGCCCGACCAGCTGTCGACGCTGCACGCGCCGACGCTCTTCGGCGACCTCGACCTGCGCTTCGACGGGGTGCTGCCGGCGCCCGGAGTCAACGCGGTGGCCCGCGTCCAGGACCGCATCACCTCCGTCCTCGCCACCCGCGACCTGTCGGTGTCGGCGCTCAAGCCGACGCCCGCCGAGATCGACGACGCCGTCGCCACGACCATCACCCAGGTGGGTGGCAAGTTCGCGGGCGGCGTGCTCCTCACCTGCGTCCTCGTGGCGTTCGCCACGCGTCACTGGCGCTCGCGCGACGAGCCGTTGCGCCCATGGCGGCGGGCGGTCGCCATACCGGCGCTGTCCCTCCTGCTCGCGCTCACCGGCACGGCGGGAGCCGCCTGGTCGACCTTCCGACCCGACCGGCTCGAGTCCGTGGGGGCGGACGGCCTGCTCGGCTACCTGCGCTCCAACACCGCGATCCTCGCCGACGTCGAGGCGCGGTCCGCGCAGGCGCAGCCCTATGTCAAGAACATGCTGGCGCTCTCGGCGGCCCTGCAGGACAAGTTCGTCCCCGCGGAGCTGGCCACCCCCGCCTCGGTCAAGATCCTGCTCGTCTCGGACATCCACGGCGCCAACGCCTATCCCCTGATGAAGCAGATCGTCGAGACCGAGGGCATCACCGCCGTCATCGACACCGGGGACCTCGTCAACTTCGGGCGCGTGCAGGAGGCCGAGGCGGCCGGGCTGTTCACCGGCATCCGGTCGCTCGGCGTGCCCTATCTCTTCGTGCGGGGCAACCACGACGCGGCCTCCCCCACGGACGAGGCCCTGGTCGAGCGGATGACGCAGGTGCCCGGCGTCGTCGTGCTCGAGCCCCGCCGCCACGCCTACACCCTCGCGACCGTCGGCGGGCTGCGGATCGGCGGCTTCAACGACCCGCGATGGTTCGGCGACACCGGTGGCGGACCGGCCACGCAGGTGCCCGCGGCCGAGGCGTTCGGCGAGGCGATGCGTGAGCTGCGCGCCGGACGCGCCACCACCGCCCAGGAGTCCTCGACGCGCGGGGCGACGGCCTCGCCCAGCGGTGGCACGCCGGCGCCGTCGACCTCGAGCGCCGTGCCGGGGAGCACCGGTGCCACCTCGTCCGGGGCGCCGCCGGACTCGTCGTCGGGGGCGGCTGCGGCCTCCTCGGCCGCCGCCGCGGACGCCGAGCGCGGCCTGGACGTCCTCGTCACCCACGAGCCCGCGGCGGCCGAGGCGTCGGGTGACGCCGGCATCCGGCTCCACGGCCACATGCACTCCACCGCCTTGCAGGGCAACCGGATCCAGATCGGGACCTTCACCGGCGGAGGGGTCGTGTCTCACTACATCCAGGGCGCCGACGGCGCCGAGCTCGCCGGCCAGCCCTATGCCTTCGACGTGCTCAGCTTCGGCGGCGACTGCCGCCTGCAGACGCTCACCCGCTACAGCTACCGCGACCTGCTCGAGGGGCGGCCCGTCTACGACGACGTGCGCGCGATCAACGGTCGCGCGATCCAGTCACCCCTCCCGTCGACAGGGCGCGTATGCCGGGCCGACGCCCCCGTCACGCTGCAGGACGTCAGGGCGACCACCCCGGACACCTCGGCGACGCCCACCCCCTAGCCGCCACGCCCGTCCAGGGCCGGCCGCGTGCTCGGTCCGCGCTCCCAGCGCACACTTCGCAGGGTGACGCCTCCTCGAGCGTGCGTGGTCCGCGCTCCCAGCGTCACCCTGCACGGTCAGCTCGGGATCGTCGTGAGCCCTTCGAGCAGGGCGTCCAGCCGCATCGCCGAGCCTCGGGCGAACCGCTCCGACACCGCGCGGAGACGGTCGCCCTCGGCATCCCCGCCCATGACGCGGACCAGGCGATCCCGGCTCCCTGGTTCGAGCTCCTCGGCAAGGTGGCGTCCGACCCTGAAGGGCCCGACCTGGTGCGCGTCCCAGTCGAATCGCTCCCCAGCGGGGTCGGCATAGCAGGCATCGAGGTAGTGACCCTGCTGGTGCGTCGCCTGAAGGAGCCTGCTGAGGTCCTGAGCATCCTTGTCCGTGCCTGGGGACCGGACGTCCCAGGCAACGAGCTTGAGCGCCACCATCAGGGGCAAGGACGCCGTGCGGATGACGACGTCGTCCCCGACGTGCAGCCGGTCGGCGTGCCTCCAGGCCTCCGCCATGCACGTCACGTCCAGCTGCGAGTCCGCCGACGTCTGCACGATGCCGTCACTGGCGAGCCCGCCATAGGGGAGGACATCGACGCCGACTCCCTCGACGTAGATCCGCACACCGTGACCTCCCCGAGGGCCGAGCTCCCCGAGCCGCTCGTCGAGCTCCCTCAGCGACGAGGTGGCCACGGCGACGTCGAGGTCATCCGTCATGCGACCGGGATCCAGCCCGGCGTCCAGCACCAGGCAGACGTCACGCGCCCAGGACCCGACCAGCATCACGTCCCCCAGACGTTGGCTCAGCGTCGCCAGAGCGACCCTGACCTCGACGGGGAAGGCGTGCTCGCCGGCGTCAGAACAGGCGTCGAAGGTCCGCATGCTTCTCCCTCATGTCGGTGGCCAGCTCGCGCAGACGGGGGTCCTCGGCCGTTGCGGCATCGGCATACAGCAGGAGGGGTGGAACCGCGGTGCCCTCCCAGACCAGGGCCGGCTCCCAGAAGCGCTCCCTCAGCGTGACATTGGGCTCGCCGTCCGAGGTCAGACGGGCCAGCCGTCGCAGGTCACCCCACGGCTGGTCGGCGTAGACGATCGTGGTGAGGGGATTGCGCAGCCCGAGCCCGGCCTCCACGAGCCCCGCGTCGCCACCCCACTGGGCCGGGAGCCCACCGAGCGCCTGGTCGCGCCACCACTGCGGCCCGGGCCCCGCGAGGTCCACGCTCTTGAGCTTGGGCCTCAGCCGGGTGGCATATCCGCCGACCCAGAGCGACGCGAGCCCTTGCGCGACGGACAGGTGCAGCCCTCGCGGCCCCTGGAGCAGGTGGCCCTCCGCGAGCAGGTCGGCGCGGGCCTGCTGCGCCGCCCCCAGGGAGATGCGGCTGGCCTCGGCCAACGTCCGCAGCGGCGCGTCCGCCAGGTCCGGGCGGACCAGGATCGCGAAGACAGCACGCAGCCCCGAGGGACGGAACGCGTGCGACGCTCGGTCACGTCCGGCGTGCTCGGTCAGGCGTCGGGGTCGTCCCTCGACCAGCAGATGCACCCCCGGCCCAGTGATCCAGCAGTTGCCCGAGGCGTCGACGTACGAGACCCCCATGGCCCGGTAGCGCTCCCCCGCCGCCCGGGACACGTAGGCCTGGGCCCGGACAAGGCCCTCGGACGGCGACGTCGTCTCGAGCTGGCTCGCTGTCGCCGGCGGTCCGGGGACGTGGCGCACCAACCATCGGGCCCCGCTCTCAGCGGTCACCTCGAGGTCGGCCGCCGCACCATCCGCAGAAGGGTTCGCCACACCGAGGCCGAGCTCCCGCAGACGATCGGCTACGGCGTCGATGACCTCATCGGGCCCGTTCACGCTCGTCATACGTTCACGATAAATGAACGATCGGCCAAAGTGAACGCATCTGCTGCGAACTCGCACGCACAACAGGCCGTATCCGCAGGCGGGGCGCGCCAGAGGGGGCGTTGTGCGTGCCAGTTCCGAGTGGCGAGGGTCGGCTGCCGTCCGCAGAGCCGTCGCGCGCCCATCACGGGCACAATCTGCGGGGTCGAAGCAGCAACCGCACGCCCACACCCCATCCACGGGCACAATCTGCGGGCGCGACGCACCAACGCCGCGTCAGGGGGTGGGGGTGACCCAGCGCTGCTGGTATGGCTCGAGCGTCAGCTCCCACCACAGGTCGTCGCCCGTGATCGCGTCGCGCAGCCCCGACAGGGGCCCGAACCGGTCGAAGCCGTGCAACGACACGTGCTGCGGCGACGCCGTGAGGTTGGCGAGCGCCAGCACGTGCCCGCGCGGGCCGGTCCGCAGCAGCGCGAACACCGCGTCGTTGCCGAGCGAGAGCGCCTCGGTGGAGGTCTGGGCGTGCAGCTGGGGCAGCGCCTGACGGGTGCGGACGAGCCGCTGCAGCCCACCGAACACCTGCCCCTCGACGGTGGTCGGGTCGTGGCGCCGCTCGGCCGCGACCCAGTCCATCGCGGGCCGGTGGATCCACCGGTTGTCCTCGGCCAGAGCGGGGTCCGCGAGGTAGGAGTGGTCGTTGAGCAGGCCGATCTCGTCGCCCATGTAGATCAGCGGGACGCCGCCGAGCACGAGCACCAGCCCCTGCACCAGCAGGATGCGTCGTATGGCGAGCTCGACCGCCGCCTCGTCCCCCTCCGCCTGGGCTCGCTCCAGCCCGCACAGCGACGCGAGCGTGCCGGAGATCCGGCGGTCGCGGGTGACGGGGTTCTCCTGGAATACCTCGCCGACCGCCCACGAGCCGGGGTGCGCGCCGGAGTAGAAGTCGGACAGGAAGGACCGGTGCCAGAAGCCGTCGAGCCCCACGGCGGCGGCGTTGTCGTCGGTGACGGCCCAACCGATGTCGTCGTGCAGGCGGGCATAGGTCAGCCAGGCGACGCTGGGCGGGATCTGGGGCATGGCCCGCAGGGTGTGGGTGAGCAGCCGGGCGTCGCCCTCGGCGAGCGCCGACCACAGGGCGACCATGTAGACGTTGTGGTAGGCGAGCTCGCACTCCTTGGCGGTGGCGGCGCCCTGCCCGAGGTAGGGGACGAGGTCCTCGGGCGACACGATCGCCTCGGCGAGCAGGATGACGCCGGGCATGGCGAGGCGCGTGAGGGCGCGGAACGCCTGCAGGATCAGGTGCGCCTCGGGCTGGTTCTGGCAGGTGGTGCCGAGCCGCTTCCACATGAACGCCACGGCGTCGAGGCGGACGACCTCGACGCCCGCGTTGCCGAGGTAGCAGATGACGTCGAGCATCTCCTCGAGCACCCGGGGGTTCGCGTAGTTGAGGTCCCACTGGTAGTCGTTGAAGGTCGTCCAGACCCACTGGCGGATCTCGGGGACCCAGGTGAAGTTGCCGGGCGCGAAGTCGGGGAAGACCTCGGGCAGCGACGCCTCCCACCGGTCGGGCTGCTCGCGGTCGGGGTAGAAGAAGTAGTAGTCGCGGTAGGCCAGGTCCTCGGGCGTCGTGCCCGTCACGGCCCGGCGGGCCCAGTCGTGCTCGCGGGCCGTGTGGTTGCAGACCAGGTCCACGACCAGCGAGACGCCGCGACCGCGCAGGGTGGTGGCGAGCGCGCGGAGCTCGTCCATCGAGCCGAGACGGGGGTCGGTCGCGCGGTAGTCGCGGACGGCATACCCCCCGTCGTTGGCACCCTCGCGGGGCTCGAGCACCGGCATCAGGTGCAGGTAGCCGACCCCGAGCTCACCGAGGTAGTCCAGCCGCCCGGGCAGCGTCGCGAAGGACCCGCTGAACCGGTCGGTGTAGCAGACGTAGCCCACGAGCTCGGAGCGCTGGAACCAGTCGGGCTGCGAGAGGCGCCGCTCGTCGAGCACCCGCAGCTCCTGCGAGCGCGTCGCGTAGGCCCGCGCGGCGACCGTCACCAGCCGCTCGAGCACCTGGCCGAGGTCGTGCTCGCCGTACAGCTCGGCGACGGGTCGCCGCACGTCCGCCCACAGCGCCTCCAGGCGCACGTCGAAGATCTGCTGCTCCAGCGGGCTCAGGTCGAGCCACTCGGGCAGGTCGTGGTGGGCGCGGGGGATGGCAGGCACGTGAACTCCGGGTGACGGGCGGTCGAGCGGGGGACCAAGGGGCATCGTTCCACGAGGGGGCGGGTGGCGCACCAGGGGTCCGGGTCGGCGATGATGGGCGGGTGAGTGCGACGGAGCATCGTGAGATCGAGCGCAAGTACGACGTCGAGGCGGGGGCGGCGCTGCCCTCGCTCGTGACCCTGCCGGGCGTGGACCGGGTCGAGCAACGGCCACCGGTCGAGCTCGACGCAATCTATCTCGACACCGACGACCTGGCGCTGGCGCGGGCCCGCATCACGCTGCGCCGCCGCACCGGTGGTGGCGACGAGGGCTGGCACCTCAAGCTCCCCGCGCGCAAGGACGTGCGCCGCGAGCTGCACGCCCCGCTCGGCGACCCGCCCACCGGCGAGGACGGTCAGGAGGACCTCACCCGCCTCGAGGTCGCCGCCGACCTGCTCCCCCACGTCCTGGCCCACACCCGGGGACGAGCCCTCACCCCGGTCGTGCGGCTCACCAACCAGAGGGTCACCACCGAGCTGTATGCCGGGGACGAGGCGCGGACCTTCCTCGCCGAGGTGTGCTCCGACACCGTCACCGCCACGCCCCTGCGCGCCGGCGTCGACCCGTCCGCGTGGAGCGAGTGGGAGGTCGAGCTGGTCGACGGGCCCGTGCCGCTGCTGGACGCCGTGGAGCGGGTCCTGCTGGCGGGCGGCGCCCACCCCGCCGCCGGCCCGTCCAAGCTGGCCCGCGCCCTCGGCCCCCTCGCCCCACCGCCGCCGGCCGTGCACACCGTGCCCAAGAAGCCCACCGCCGGCCAGGTCATGATGGCGGCCCTGCAGACCACCGTCGAGCGGCTCAAGGCCGAGGACGCGGGTGCCCGCACCGGCGCGCCTGACGCCGTCCACCAGATGCGCGTCGCGACCAGGCGGCTGCGCACGCTGCTGTCGACATACGGCCCCCTGCTCAACGACGAGCTGACCACCCACCTGCGCACCGAGCTCAAGGTGCTGGCCGACACCCTCGGTGGCGCCCGCGACGCCGAGGTGCTGCGCGAGCGGCTGCTCGCCCTCGTCGAGACCCAGCCGTCCCAGGCGGTGCTCGGCCCGGTCGCCGACCGCATCGACACCGAGCTCGGCAAGGACTACGAGCGCGCCATGACGCGGCTGCGCCGAGGGCTGGAGCACGAGCGCTACTACGCGCTGCTCGACGAGCTCGACGCCCTGGTCACCGCTCCCCGGACGACGCCGCTCGCCGACGACCCGGCCCGCCTGGTCGTGCCCCGGCTGCTCGGTCGCGACTGGCGCCGGATGCGCCGCGCCGTCCGTCAGGCCTCGGCGATCGACGACCCGGCCCGCGCCGAGACCGCGCTGCACGAGGTGCGCAAGGCGGCCAAGCGGCTGCGCTACGCCGCCGAGTCGACCACCGTCGTGCTCGGGCTGCGCGGCAAGCAGCTCGGGAAGTCCAGCGAGAACCTCGCCGAGGTGCTCGGTGAGCACCAGGACAGCGCCATCACGCAGGAGGCGCTGCGCGACCTCGGCCTGCGCGCCCAGCGGCACGGCGAGAACGCCTTCACCTACGGCCGGCTGCAGGGCATCGAGGAGGCGCTGCAGGGCGAGCTCGCGTCCAAGGACTACCGCAAGGCGGTCGGCAAGGTCGCCAAGCGTCGCCTCAAGGGCTGGAAGCAGGTCTAGCGGCCGTGCTGACCGCGCTCCCGGCAGCCGTGCTGGCCGGGGTGCTCATCGGTGTCGTCATGGGGGCCCTCGGGGGTGGCGGCGCCGTGCTGCTGGTGCCCGTGCTGGCCCTCGGCTTCGGCGTCGACGCGGTCCCGGCCACCACGATGTCGCTCGTCGTCGTCGGCATCTCCTCCCTCGTCTCGGCCTGGTCCTCCGGCCGCCGGGGCCTGGTCGATGCCCGTATGGCGGGGGCCTTCGTCCTGTGCGGGGTGCTCGGATCGGCCCTGGGGACCCGGCTGTCGCACCTGGTGGACGGGGACCTGCTGCTCGCGATGTTCGGCGGGCTGCTGCTGGTCATCGCGGCGCTGATGGTGCGCCGCGGGCGGGACGCGGGGGCGTCCGACCCGGGGGTGCCGGTGCATCGCGGTCAGCCGGACGCGGAGGACAGCATGCTGGACGGCGCGGCCGCTCCGGCGGGGTCGCACCGGGTGGCGCACCGCACCCGGTGGGGGCGTCTGGTGGGCGCGGCGACCGGGGTGAGCCTGCTGACCGGGTTCTTCGGCGTGGGCGGAGGCTTCGCGATCGTGCCGGCGCTGACGCTGCTGCTGCGGGTGCCGATGCGCGTGGCGGTGGGCACGTCCCTGCTGGTCATCGCGGGGAACTGCCTCACGTCCCTGGTCTGGCGGTGGCCCACCCTCGCGCGGCTGGACTGGCCGCTGACCGTCGCGCTGACGGTGTCGATGGTCGTGGGCGGCCTGCTCGGTGGGCGGGTGGGACGCCGCGTGCCCGCACCCCGGCTGCAGCTGGCGTTCGGCATACTCCTCGTGCTCGTCGCCGCGGTCACCCTGGTGCAGACCCTGCGCGGCTGACACTGCTGGGCTGAGGCTGCTGGGCTGAGACTGCTGGGCTGACGGGGAGTCGAGTCCACGGGGCCGGTGGACGGCGCCGCCAGGGCGGGTGGTAGGACTGGAGACCACCCCTCAGGAGGAGACGCCATGTCCGAGCACAGCCGCACCATCACCGTCCACGCGCCCGCCGACGTCACCTTCGGGTACCTCAGCGACGCACGGCACCTGCCGGACTTCATGCCGCGGATGCGTCGCGTGGAGCCGCACGACGACGGCACCGTGACGGTCACCGCGGTCGTGACCCCCGACGGCACGCGCGAGCTGGAGGTGCAGGGCACGGCCTGGCTCGAGGTCGACCAGGAGGCGCGGGCGATGCGCTGGGGCTCGGAGCGGCACAGCTATCGCGGCTCCCTGACCGTTGAGAGCGACGTCGAGGGCGACATCGAGGGCGACGCGGAGTCGACGGTCGAGATCAGCCTGAGCACCGAGCACGGCGACCCCGCCACCATCGACGCCGGGCTGGACCGGGCGCTCGAGGCGATCGCCGCGCGCATCGAGGCGCGCGCCTGACTACTCGGGGTAGCCCTCAAGCGGGAGCTGCCCCGCGGCCACCTTGGCCTGCTCCTCGCGTTCCTCCTCGGTGGGTGGGAGGGGGAGGTGCACCGCCCGCAGCGTGGCGTTGGCGAAGGCCACGATCGGCACGGCGAACAACGCGCCGGCCACCCCCGCCACCGACGTCCCCGCAAGGACGGCCAGGGCCACCCCGAGCGGGTGGACCTCGACGTTGCGGCTCATGATGAGCGGCTGCAGCAGGTGCGCCTCGAGCTGCACGAGGACGACGATCGTGATGGCGACGACCGTGGCCGCCGCAGGTCCGTGCTCGATGAGGCTGACGATGATGCAGAAGATCCCGGTCACCGTCATGCCGATCAGCGGGATGAACGACCCGACGAATATCAGGACCGACAGCGCCAGCGCCAGGGGCACCTCGAGGACGTGCAGGACGACGTAGATCGTGGTCGCGTGCAGCGTCGCGATGATCGTCACGCCGCGCATGTAGCCGCCGAGCGTGTGCCACCCGACGCGACCGACCTGGTCGATGCGGCGGCGCGAGCTCGTCGGCAGCAGGCCGAGCACCCAGCGCCAGATGACCTCGCCGTCACGCAGCAGGAAGAACGTGCTCAGCAGGAGCAGCAACCCGCCCGCGATGACGTGCGAGAGCGTGGACAAGGTCGTGATCGCGCCGGTCACGAGCGTGCCCTGGTTCTTGGAGATGGTGTCCGAGAGCTCCTGGATGTACTTCTCGACCTGGGAGTCGCTCAGGCGCAGCGGCCCCTCGCGCAGCCACCGGCTCGCGTCGTCGAGGAACTGGGTGAACTGCTCCGTCATACGAGGCGCGTTGGCGGAGATCTGCAGCGCCACGAACGTCCCGATCGCCCCGATCACCGCGATGCCGAGCAGCAGCGCCAGGAAGGCCGCCAGCGAGTGTGGGACGTGCGCCCCGCGGTGCAGCCGCCGCTGGACGGGGCCGAGCACGGCCGTGAGCAGCAGGGCGACGACGAAGGGGATCGTGACGATGGGGACGGCCGCCAGCGCCTGGGCGACGAGATAGACCGCCGCGACGATCAGCAGCAGCCGCCAGCTCCAGGCCGCCGCGACCCGCACCCCACGGGGGACCGGGTCGGACTCGGGGCGCGTGGGCTCGGGCATGGTGACGTGCACGGTCGTGGACATCGGCTCGTGCTGGCCGGCGGCCGTGCTCCCCCACTGCGAGGGTGGCGGCGCGTCGAGCCGGGCTCGGACGGTGCGCGTGATCGAGCCCACCGCGCCGCGCAACCGGCCCGCCTCGCCGCTCGGAGGGGTGCCTCCGCCATCGGCCTCGCGGCCACCGTCGCGCGGCTGCGCGTCGTCGTGCTCCATGTCAGTCCTCTCGTCCCCCGCCTGGCCCTCGCCAGTCATTGTGCCCGGCCCAGCCTGTGAGTCCCCTGCCGGATCTACCTGAGGTCGTCACAGGCGCCTGGCGGGCGAACCCAGGCCGATGTGACGACCTCAGGTAGGTCTAGAAGCGGCCGGCGAGGCGCAACGGCTTGGGCCGGCCGTCCGGGTCGTGCACGAGCTCGTAGACCACCCGGGCCCACGCCTTGGTGAACGACGACTGCTCCACCGGGGGGATGCGGCGCAACCGACCCGGAGGCCGCTCACCGACGCGCCCGCCGCCGTGCCAGTCCTCGAGGCGCCGGGCGCAGTCGGCATACGCGGCGAACATCCCCTCGGCGGTGAGGCAGTCCGCCATCACCGCGGCGATCTCGGCGTCGGTCGCGTCCGTCGGCAGCTCGCGACCCAGGTGCTCCGCCGCGAGCCGCAGCCGCAGGCGCCGGGCATAGGCGTTGTGGTCCTCGCCCTCGTCGTCCCACACCACCGCGGACAGCTCGGAGTCGTGCGTCCACGAGCGCCGGTTGAAGTTGTCGGACCCGATCGTGGCCCAGCGGTCGTCCATGACGCAGACCTTGGCGTGGACGTAGACGGGTGTGCCGGCGAGGTTCTCGATGCCGTAGAGCGCGAACCGGTCGCCGCCGGCCTCCTCGATCAGCCGCACCGCCTGGTCGCGGCCGTAGAGCTGCGGCGTGCGCGACATCGGGCTGCTCTGGTCGGGCACCTGCGGCAGGATCGCGATCACGTGCAGGCCCGGGCTGGACTGCAGGGTCTCGATGAACTGCTCGGCGACGTCCTTGGACCAGAGGTACTGGTCCTCGATGTAGATGAGGTGCTCGGCGCGCTCCAGCGCCTTGGAGTAGCCGCGGGCCACGCTGCGCTCGCCGCCCCGCGCATAGGGGTAGTCGCGGCCGTGCCGCAGGTCGGGATAGGTGCGCAACAGCTGGACGTGGTGGGTCGCGCCGGAGATGGCGGGCGGTGGGGGCGTCTGCTCGGGGAGCGGGTCCGGGTCCGTGTCGTCGCCGCGCAGCTTGTCGCCCATCATGCGGATCGGGCTGCGAGACAAGGGGGTCGGATCGTTCCAGCGCTCGCGGAACACCGTCTCGACGTCGTGCACGGCCGGCCCCTCCAGGCGCACCTGCACGTCGTGCCAGGGCGGGCTGTCGCCGAACTCCTCGGCCATGCTCTGCGCCTGCGGGTCGCCGTGGTGGTCGTCGTCGTCGCGCCGCGAGTGGCACAGGTCGATGCCGCCGACGTAGGCGACGTCCCGCGTCGGGTCGTCGCGGTGCCGGATGACGACGAACTTCTGGTGGTGGCTGCCGCCGGTGCGCACCCGCATGTCGAGCAGCACCTCGGCCCCGGCGCTCTGCAGCTGCTCGCCGAAGCGGCGGTTCTCGGCGCCGGAGAACGCCAGCTTGTCCCAGTGCGAACGCCACACGAGACCGCGCACGTCCACGCCGCGACGGGCCGCGCGCGACAGCACCGAGGCGATCTCGGAGTTGGGGTCGTCGGCCACCAGCCGCTCACCGGGGTCCCCGCGCCAGTCGGTGAACCACAGCAGGTCGCCCGGCCCGGCCGCCTCGATCCGGGGATACAGGTCCGCGAAGTACTGCCGCCCGTGGATCAGCGGCGTCGCCACGTTGCCGTCGCTCCACGCCTGGTCGCCGGGGTGCTGGTCGTCGATCGTGGTGCGCGGGTTGGCGCGCTCGGACCGGGTGATCAACCATTCACGGATCGACATGGTCCCCATACTGACGCGTATGATGCCCTCCGGGCCACCGACCGTCCACATCTGCCGTGGTCTCCGGGCAGATGCGCAGCCGCCGCCCAGGTGGTCCGGAGACCTCAGCCGGCCGCGATGAGGGCCACGGCGACCGCGCACGCGACCAGACCCGCGACCTGGGCCCGCGAGGCCCGCTCACCGAGCAGGGCCATCGCCAGCAGCACCGTGAACGCCGGGTAGAGGGAGGCCACGACGGGGACGACGGTGAGCTGCCCGGCAGCCTCGCCTGCCTGCCCGGCGGCCTGGCCGGAAGCCTCGCCACCGGACTGCCCGGCCAGGAAGTAGGTCAACGACCCCAGGGCGCCGGTGACCCCGACGATCCACGCGGGCAGCGCCGCCCGCACCGACCCCTCCGGCCGCTGCTGCGCCACGATCCCCCACATCACGACCAGCGACACCAGCTGGCACACCGCCACCGGCCAGGACCCCGACCCCGGAGCGGCCTGCGCCAGCGCGATGAAGAACACCGCGAAGCCGACCCCCGCCAGCAGCCCGTCGCGCACCCCGGCCCGCCTCGCCGGGGGCGGCGCGGACGGCATACGGCCATGGTCGGGCTCGACCAGGTGGGTCTCGCCGGGGGCCGACCCAGGGTCGCTCTCACCCGCGGCCACCGCCCACACGGCCGGGAGGGCCAGGACGATGCCGACGACCGCGAGGGGCGAGGGCCGCTCGCCCAGGACGACCCCGAGGACCACCGGCAGACCCGCCGCGCACACGGCCGACAGCGGGCCGGCGACGTGCATCGAGCCACGGGCCAGCCCGCGCATGAGCATGAGGGTGCCGGAGCAGTGCCCGATCGACGCGGCGGCGCCCCAGAGGAGGGCGTCCTGGGTGAGCGGCTGTCGCTGGGCAAGGGCGACGAGCGTGATCCCGGTCGCGGAGAAGGTCTGCGCCACCGCACCGACGATCAGGAAGTGCCGCCGCCGCGACTGCACGCCGGACAGGAAGTCGGAGACGCCGTAGAGCACGGCCGACGCGAGGGCGAGCGGGATGGCGAGCGGGATGGCGAGCACCCCTTGAACCTACCGGGGGCAGGATCATCAGCCTGGCGAACGAAGGCCGGTCGATGCCTCTGCC
>NZ_DLOE01000036.1:0-195236 GCF_002479615.1 Arsenicicoccus sp. UBA7492 | reverse complement strand
GAACGAAGGCCGGTCGATGCCTCTGCCCCCGGCGGGTCAGACGCGGAAGGGGACGCCCGTCAGCTCCTCGCACAGCTGCCACAGCTGCGCGGCCTTGCGGCGGTCGTGCGACGCCGCGGTCGAGCCGACGGTGCGCGGGTGCCCGTGAGCCTCCATGAACCCGTCCGGACCCACGAACGAGCCGCCCGGCAGGTCGTCGACCGTCGCCGCGTAGAGGGACGGCAGCGCGCCCATCGCGGCCGGCTGCGCGACCGTGCTGACCTTGTTGAGCTGCAGCATCGCCCGGTCGGACCAGGCCGAGCCGGTGCGCCCCTGCAGGTTGGTCGAGGAGTAGCCGGGGTGCGCGGCCACCGACCGCAGCGGCGAGCGAGCGCCCGTCAGCCGACGCTCCAGCTCGTAGGCCAGCATCAGGTCGGCGAGCTTGCTCTGCCCGTAGGCGACCCACGCGTTGTAGCGGCGCCGCTCGAAGTTCGGGTCGGCCAGGTCGATCCGGCCCATCCGGTGCATCAGCGAGGAGAGCCACACGACGCGGTCCGTCAGGCGCGGCAGGAGCTGGGCGGTCAGCGCGAAGTGACCCAGCACGTTGGTGCCGAATTGCGTCTCGAAGCCGTCGGCGGTGCGCGAGAACGGCACGGCCATCAGGCCGGCGTTGTTGATCAGGGTCTCGATGCGCCAGTCCGAGACGCCCTCGGCGAACTCCCGCACGGAGTCCAGCGACGCGAGGTCCAGGCGGCGCACCTCGGCCCCGCCGGGTCCGGCGAGGTCGAGGGCGGACCGGGCCGCCTCGCCCTTGTCGGTGTCGCGGCAGGCCATGACGACGTACGCGCCCTTGTCGACGAGCGCTCGCGTGGTCTCGAGGCCCAGCCCCGAGTTGGCTCCGGTGACGACGAAGACGCGGCCCGTCTGGTCGGGGATGTCCTTGGTGGTCCAGGTGCTCATGGCACCAGTCTGCGGGATCGGTATGCCGATTCGGCCGCGGCGCCCGTGAACGGCTGGAGTCACCCGCGGACCGCGGCTCAGATGGCCATCTGACCGCGCGCGACCTCCTTGACGATGCCGCCGAGCGAGACCTGGCCGTCGGCGTCGATGTCGAGGTGGATCATCGAGGGGCGCTCGATGTCCTCGCCCTGGTAGACGCGGTAGTGCTTGTCGCGCTCGCCCCGGGAGACGAGGACCTCGCCGAGCCGGCCGGCGCCGGACGCGGTCGCGGCGACCTCGAGGACACCGCCCTGCGGGCCGTAGAACATGCGGGAGGCGACGTCGCCGTCCTCGCGCCAGGCCCACACGTAGATCTGCGGCTCGACGTGGAGCAGCATGGCGTACTGGTGCAGGAGGCGGGCGTCGATCTTGGCCTCGCGCACGTCCTGCTCCGTCGCGAGCTGGAGCACGATGGTGGAGCGCGTGAACGTGACCTTGACGGTGGGGTCGACGATCGCGGGGATCTTGCGACCGACGAGACCGGCGAGGAAGCGCTTCTCGGTGTGGATCTCCTCGATGACCGAGCTGCGGCCGAGCATGGTCCACCGGTTGCCGGAGTCGATCACGTGGATCAGCTGCTTCTTGCCGGCGAGGCGGATGTCGCCCTCGCCGCCGTCGAGCTCGCGCACGACGTGCGCGGTCGCCATCGACGCGCTGCCGGCGAAGCCCGAGGCGCCCTCGGGCTGGAAGAAGCGGACCGTGGCGTGACCCTCGTCGTCACGGCCGGTGATGAACGAGCACTCGGTCCCCAGCTGCCGAGCGGTGCGCCGCATGGTCTCCTCGTCGAGACCCTTGGCGTCGGTGAACACGGCGACCGCGTTGCCGGAGAACAGGTCGTCCGGCGTCGTGAACACGTTGAGGATTCGGTAGTCGGAAGGCATGGGCTCAGGGTATAGGCCGAGCCCGCGCCCGTCCTCGGGAGGACGGGAGGAGCCGTTGTGAGACGGGTCGCACCCCCGTTCACCCCCTGTCGGTCCCGTGGTCCAGAATCGACCGTATGACGGATCAGAGCCGACCCCTCGCGCCCCAGCCCAGCGACCTCACCGGACCGACGGCCGTCGCCGCCGTCGCGGAGGAGGCCGTCGAGGTCGCCCGCCGGTGGGAACGCGCCACGGCAGAGGGTGCGACGCGATCCGAGCGGGCCACGTCCGACCAGCTGGGCGCCCTGCTCCGCGACGAGACGGGCCTGGACCTGGCGGTGACCTTCGTCGACGAGGTGGCCCGCCCGGAGGACCCCTACGTCGCGGCCAAGGTGCTCTCGACGCTGACCGCCGGTGACGCCGGCGCGTTCCTCGGCCGCGTCGACCGCTCGCTGCTGGGGCTCGGCGCCAAGGTCGCCAGGCTCGCCCCTCCGGTCGTCGTGCCGATCGCCCGCGCGCGGCTGCGCCAGATCGTCGGCCACCTCGTCGTGGACGCCGACGACCCGGCCCTGGGCCGCCACCTGGCCAAGGCCCGGGCCGAGGGCTTCCGGCTCAACGTCAACCTGCTGGGCGAGGCCGTCCTCGGCGAGCACGAGGCCGCGAGCCGGGCCGAGCGCACCCGCCAGATCCTGGCCCGCCCCGATGTGGACTACGTCTCGATCAAGGTGTCGTCCCTGGTCAGCCAGATCTCGACGTGGGACGAGGAGGGCACGGTCGAGCGGGTCCTCGAGCGCCTGCGCCCGCTCTACCGCACCGCCGTGGCCAAGAGCCCGCACGCCTTCGTCAACCTCGACATGGAGGAGTACAAGGACCTCGACCTCACGATGGCGGTCTTCGAGCGGCTGCTGGCCGAGGAGGAGTTCCACAACCTCGAGGCCGGGATCGTGCTGCAGGCCTACCTCCCCGACGCACTGCCCGCCCTGGAGCGCATGCTCGAGCTGGCCCGCCGTCGCCGAGCCGCCGGGCACGCCGGCATCAAGGTCCGCGTCGTCAAGGGCGCCAACCTAGCGATGGAGCAGGTCGAGGCCGAGCTGCACGACTGGGTGCAGGCCCCCTACCCGACCAAGGAGGACGTCGACGCCAACTACCTCGCCTTCGTGGAGCGCGCGCTGCGGCCCGACGCCACCGAGGTCATGCGCATCGGCGTCGCCTCGCACAACCTCTTCGACACGGCCGTGGCCTATCTCCTGGCCCAGCAGCGCGGCTGCCTGGACGCCCTGGACATCGAGATGCTGCAGGGTATGGCGCCCAGCCAGGCCCGCGCCGTCAAGGCTGACGTGGGGTCGGTCCTGCTCTACACCCCCGTCGTCGCCCCCAAGGACTTCGACGTCGCGGTGAGTTATCTCATCCGCCGCCTGGAGGAGAACGCCCAGAAGCAGAACTTCCTGCACGCCATGTTCTCCGCGGACCCGGGGTCCGGCGCCTCGCCGGACGGCCGCCCCGGCGCCGCGGCCCGTCCGCACGACGCGATGGCCGACCAGGAGCGCCGCTTCCGCGAGTCGGTCGCCGCCATGCCGACGACGCCCGTCGGACCGCGCCGCTCGTCCGAGCGCGCCCGCATCGGCGACCGCTTCGCCAACACCCCCGACTCCGACCCGTCCCTGCCCGCCACCCGTGTCTGGGCCCGGGAGGCGCTCGCGGCCGACCCCCACCGCCTCTCCTCCCCCGTCCTGTCGACCCCGGACGACGTCGACGAGGTGGTCGCCCGCGCCGTGTCGGCGGCCCCGGGCTGGGCCGGGCGGTCGGCATACGACCGGGCGCAGGTGCTGCGCGACGCCGCCCGTGAGCTGGAGGCCCGGCGCAGCGAACTGGTCACGATCATGGCCGCCGAGGGCGGCAAGACCGTCGCCGAGGCCGACCCCGAGATCTCCGAGGCGATCGACTTCGCGCGCTACTACGCCGAGCGCGGGCTCGAGCTCGAGGCCGGCGCGAGCGCGCACACCGACGGGTCGCGCTTCACGCCCGACCGCGTCGTGCTGGTCACCCCGCCGTGGAACTTCCCCGTCGCCATCCCGATCGGCGGCGTGCTCGCCGCGCTCGCCGCGGGGTCGGCCGTCGTCATCAAGCCCGCGCACCCCACGCCAGGCTGCGTCGAGGTCGCCGCCGAGGCGCTGTGGGAGGCCGGTGTCCCCCGCGAGGTGCTGCAGGTCGTCCGCACCGACGAGCGCGAGGCCGGACGCGCCCTGGTCTCGCACCGCGACGTCGACACCGTCGTGCTGACCGGCGCCTCCGATACCGCCCGCATGTTCGCCGGCTGGCGGACCGAGCACCCCGCCGGGCCCCGCGTCTACGGCGAGACCTCCGGCAAGAACGCCCTGGTCGTGACCCCGGCCGCGGACCTCGACCTGGCCGCCGCCGACCTGGTCCGCAGCGCCTTCGGCCACGCCGGCCAGAAGTGCTCGGCCGCCTCCCTCGGCATCCTCGTGGGCTCGGTCGCGCGCTCCGAGCGCTTCCGGCGCCAGCTCGTCGACGCCGTGCGCTCGCTGCGCGTCGGCTGGCCGCACGACCTCGGCACCACGATGGGCCCGATCATCGAGGTGCCGGAGGACAAGCTCCGCCGCGCCCTCACGACCCTGGAGCCCGGCGAGTCCTGGCTGGTCGAGCCCGAGCAGCTCGACGACTCGGGCCGCCTCTGGTCGCCCGGCCTCAAGGAGGGCGTCCGTCCCGGGTCGTTCTTCCACCTCACCGAGGTGTTCGGCCCGGTCCTCGGCCTCATGACCGGCCGCACGCTCGAGGAGGCCGTCGAGCTGCAGAACGCCACGGCCTTCGGCCTCACCGGTGGCCTGCACAGCCTCGACCCGGACGAGATCGCCTGGTGGACGGAGCACGTCGACGTGGGCAATGCCTACGTCAACCGCCACATCACCGGGGCGATCGTGCAGCGGCAGAGCTTCGGCGGGTGGAAGGACTCGGTGGTCGGCCCCGGTGCCAAGGCCGGCGGCCCCAACTACGTCGCCCTGCTCGGGTCGTGGAGCGAGGACGGGCTGCCGCAGCGCGGCGCCGAGCCGTCACCCCGCGTGCGCCGGCTGGTCGACCGCCTCTCGCCGCTGGTCGTGGGCGCCGGTGGCGCGGGCGACGACGGGGACCTGCAGGACGCCCGCGGCTGGCTCGACGCGGCCCTGCGCTCCGACGCCAAGGCCTGGCGCGACGAGCTCGGCGTGGAGATCGACGAGACCGGTCTCGCGGTCGAGGCCAACGTGTTCCGCTACCGCCCTCACCCCGAGGTGACCGTCCGGCTCGAGCCCGGTGCCCGTCCGGTCGAGCTGGTGCGCCTGCTGGCGGCGGCCGAGCTCGCCGGGTCGGCCGTGCGCATCAGCGCCGACCCGCAGGCCGCCGGCCCGCTCGAGGCCCTGCGCACAGGTGACGGCGAGGCCCGCCAGGCCGCCGACGACCTGCGCGGCCTGCTGACGATCGAGGACCTCGCGACCTTCGCCCAGCGGCTGCGTGACGCCGAGACGTCGACGCGGGTGCGCGCGATCGGTCAGGAGTCCGAGGTCAGGGACCTGGTCCACGCCCTCTCGGGCTCGTCCGCGACCGTCCTCGCCGACCCCGTGCTGGCCAACGGCCGTCGCGAGCTGCTGACCTTCCTGCGCGAGCAGGCGATCAGCCGCACCCTGCACCGCTTCGGCCACGTGGCGCCGGACCTCGCCCGATGACGGGACGCACCCCCGCCCCGGCGCCCGAGCCTGCGGCGGGGGCAAGGGCAAGATCGTGGGGGTCGCGCCTCGGCGAGGGCCTGGTCATGACCGTCACCTTCCTGATCTTTCGGCTGGTAATGATCCGGCTCGGGCTGTTCCACGGCGAGCCGTTCCTGGCGACCGCCTCGGCCGCGTTGCTGTTCGGCGTGTTCTGGGTGCTGGTGGGCCTGGCGTGGGACGTCTGGCGGCGTCGACAGGGCGAGCGTCGACGGGGCGAGCGCCGGTGACGGGCGGTCGCCCCGTCGTCCGCGCGCTCACCGTCGACGACGCCCGCGCCTCCTGGGACCTCGGCGTCGAGTCCTTCGGCCACGCCGAGCCCGCCCCGGACCCGCTGCCCGACCCCACCCGGCGTGGTCGGGTCATGCTGGGCGCCTTCGTCGACGACACCCTCGTCGGTCGGGTCGGCGCCCTGTCGCTGTCGTCCTGGTGGGGCGGGCGCGAGGTGCCCACCGCGGGCATCGCCAGCGTCGCCGTGCGCCTCGAGGAGCGCGGCTCGGGGAGCCTCGGCCTGCTGATGCCCGCCCTGCACGACCGCGCCCGCGAGCGCGGGGACGTCCTCGCCACGCTCTACGCCACGGCGCAGGGCATCTACCGGCGGTTCGGCTACGAGACGGTGACGTCCTTCGACCAGGTCGAGCTGCCGACGCGGCTGCTCCTCGACGTCCCGGTCGACGAGCCCGCCGATGCGCAGGACGGCACGCGCGAGGTGCGGCTGCGCCGGGGCACGGCCGACGACCTGGACGCCATGCAGGCCGCCTACACCCGCTGGGCACGCGAGCACGACGGACCGCTCACCCGGTCCGGGCCGCAGTTCCCGCCCGACGTGACGGCCTTCCTGCAGGCGCTGGACGGCGCGCACGTCACCCTCGTCGAGGAGGACGGCGCGGTCACGGGCTACGCCACCTGGCGGCGCACCGACGGCTACCACCAGGGCGTCACGGCGGTGGACGACCTCGTCGTGACCACCCCGTCGGCCGCGCGCGCCCTGCTCCACCAGCTCGGCACCAGCCACGCCGTCGCCCCCACCACCACGCTGTGGACCAGCGGCGCCGATCCCCTGCGCCTGCACCTGCCCGGCAACGCCTGGCGCCCGGTCGACCAGCGCCCCTACGCCCTCGCGGTGCTCGACGTCCCCGCGGCGTTCGAGGCCCGCGGCTACCCCGGCCACCTCGACGCCGACCTGACGTTCGCCGTCTCCCCCGGCCACGGCGGCGACCCGGTGGCCGGCACCTACCGCCTGCGCGTGACGGCGGGGAGGGCCACCTGCGAGCGGCTCGCCGACGACCCGGCCCCCGGCATACGGCTCCTGCACCCGCGCGCACTGAGCCTCGCGTATGCCGGCGCCCAGCCGAGCAGCGCGCAGCGCCAGGCGGGCCTGCTGACGGGTCCCGCCGATGACGACGCGGTGTGGGACACCCTCACCGGCGGGCGTCAGGTGCGCGTGCGCGACTACTTCTGAGTGGCGACCTGGCGCAGGACGACGTCGGCGATCTCGGCCGCGTGCTCGACCGGCAGGCCGTGGCGGGCGCCGCGCAGCACGACGAGCTCGGCGCCCGGGATGCGCTCGGCCAGCAGCTCGCCGTTGCGCAGCGGGTTGACGCGATCGGCGTCGCCGTGGACCACGACCGTGGGCGCGACGATGCGGGGCAGCGAGTCCCACGCGTCGTGCCCGTGCGAGGCGCGGTAGTGCAGGCCGCGCTGCGCGGACCGCGTCGTGGTCGCGGCGTCGGCCGTCTCGGCCAGCTCGTGGTGCGAGCCCAGCCACGCGGGCGTGTAGCTCAGCAGCGCCATCTCCATCGGGTCGCAGCGCGCGATCGTGGCGTCGACGTCGTCGGCGCGCGGGACGCCGTGCCGGTCACCGGGCGAGGTGCACAGCAGGGTCAGGCTCGCGACGCGCTCCGGGTGTCGGATCGCGAGCCACTGCGCGATGCGGCCGCCCATGGAGTGGCCGACCACGTGCGCCCGCTCGACCTCGAGCCGCTCGAGCACCCAGGCCGCGTCGTCGGCGAAGGATCCTGTGGTCGGCGGGTCCCGGCGATCCATGTCGTCGCTGTCGCCGGTGCCCCGCTGGTCGATCGCGATCGTCTCCACCTGGCCGTCCAGCACGCCGCGCGCCGCGAGCTGGGCCACGAGCACGTCGTAGAGCCGGTGGTCCTGGCTCATGCCTGGCAGCAGCAGCACCGGGGTCCCGCCGGCGCCTGACCGCCACACCGCGAGACGCCACCCGTCGGCGAGCTCCACCACCTGCTTCGGCATACGGCCCGATCCTCCCTGGCGACCCACGACTGATGCCGGACGACCGACGGCCGACCGACGACCGGCGGACGACCGACGACCGGCGGACGACCGGCGGGGACGACCCACGACGGTCGTCCCCGCCAACCTAGCGCCCGGTGACCAGCGTGGTCGGCGGGGCGTCGGGAGCCGGCCGCACGGTGACCCGTCCGGAGTCCATCTGCCACGTGAGCTCGTGCGCCGACTGCGTCCCCTTGATGGTGACGCCCTCGGTGGCCCAGCCGACGATCTCGCCCTGCCACTCCTCCGGGACGATGTATGACGCCCGCGCACCGAGCTGTCCGACGCGATAGGCCTCGAGGCGCTCGCCGCCGTCGTCGTGGATCGCGACGACGACGAACCGGCCGTTGGGGCTGGTGGCGAAGCTGTGGGCGGACCCGTTGCCGGCCGAGGCGAGGACGATCGCGGTGCCGTCGCTCGCCACGCTCAGGAGGCGAGCCTGGTTGGGCGGCGCCGAGTCCGTCTGGTCGTCGTTGGAGCCCACGAGCGCGAGGTAGCGGTCCCCGGCACGCGTGCCCGCGATCTTGACGCTGGTGCCGGTGGGGAACGCCACCGGCCCGAAGGGCGTCTCGAAGGTCGACCCCGGATCGGGCGCGAGGGTCCCGCTCGCGGTGGGCGTGCTCGTCGGGGCGGTGCGCGTCGCCGTGGCCGTGGCCGACGGGACGTCCGTCGGGGACGTCGCCGTCGACCGGGGGACCGACGGCGGCTCCGAGGTGGGCTCGGGCGCGCTGGTGCCCGTGCTGGTGGGCGTGGGCGAGGGGATCGCGGGCGCGGTCGTGACCTGCGACGTCGGGGGTGTCGCAGGGACGACCTTGTCCTCGGGATCCTGGCCGTCCGCGAGCCGCGGCACGAGGACCGCCGCCCCCACCACCAGCGCCAGCGTCGTGCCGGCCCCGGCCATGGCGGTCACCCGGCGGCGACGGCGCACGACCTTGCCGCGCTCGACGACCCACTCGCCGAGGTCGGGCGAGGGCCGCACGTCGTCGGCGTGCCCCTCCAGCGAACGCCTCACCAGGCGTCCGAGCTCGTCATCCCGCATGACCCAACCCCCTCTCCCACATCTCGTCACGTGCAGGCACGACCTTGCGAAGGTTGGCCAGGCCGCGTGAGATCTGGCTCTTCACCGTGCCCAAGGAGCACCCCATGATGTCTGCTATCTCCGCCTCCGGGAGGTCCTCGTAGAACCGGAGCACGAGCGCCGTGCGCTGACGGGACCCGAGCGTCTGCAGCAGCGCCCACATCCCGTCCCGCTCGTCGATGTCGTGCCGATCCTCGACGGCCTCGTCGGGTGTCGTCTCCGTTGCGTACTCACGCCGCCCCACCTTGCGCCACACCGAGATGTTGGTGCGCGTCATGGCCGTGCGGGTGTAGGCATCGACGGACCGGTGGTCCGCGATCTTGTGCCACGACAGGTAGACCTTGACCAGAGTGCTCTGGAGCAGGTCCTCCGCCGAGGCGTGATCACCCGTCAGCAGGTACGCGTAGCGGAGCAACGGTCCGGAGCGTGTTGCCACGAAAGCAGTGAACTCCTCGTCGCGCTCGTCCATGCGGTTCCCTTCCCTCCCCAAGAGGTGCTGACACCCGAATGACGCGGGCGCCGTCTCTCAGGTTGCACGTCATGGTCACGATCTGCCAACCGTTCGCGTACCTAAGGTGCTCGGGGGGAGACCCTGTCGGACGCTGGGGCTACTCTCCCCTCCATGAGCACCGCCGCCACCCCGCCCTCGGGCGACCGCCGTCCCCTCGTGGTGATGGAGCAGGTCAACAAGCACTTCGGAGACCTCCACGTCCTCCGCGACATCGACCTGACGGTCCACGAGGGGGAGGTCGTCGTCCTGATCGGCCCCTCCGGCTCGGGCAAGTCGACCCTGTGCCGCACCATCAACCGGCTCGAGACCATCGAGTCCGGCTCCATCTCCATCGACGGCCGACCCCTCCCCGAGGAGGGCAAGGCGCTGGCCCAGCTGCGGTCCGACGTGGGCATGGTCTTCCAGTCGTTCAACCTCTTCGCCCACAAGACGATCCTCGACAACGTCACCCTGGGCCCGATGAAGGTCCGCGGGCTCGGCAAGAAGGACGCCGAGGCTCGTGCCCGCCAGCTCCTCGACCGCGTCGGCGTCGGCCACCAGGCCGACAAGTACCCCGCCCAGCTCTCCGGCGGCCAGCAGCAGCGCGTCGCGATCGCCCGGTCCCTCGCCATGGACCCCAAGGTCATGCTGTTCGACGAGCCGACGTCGGCCCTCGACCCGGAGATGATCAACGAGGTCCTCGACGTCATGACCCAGCTCGCCCGCACCGGCATGACGATGATCGTCGTCACCCACGAGATGGGCTTCGCCCGCAAGGCCGCGGACCGCGTCGTCTTCATGTCGGACGGGCAGATCGTCGAGCAGGCCACCCCCGAGCAGTTCTTCACCAACCCGCAGTCGGATCGCGCCAAGGACTTCCTCGGCAAGATCCTCACCCACTGAGCCGGCCCACCGGCCACCACCCGAGGAGATCTCATGACGATCCGTCGCACCACCACCGCCGCCGCAGCCATCGCGCTCGCCGCCACCTCCATCGCCGCCTGCGGCAGCTCCAGCAGCAGCTCGGGCTCCGGTTCGTCCGGCGCCGCCTCCGGCGCGGCCGGCGGGGAGACCATCAAGGTCGGCATCAAGTTCGACCAGCCCGGCCTGGGCCTCAAGGAGGGCTCGAGCTACTCCGGCTTCGACGTCGACCTGGCCAAGTACATCGCCAAGGAGATGGGCAAGACCCCCGAGTTCGTCGAGGCCGTCAGCGCCCAGCGCGAGGCCACGCTGCAGGCGGGCAAGGTCGCCTACATCGTCGGCACCTACTCGATCACCGACAAGCGCAAGGAGAAGGTCTCCTTCGCCGGGCCGTACTTCGTCGCCGGCCAGGACCTGCTGGTCCGCGCCGACGACACCTCGATCACCGGCCCCGACGCCCTGTCCGGCAAGAAGCTCTGCTCGGTCAAGGGCTCCACCTCGGCCACCAAGATCAAGGACCAGTACCCCAACGTGCAGCTCCAGGAGTACGACACCTACTCCAAGTGCGTCGAGGCCCTGTCCAGCGGCTCCATCGACGCCCTGAGCACCGACAACACGATCCTCGCGGGCTACGCCGGCCAGTCGCAGTACCAAGGCAAGCTCAAGGTCGTCGGCAAGACCTTCAGCACCGAGAACTACGGCGTCGGCGTCAAGAAGGGCGACACCGCCACCTGCCAGAAGGTCACCGACGCGATCAACAAGTACATCTCGTCCGGCGAGTGGCAGAAGGCCGTCGACAAGAACCTCGGCACCGGCGGGTTCAAGGTCGACACCAGCAAGAACCCCCCGAAGCCCGCCGCCTGCGCCTGACCTCGGCCGGTCCGCGCCCTCCCCTCCTCGCGGCGGGGAGGCGCGCCGCACGGTGAGCACGTATGCCGGGAGCGCCCCGGCATACGTGCTCACCGCCACCCCGCCGGTCCCCTCACCCCCAAGGAGTGCGGATGCAAGAGCTCTTCAGCGAGTTCGACATCCTCGGCGCGTTCTGGATGACCATCAAGCTCACGGTCCTGTCCGGCATCGGCGCCCTCGTCATCGGGACGATCCTCGCGATCTTCCGCCTGTCCCCCGTCCCGATGCTGCGCTTCCTCGGCGCGCTCTACGTCAACATCGTCCGCAACACCCCGCTGACGCTGATCGTCGTCTTCTGCTCCCTCGGCCTGGTCGCGCAGCTCAACCTGCGCCTCGCCAGCGCGCAGTCGCCGACCTTCATCAGCGACAACAACTTCCGGTTCGCCGTCGCGGCGCTGTCGATCTACACCGCGGCCTTCGTCTGCGAGGCGCTGCGGTCGGGCGTCAACACCGTGCCCGTCGGGCAGGCCGAGGCGGCGCGCTCCCTCGGCCTCGGCTTCCGCCAGACGCTGACCCAGATCGTGCTGCCCCAGGCCTTCCGCGCGGCGATCGTGCCGCTGGGCAACACCCTGATCGCCCTGACCAAGAACACCACGGTCGTGTCGGTGATCGGCGTCGCGGAGATCTCCTACCTGCAGGCGCAGGTCATCGAGGACCGGCCCGACGCGATCATGACCTTCTTCCTGATCGTCGCCCTGGGCTTCGTGATCCTCACCCTGCCGACCGGCCTGTTCTTCACCCGGCTCGCCACCCGCATGGAGGTCAAGCGATGAGCTCCGACGCGTCCGTCCTGTTCGACGCCCCCGGGCCGCGGACCCGCCGCAACCAGCGCATCGTGGCCGGAGTCCTGCTGCTGATCGCGATCGGCATCGGGGTCTGGATCCTGATGCAGTTCGCCGCCAAGGGGCAGCTCGACGCCGCCAAGTGGCGTCCCCTGCTGTGGACCGACGTGTGGTCGGAGTACCTCCTGCCCGGCATCCTCGGCACCCTGCGTGCCGCGGCGATCTCCATCGCCGCCGCCGGCGTGATCGGCCTGCTGCTCGGCGTCGGGCGCCTGTCGTCCGTGCGGCCGGTGCGGTGGCTGTGCAGCGCGGTCGTCGAGGTCTTCCGCGCGATCCCCGTGCTCGTCATGATGCTGGGCAGCTACGCCCTCTTCGTCAACCGCGGGATGTTCCCGGGCTACGAGTCCCTCGCGGGCGTCGTCACCGGGCTCACCTTCTACAACGGCGCCGTCATCGCCGAGCTCATCCGCTCCGGCGTCAACAACCTGCCCAAGGGTCAGGCCGAGGCCGGGCTCTCGATCGGCCTGCGCCCCGGCCAGGTGATGCGCTCGGTGCAGCTGCCCCAGGCCCTCACCGCGATGCTTCCGTCGCTGGTCAGCCAGCTCGTCGTCGTCCTCAAGGACACGGCGCTGGGCTACGTCATCCTCTACGAGGAGCTGCTCCGCAAGGCCGACCAGATCGGGTCCTGGCAGGGCAACGTCGTGCCCGCCCTGATCTTCGTCGCCGTCCTCTACATCGCGATGAACTACACCCTCACCACGCTGGCCGGGCTGATCGAGCGGCGCACCCGTCGGCGCGGCCACACCGCAGCCCTCCCGGCGACGCCCAGCGCGGACGAGGGCCTGCCCGCCGCCCCCTAGCCCCGCTCCGGTCACCTCCCGCCGACTGGTCACCTCCCGCCGACTGGTCACCTTCCGCCGAGTGGTCACTTCCCGACGCGCGAAGCCGTCGGCAGGTGACCACTCGGCGAGGGGGTGGGGTCCGTGACCGGGACGATGCACCAGGGCAGGAGGTGCTGCACGATCGGGCCGATCCCCACGGCATACAGCACGGTGCCGAGGCCCACGCCGCCGCCGAGCAGCCAGCCGATCGCGAGCACGGCGACCTCCAGCGAGGTCCGCACGAGCCGCAACGACAGGCCGGTGCGGTGGGCAAGGCCGGTCATCAGGCCGTCGCGGGGGCCGGGCCCGAGCTGCGCGCCGATGTAGAGCGCGCCCGCCAGGCCGTTGAGCACGATCCCCGCGACGAGGAAGACCGCCCGCACCCACAGCGAGGAGGGCGCGTCGAGCCAGCTCAGGGTCCAGTCGGTGGCGACGCCGATCCAGATGGCGTTGGCGACGGTGCCGAGACCGGGCCACTGCCGCAGCGGGATCCACGCCAGCAGCACGGCCACGCCGACGACGATCACGGTGACGCCGATCGACATGGGCAGGTGCAGGGCGACCCCGACGTGGAACACGTCCCACGGGTCGAGCCCCAGCGCCGCCTGGATGATCATGCTCATCGAGATGCCATAGAGGGTGAGCCCCACCATGAGCTGCACCAGCCGTCGCGGCAGGCGGCCGGCGCGCAGCTGCTGCATCGGGGTCATCGGCTGGAGGGAGCGGGTGGGGCGCGTCATACGACCATCATCCCCCACAAGTGGACTGGTCCGACATAGCCACTTGAGTCATAGTGGACCGTATGACGCCCCGCCGCCTCACTCCGCACCGCCTGGCGCAACAGCTGGGGCCGGCCGGCCCGGGCGTCCCGGCCTATCGCTGGCTCGCGGACGGCATCCGGCTGCTCGTCGCTGACGGACGTGTCCTCCCCGACACGACCCTGCCCGGCGAGCGAGCCCTCACGGCCGAGCTCGGCGTCAGCCGGACGACCGTGGCACGGGCCTACGCCGACCTCGTGGAGCGGGGCTACGCCGAGGCGCGGCAGGGGTCCGGCACCCGCACGCGCCTGCCGGGGCCGCCCGCTCCCGCCGGCGAGGAGCCCTTCGGGCTGCCAGGGCGCACGCTGAGCGGGGACGCGCCTCCGACCGTCGCCGACCTCACCGTTACCGTGCCGCCGACGGTGCCAGGGCTCGTGGCGGCGTTCGAGCGGGCCATCGCCCAGCTCCCGCGCTACTTCGCGGGCAGCGGCTACCACCCGGCCGGGCTCCCCGTGCTCCGGGAGGCGGTGGCCGAGCACTATGCCGCGCGCGGGGTGCCGACCACGCCTGACCAGGTGATCATCACCAGCGGCGCGCTGGCCGGGGTCGCCGCCGTGCTCCGCGCCCTGGCCTCGCCGGGCGACCGGGTGGTCCTGGAGTCCCCGAGCTATCCCAACTCGATCGCCGCGCTGCAGCGGCAGGGCTCGCGACCGGTGGCGGTGCCCATGACCGAGGACGGGTTCGACGTCGAGGGGATCGTGACGGCGGCGGCGGCCTCGCGGGCCAGGGCGGCCCTGCTGATCCCGGACTTCCACAACCCGACGGGTCACCTGCTGGACGACGACGGTCGCGCGCTCCTGGTCCGCGGCCTCGCGCGCGCCGGCGTGCCGCTGGTCGTCGACGAGACGCCGATCGACATGGCCCTGGACGCCCCCGTGCTGCCCCGCCCCGTGGCGGCGCACGGCCCGGCCATCAGCGTCGGCTCGTGCAGCAAGTCGCACTGGGGCGGCCTGCGGCTCGGGTGGGTCCGCGCCGAGGGGCCGCTCCTGGCGGCCGTGCAGCAGGCGCGGCTCTCCCTCGACCTCGGCGCCCCGGTCCTCGAGCAGATCGCCCTGGCCGACCTGCTGCGCCACCCCCAGCCGGACACCGAGCGGCGCGCCGCCCTGGTCCACCAGCGCGACAGCCTGCACGCCCTCGTCACCGCGACCCTGCCGGGCTGGGAGGCCCAGGTCCCCCGCGGTGGGCTCAGCCTGTGGTGGCGCCTCCCGCAGCCACGATCGTCCGCCCTGGTCACGGCCGCTGCGCGGCGCGGAGTGCGGCTGGCGCCGGGCGCGGCGTTCAGCCCTGACCGCAGCGGCCTGGAGGGCTACCTGCGGACGCCGTTCACGCAGCCGGTGGAGACGCTGGAGCGAGCCGTGGCCGCGATCGCCGCGGCGTGGGCCGAGATCACCTGAGGCTGCCCTGCACCCGGCCCGCTAGAGCGGGAGCACCTCGATCTCGTAGCGCAGCGTGTGCGAGTCCCCCGGCGCCAGGGTGATCTCGTCGGCGAGCACGTTGCCGCCCTCGACGCAGACCATCCCGGTCCACTCGTCGTCGCCCATGTCGGCGAGGCCGGCGGCCTTGTCCGCCCAGGGGTTCCACACCACGGTGCTGGCCGAGCCGGACGTCGTGATGCGCAGCCGCCGCCCGAGCACCGGGTCGACGACGGTGACGGGGCAGGCCGACCGATAGACGCGGTCGGTCTCGCCCCGCAGGGTCACCGGACCCTCCTGGCGCCGCGTCGCGCCCTGGTCGGTCTTGTCGACGTAGGACGCGCGGTCGAGCCCCTCGAGCGACACCTGCCGCACGTCGCCGACGGCGAGGTAGGTGTGCAGCGCCTCCTCGTAGGTCTCCTCCTGCGACCCGACGTTGGTGACGCGCAGCGCGAGCTCGAGGCGGCGGCCGGCGCGGACGGCATACGTCGCGCGGAGCGCACCCAGGGTGAGGGTCAGCTCGGCCCGCCCCTCCTCGATCACGACCGGCTCCCAGCGCGTGGTGCGCGCGGGTCCGTGGGAGGGCTTGCGGTCGCCGGAGCGGCCGGGGCCGAACCACGGGAAGCAGATCGGCACCCCGCCCCGGATCGCCGTCCCCTCCTCGAGGAGGGTGTCGCGGCTGACCCACAGCACCGGCTGCCCGCCGGTGGGGGTCCAGGTGACGAGGTGCGCGCCCTGCTCGTGGATCGCGGCGGTCGCCTCGGGGCCGGAGATGTCGCGCGGTGCGGGGAGAGTGCCCATGACCAGACCGTATGCCGTGCCCGCGGCGGACGTCACCCGGGGTGACCCCTTCGGGGCAGGCTCGGGGGTCAGACCGACTCGGAGGCGCCGCTGCGGCGCACGACCCGGCTCCGCGGCAGGCCCGCCGCGACGAGCTGGGCGCGGGCGCCCCCGGCGACGATGCGCAGGTCGGCCGGGGTGGACAGGTGCTTGGCCGCGACACCGGCCACCGCCATCACCGCGGCCGGCCCGAGATAGCCCACCCCCGACAGGTCGAGGACGTGGGGCTGGGTCGGCCGGGGCAGGGCGGCCAGCTCGTCGCGCAGCTGCGGGACCACCTCGGCGGCCCGCGCGGCGTCGACGTCACCCGTGACCGCGATGACCGGGACGCCGCGGTGACGGCGCACGGTCACGACCGGCGGCATGCGCGCGGCGGCCCAGTTCTGGGCGCCACCCCCCTCAGGGGCATCCCGCAGGGCCGCGCAGCGCGGGTCGAGCAGCACCGACAGGATCCGGTCCAGGTCGGCCGGGTCGCCGACGCGGGAGGTGGCGCCCTCGACCAGGCGGGCGGCGATGGCCCGCACCCGGGTGTTGGTGCGCTGGGAGTACCACCCGAGCAGGGCGAAGGCGTGGTCCGCGGTGATCCCGTAGGCCACGACGAGGACCCCCTTGGCCTGCTCGATGATCGCGCGGGCCTCGACGACCTCGTCCAGCTGACCGGTCATCTCCTCCGCGACCGCCCGCTGCACCATGGGTCCCACGTCGAGCAGGTAGCCGGACGCCCCGACCAGGGTGCCGGCCTCGTCATACTCCCCGAGGCCCACGGCGAGCACGTCACGTGCCTGGCCGTCGGGCCGGACGAGGCGCCGGCGGTGGGCGAAGGCCTCGCCCCGCTGGAGAGCCGCGGCGGCCCGCTCCGCGAGGTCGGCGTCGGCCGGGTCGATGTGAGCCAGGAACAGGTCCAGCCCGTCCGGTCCTCGACCGGGCTCGAGACCGTGGAGGGCGTAGAGCTCGGGAGAGATCGACCAGGCCAGGTCATTGGGGCTGTGCACCTCGACCCGCCACGACGCCGGGCGGATCGTGGGTCGGTCGTCACGCAGGTCGCTCACGTCGCTCCAGAACCATGGGGGTGGGCACCGAGACGGCGCACGGTCTGTCGCTGGGGCTGAACGACGCGCTGGCCCCGCGCACGGGGGCAGCGGAGGTATTTTAATCCTTGGATCGGTCTGGTCCGAACTGCCGACCGGCGCCCACGGCGCTGCTCCCCCGGACGGGCTGCCCAGCGTGCCAGAGTGGCCGTGCGAGCCGCCTCCGTCGGAGGCGCGTGCCCACGTGGAGGTGGACCCATGCGGACCGCTGCGACCGACCGGATCCGGGTCGGTGCCCTGACCTGCGCCGTGATCCTGGTGCTGGGCGTCGCGGCGCACGCGTTCGTCGGGTGGGCCCGGCACCGAGGACCCGGCCAGCCCCCGGCCGTCAACCCCACCGTCGTCGTGGTCGGTCTCGTCGCAGCGGCCCTGCTGACGGGCTGGTCCCTGATGGGCCGGGCGCGCGACCGCGTCACCGCGCGCATCCGCGCCCACCACCCCGAGCGTTGGGTCGTGCTGGCGACGGCCGACCTGCCTGGTGGCGTGGACGAAGGCGCCGGCGGCGGCGCGGGAGTGGATACCGACGAGGCGGCCTGGGACGACCCCGGGACCGCGCCTGCCTGGCAGCGCGCCTGCCGCAGCCGGCTGGTCCCGCCGCTCGCCCTCGCGGCGGCAGCACTCCTGCTCCTGCTGGGCACGGGACTGATGTCGCGTATGGCGAGCGCAGAGCTGCACGACCGCGGGGTCCGCACGCCGGCGCAGGTGACGGCCTCGGGGTGGACCTACACCGGGCTCGGTCACTCCCCGTGGGTCCGGGTGACCCACGTGGAGGGCGGCCGGACCTATGCCTCGGTCGTGCACGGCGTGGATCCGCAGGTGGTGCCGGTGGGCACGCAGCTGACGGTGGTCGTCGACCCGGACGACCCCGAGACGGTGGGCGCGGTCGACGACCCCGCCCCGTCCGCCGTCACGCAGTGGTGGCAGAACCTCCTGCGTCTCCCGCTGGTGGTGGGTCTCGGCTGGGCCGGGGTGGCCGGGGCACGCATGCTCGCGTGGCGATCGGCGCTGCGGAGCGGGCCGTGGCAGCCGTGGCGCCTGGTGGGCGACGCGCCATACGGTCATGGTCATGCTCACGGTCCCGGCAGCGGCCGCGGGCTCGATCTCGGCGGAGGCCGAGGTCGCGACACCGTGCTGGAGCTGCAGGACTGGACCGGCGAGGTGTCGGTCGTGGCGCGATCGAGCGGCGCTGGTCTGCCGCCGCCCGATGACGACGTCGAGGTCGAGGGGTCCGACGAGGGTTCCGACGAGGTGGCCGTGCTGCCCGGGCCGCCGGGTCATCCGCTGCTCGGTCGGCGACTGCTCGTCGGCACGTCCGCCGGGGTCGTGGAGGCCACGCTCCCCCGCACCGTGGCCGAGGAGACGCGCCTGCGTCAGCGCTCGAGCACCGCCACGAGGAACCCGCTGCCCTGACGGAACGGCCGCAGATCCCACGACGACAGCATCAGCGACTCGGTGAGCCCCGCCACGCGCGCGTCCATCCGGAACGCCCCGAAGTCGTAGCCGCGCCCGCTGCCGAACCCCACGACCAGGCGCCCGCCGTCGGCCAGGTGCGACCCCATCCGGCGCAGCACCTCCACCCGCGTGCTCGCGGCCAGGAAGGTCATGACGTTGCCGCCGCACACCACGACGTCGAACCCTTCGTCGATCCCCCGCGCCGGCAGGTCCAGCTCGGCGAGGTCACCCACCAGCCAGGTCGGGCCGGGGTGGTCGGCCTCGGCGGCCTCGATCAGCACCGGGTCGACGTCGACCCCGACGACCGTGTGCCCGAGCTCGTGCAGGAAGGCCCCGACCCGGCCGGGTCCGCACCCGGCGTCGAGGATCCGCGAGCCGCGCCCGAGCATGGCGTCGACCATCCGCGCCTCGCCGGCCAGGTCGTGCCCCTCGCGCGCCATCCGACGGAACCGCTCGACGTAGCGCTCGGAGTGGGTGGGGTCGGCGGCGACGATCTGCTCCCAGTCGCTGGGCACGCGGGCCACGGGGCCTCCTCGGGTGGGGTGTGTCAGAGCCTGAGTCTAGGGTGGAGGGACCACAGCACCCGAGCCAGAGGAGTGGACATGGCCGACCAGGGCCCTGCACCGTTCGTGACCGACATCGAGCGAGCGACGCTCGACAACACCATGTTTCGCGACACCCTGTGGACCGGTGAGCACCTGCAGCTGACGGTCATGGCGATCCCGCCGGGGGGCGAGATCGGCCTCGAGATGCACGACGACACCGACCAGTTCCTGCGGGTCGAGGCCGGCCGGGGCCGCGTGATGATGGGCAAGGCCAGCAACGACCTGCAGTTCCAGGAGGTCGTGTCGGACGACGACATCGTGATGGTCCCCGCCGGCTCCTGGCACAACGTCGTCAACATCGGCGACACGGTGCTCAAGGTCTACTCGCTCTACGGCCCGCCGGACCACGTGCACGGCACGCGTCACGCGACCAAGCAGGACGCCGACGAGGACCCCAACGAGCAGCACTGAGGGCGGCCTGATCGAGCCGGGGTCGTATGCCGGGCGCCGGTCGCCGGTCGCCGGTCGGGCGTACGTGGGCGACCGGGATCAGCGGCGTCAGCGCCGGGCCGCCGCCAGGCGGGCGCGCCCGCGCGACAGGGCGGCCTCGACCGCGCTACCGTCACCGGCCTGCTCGAGCAGGTCGGTGACGCGCGGCCCGATCGCGTCCACCGCGGCGGTGAGCCGCGCGTCGTCCCACCCTTGGGCGCGGGCGTGCTCGTGGATCACTCCCCCGGCGTTGGCGACGAAGTCGGGGACGAAGGTGATCCCCCGCTCCGACAGCGCCTGCTCGCAGGACGGCTCGTCGAGGATGTCGTTGGCGGCGCCGGCGATGACCCGGCACCGCAGCCGCGGCACGACGTCCATCGTCACCACCCGCGCGACGGCGGACGGGGCGAGCACGTCGCACTCGCAGGTCACGACCTCCGCGACGTCCACGACCTCGCCACCGCACTCGGCGGCGACCGACGCCGCGCGCTCGGCGTCCACGTCGGCCACGAGCACCCGGGCGCCGTCGCGTGCCGCCAGCCGGGCGAGCTCGCCCCCGACGTTGCCCGCACCCTGGACGGCCACGGTGAGGCCGGCCAGCGTCGGGACGTCATACGCCCGCTGCACCCCGGCCCGCATGGCGACGTAGGCACCGCGCGCGGTCCACGGCGAGGGGTCGGCGTCCGCGCAGTAGACGCGGGCGCCGCGGGAGCGGATGACGTCCATGTCCGCGAGCGTGGTGCCCATGTCGACCCCGGGGATGTAGAGACCGTGCGTGCGGGCCACGGCGTCCCCGAACGCCTCGAACAAGGCCCGCCGCGCCGGCTCGTCGCGCGTGACCCCGTCCGCCATGATCACGGACTTGGCTCCGCCGTACGGCAGCTCGGCCAGGGCGTGCTTGAAGGTCATGGCCCGGGCGAGCCGCTGCGCCTCGCGGATGGCCGCCGCGGTCGAGGGATAGGGCCGCCACCGCACGCCGCCGAAGCCCGGACCGAGGGTCGTGTCGTCGATCGCGATGACCGCCCGTAGCCCCGTGGTCTCGTCGGCATAGGTGATGACCTGCTCGCTGGTCCAGGGGTCCACCGGGTCCACGAGGTCACGTCGGCCCGCGGCGTCGCTGTCGCTCATGGCCCCGACTCTGCCACCAGCGACGCCCGTCTCCAACGCCGAGTGGTCAGTTCCCGACGTCGGGAACTGACCACTCGGCGTTGCAGGGTGCCGGCGGGTGCCGTCAGTCGTCGGTGCGGGTCGACCCGTCGGCGTGACGCGCGTGCGCGGCATACTCGTCCAGGTTGACCTGCGGCGTCGGCTGCAGGCGGTCGGCGGGGTTGACGGGGCGGGGCACCCGGCCCGGTCGCACCTCGGTGGCGTGCGGGTCCTCGTCCAGCGTGGCGTAGTCGAAGGGGTCGTGGCCCCCGAGGACGGCGTCGGCCTGCGCCTTGTCGAGCGTGCCGGTCCACCGACCGATGACCATGGTCGCGACGGCGTTGCCGGCGAAGTTGGTGACAGCGCGCGCCTCCGACATGAAGCGGTCGATGCCGACGATCACGCCGACGCCGTCGAGCAGCTCGGGGCGGTGGGCCTGCAGGCCGCCGGCGAGGGTGGCGAGGCCGGCGCCCGTGACACCGGCGGCGCCCTTGGACGCGATGATCATGAACACCAGGAGACCGATCTGCTCGCCCATGCTCATGGGCTTGCCCATCGCGTCGGCGATGAAGATCGACGCCATGGTGAGGTAGATCGCCGTGCCGTCGAGGTTGAACGAGTAGCCGGTGGGGACGACCACGCCGACGGTGGAGCGGTCGACGCCGGCGTGCGTCATCTTGGCCATGAGGTGCGGCAGCGCCGACTCCGACGACGAGGTGGCGACGATGAGCAGGAACTCGCGGCCGAGGTACTTCAGCAGCTTGAAGATGTTGACCCGGGCGACCAGCCACAGGACGGTGCCCAGGATGACGACAACGAAGAGCAGGCAGGTGACGTAGAAGCCGAACATCAGCTTGAGCATCTCGCCGACCGCCTTGGGGCCGGAGGTGCCGACGACGGCGGCGATGGCGCCGAACGCGCCGATCGGGGCGAGCCACAGGACCATGGTCAGGATGCGGAAGACGACCTTCTGCAGGAGGGCGATGGCGGCGAGGGCAGGCTCGCCCTGCTTGCCCAGCTTCTGGATCGCGAAGCCGACGAGCAGCGCCACGAAGAGCGTCTGCAGCACGGAGCCCGAGATCAGCGAGCTGAAGAGGGTCTCGGGGATGATCCCGCGGATGAACTCGACGGTTCCACCGGCGTGCTCGGCGTCCGCGGCGAGCTTGGCTCCGGAGCCGGGGATCACCTTGATGCCGTGACCGGGCTGGATGAGGTTGCCGACGACGAGGCCGATCGCCAGGGCGAAGGTCGACATGGTGAGGAAGTAGGCGAGCGCCATCGAGCCGGCCTTGCCGACGGTGGCTGCGGCTCGCACGGACCCGATGCCGAGGACGATCGTGCAGAAGATGACGGGGCTGATCATCATCTTGATGAGGTCGACGAACGCATCGCCGACCCACTTCCAGCCCTTGGCCGCGTCGGGCGCGACGATGCCGAAGGTGATGCCGGCGAGCACCGCGATGATCACCGCGATGTAGAGCCAGTGAGACCGGTCCCGGGGTCGTTCCTTGGGCTCGGGGATGGTCGGGCTCGTGGTGTAGGCCATGTCAGCGTTCCTGTCACGTCGTTGGGCAGCGCGCAACAGTATGCAAGGAGGCGGGGCGGCATACGACATCAGATGTCTGAACGTCACCTGATCGAGATCGAGTGGCACAGTTGCGGGCATGCGTTCCCTGTGCGTCTTCTGCGGCTCCTCGCCCGGCCGGTCCCCGTCGTATGCCGCCGCGGTGGCCCAGCTCGGGGCCACCCTCGCCGCGCGCGGGACCCGCGTCGTCTATGGCGGGGCCCGCGTGGGCACCATGGGGATGCTGGCCGAGGCCACCCTCGCGGCAGGTGGTGAGGTGGTGGGCGTCATCCCGCAGCACCTCATGGACTACGAGGTCGGCCACGACGGGCTGACCGAGCTGCACGTCGTGGGCTCGATGCACGAGCGCAAGGCGCTGATGGCCGACCTGGCGGACGGTTTCGTGGCCCTGCCCGGCGGGATGGGCACGCTCGAGGAGCTCGCCGAGATCTTGACGTGGGCCCAGCTCGGGCTGCACCGCAAGCCCGTCGGCGCTCTCGACGTGGACGGCTACTGGCAGCCGCTGCTGACCTTCCTCGACCACGCGCGCGACGAGGAGTTCCTGCGCCCGTCCCATCGCGAGCTGCTGATCGCGCGCCCCACGGTGGACGAGCTGCTCGCCGCCCTGGACACGCACGCGCCCGCCGCCGGCGACGCGGCCGACAAGTGGGTCGACCGCTGACCCCAGCCCCTCAACCTCCGACATCGTGTGCTTGGTCCAAGAATGTTGGACGAAGCACTCACGATCCTGGCTCAGGGGGCGCTTGGCCTGGGAGCCCGTCGGAGCGAGCCGGTCGTATGGCGACACGCCCGCCATTCGTCCGCCAGACGACCCGAACTGAGCTCCCAGCTCACGACGCGCCGCCCACAGCCCTCGAAACGCCTTCCGGACGACCCGAACTGAGCTCCCAGCTCACGACGCGCCGCGCACACGCCCCGAAAGCCCCTCCAGATGACCCGAACTGAGCCCCCAGCTCACAACGCGCCGCCGGAAGCGCCCCTCCACCTCCGACATCGTGAGTGCTTGGGCCAAGAATGTTGGAGAAAGCACTCACGATCCTGGCTCAGGGGGCGGGGCTGCTGGGCGGAGCCGTCAGGGGGCGAGGGACGCGATCACGTCGGCCGCGGGTGCCTCGGAGCAGGCCTGCCAGCCCGCGCCGGCCCACAGCGACACGCCCTGCGGGTCCCCGGCGGCGACAGCGGCGGCGCGCAGCGGCTTGGTGAGCTGGTCGACCTGCGGGAACACCGATGGCGCGTCCCCGTCATGGGCCTCGACGAAGGCGTTGCGCAGCCCCCGCGCGGGACGCCCGGAGAAGGCCCGCGTCACCACGGCCGACGCCCCCGGCAGCCGCAGCCCCGCCCGGTGCGCCGCCGACGTGCCGGCCTCGGGCGTCAGCAGCAGCGCCGTGCCGACCTGCACGCCCACGGCCCCGGCGCCGAGCAGCCGCCTCACGTCACCTCCGGTGGCCACGCCGCCCGCGGCGACGCACGCCACGCCGAGGCCGGTCACCAGCGGCAGCAGGCCGAGCGCGTCGAGACGGTTGGGCTCGTCCTCGACCCGGTGCGTCGAGCGGTGCCCGCCCGCGTCGAACCCTTGCACGACCAGCACGTCCACGCCCAGCGCCGCGGCGTGCGCGGCCTCGTCCTCGCTCGTGACGGTGACCCACACCTCGCTGCCGACCTCCTGCAGCGCCCCGACGACCTCGGGCGACGGGAGGCCGAACGTGAACGAGACCATCGCCACCGGTTCGACGAGGGTGAGCAGGGCGATCTTGTCGTCATACGCGTCGGTGTCGGACCAGTCCGGCTCGGGGAGGACGGCACCCAGCCGCTCGGCGTCCGCCTGCAGCGCAGAGCGATACGCCTCGACGGCTTCCGCCTCGTTCGCCCGCACGGACCCGGAGGGCACGAACACATTGACCCCGAACGGCAGGTCACCCACCAGGTCGTGGGTCTCGGCGATCTGGTCCGCGACCTGCGCCGGGGTCTTGTAACCGGCGGCGAGGAATCCCGTGCCGCCGGCGTTGCAGCAGGCCCCCACGAGAGCGGGGTTCGAGGGGCCACCCGCCATGGGTGCGGCGACGAGCGGGAGGTCCAGCGTCTCGATCAGGCTCATGCGCCCAGCCTGGCAGACCTGATCTCACCTCGCCGACTGGTCACTTCCCGCCATCGGGAAGTGACCAGTCGGCGGGAAGTGACCAGTCGGAGACGCAGGACCGCCGAGTGGTCACGTCCGTACGTCCCCCTCAGTCGCACGGACGTGACCACTCGGCGGTGGCCTGGGGCGAGGATCAGTCCTCGGGCATGAGGATCATCAGGGCGAGGTAGACCAGCACCTGCGACCCGGGGATGATCAGCGACGCGATGAAGACGAGGCGCACGATGTTGGCCTCGACGCCCAGCTTGCGGCCGATGCCGGCGCAGACGCCCATGGCGATGCGTCCGGAGCGCGGGCGGGTGAGGCCGTTCTTGCGCATGGCGGCGTAGATCGAGTTCACGGGTGTCCTCCTCGGTTGTGGATGTTGCTCCAGCCTGGCCGACGTCGGGCCGCCCCGCCATGAGGGTCACCCCTGATCCGACCCCGTCCGACCCTCAGGGTGCGGGCAGGATCCGCACAGCCTGGGCCTTGACGGCCAGGGTGACGGGGCTGCCGGGGCGCAGCCCGAGCTCGGCGCAGGCGAGGGCGGTGACGTCTGCGCCGACGCGCACCCCGGAGGGGGTCCGGGCCCAGAGGCGGACGGTGCCTGCGTGGGTGGCCAGCTCGGTGACGAGGGCCGGTATGACGGTCCGCGGGCTGCCGGTCACGGGTCCGACGTGCACGGCGACGTCGGCCGGATCGCACAGGGCCACCGCCTCGGCGCCGACCGGCAGGTCGCCACGTCCGTGGACGACGAGGCCGTCGGGCAGCCGCACCTGTCCGGGGGCGATGACCACGCCCCGCAGGAGGTTGCGGCCGACGAACCGCGCGGCGAAGGGGCTGCGGGGTGCGTCGAGCAGCTCGACGGCGGGGCCTCGCTCCGTGACCCGGCCCGCCTCGACGACAGTGACGTCGTGCGCGAGCGACACGACGTCGAGCAGGTCGTGGGTGACGAGCAGGACGCGGGTCGCGCTGCCGTGCAGCAGGTCTCGCAGGACGTGCCGCACGTCGGCGGCGACCTCGACGTCGAGGGCGGACAGGGGTTCGTCGAGCAGGAGCAGGTCGGGCTGGACGGCGAGCGCGCGGGCGAGGGCGACGCGCTGCGCCTGGCCGCCCGACAGCTCGGAGCCGCGGCGCCGGGCGAGGTGGGCGATGTCGAGGCGCTCGAGCCACGCGTCTGCGCGCGCCCCCGCCTCGCGGCGCGGGACCCCCTGGGCGCGCAGCCCGAAGGCCACGTTGCCGCGCACGTCCAGGTGGGGAAAGGCGAGGGGGTCCTGGCCGAGCAGCGCGACGCGGCGCCGGTGCGGCGGCAGCCAGGTGCCGGCGTCGGTGTCGACGAGGACGCGGTCGCCGAGGACCACGTGGCAGCGGTGGGGCCGCAGCAGGCCGGCGACGACCTCGAGAACCGTGGACTTGCCCGCACCGTTGGGGCCGACGAGGGCGGACACCCCTGCCCCGTCGAAGGTCTCGTCGACGACGACCCCGCGCTCAGGGACCTCCACGCGCACCTGGAGGGCCGTCACGCGACACGCTCCCGCGCACTGGGGCGGTGCACCAGTCCGACGACGACCCCGGCGACGACGACCAGGACGAGCGAGAGCGCCACGGCCGCAGCGGGATCCGTCTCGCGCTGGAGATAGACCTCGAGCGGGAGCGTGCGGGTGACGCCCTGCAGCGACCCGGCAAAGGTGAGCGTCGCGCCGAACTCGCCCAGGGAGCGGGCGAAGCACAGCACCGTCCCCGACAGCAGCCCCGGCAGCACGAGCGGGAGGGTCACGCGGCGCAGCACGGTGGTCGGTGAGGCCCCCAGCGTCGCCGCCACGGTCTCGTAGCGCTGCCCCGCCGACCGCAGCGCCCCCTCGAGGGACACGACGAGGAACGGGAGCGCCACGAACGCCTGCGCGAGGACCACCGCCGTGGACGTGAATCCCACTCGGATGCCGATCAGCTCGAGGTGCTGACCGAGCAGCCCGCGCCGCCCGAAGGTCAGCAGCAGCGCCAACCCGCTCACCACCGGCGGCAGCACCAGCGGCAGCAGGACGAGGGCCCGCAGGACGCCGAGACCGGGCAGTCGGGTGCGGGCCAGGACGAGCGCGAGCGGCACCCCGAGGACGAGGCACAGCGCGGTGCTGGCGAGCGCGGTGCGCAGACTCAGCCCCAGCGCCGCGAGCGAGGACTCGCTGGTCACCAGCTCGACGAAGCGCGACCGGTCGACCTGGGCCAGCATCGCCACGAGCGGCAGCAGCACGAACGTCGCTCCCGCGAGCGCCGGCAGCCAGGCCCACCAGGGCAGGCGGCCGGCCTCGACGCGAGGACCCCTGCGGCTCACGGCTTCTGGAACCCGGCTTCGGTCAGCACCGCCCGGCCCTGCGGACCGGTGACGAGGTCGACGAAGGCCTGGGCGTCGGCGCCGCGCGCCGTCGACGTGACGGCGATGGGATAGGTGTTGACGGCGGCGGAGGCCTCGGGGAGCGGTATGAGGCGCACCGCGGAGCCCGCCGACCGCGCGTCGGTGGCGTAGACGATGCCGGCGTCCGCCTGGCCCGCCCGGACCTTGCCGAGGACGTCGGTCACCGACTGCTCCTCGCTGACGGGCTTGAGCGTGACGCCCGAGGACTTCTCGACGCGCTCGGTCGCGGCACCGCAGGGCACCGGGGGCGCGCACACGACGACGGACACCCCGTCCCGCGCGAGGTCGGCGAGGCGGGTGACCTGCCGGGGGTTGTCGGGCGGGGTCACGATCGTGAGCGTGTTGGTGGCGAAGGGGCGTGGCTCGGCGCCGAGCAGGCGTGCGCCGAGCGCCTTGGTCATGGTGCGCTCGTCGGCGGTCGCCAGCACGTCGGCCGGCGCCCCCTGCTCGAGCTGGGCCACGAGGTCGCTGGACCCGGCGAAGCTGAAGGACACCGTCGAGCCGGGGTGCGACTTCTCGTACTCCGCGCCGAGCCGGGTGAAGGTCTGCCGGAGGCTGGCGGCGGCGAAAACCGTGAGCGTCCGCGTCGCCCCAGCCGTCGCCGAGCCGGAGGGGCCAGAGCCCGAGGAACCCGAGCCCGAGGAACCGGCGCTGCTGCCCGAGGCGCCGGTCCCCGACGCGGCGCTCCCGCTCGGGCCGGTGGCGGCCCCGCACGCGGACACGGCGAGGACCGGTGCGGCGAGCACGGAGGCGGCGACCAGCGCGGTGCGGGTCAGGGGTGTGCGACGCGCGGTCGGCATACGGCCGGTCACGACTGCCCCGCCGGGGTCTCGACGATCACCGTGGTCGCCTTGACGACGGCCACGGCCACGCGCCCGGGCTCGAGCCCGAGCGTCTCCGCCGAGCGGCGGCTCATCAGGGAGACCATCGTGAACGGGCCGCACTGCAGGGACACCTCGGCCATGACGCCGTCCGCGACGACCTCCGTCACCAGCCCGACGAGGCGGTTGCGGGCCGAGGAGCCGACCCCGAGCACGTCGGGGAGCTCGGCCGCCTGCTCGCGGGCGAGGCGGGCGAGGTCCGGCCCGTCCACGACGAGGCGCCCCGACGCGTCCTTGCCGGCGCCGAGCTGGCCTTGGTCGACCCACCGCCGCACGGTGTCGTCGCTGACCCCGAGCAGCGCGGCGGCGTCCTTGATCCGGATGCGTTCCACGACGAGCCTCCCATCCTGACCGCATCTGCGGACAAGACTGAGCATAGCCGCCGCAGATGCGGCGCCCGTCAGGCCCTGCGGGTCTCGATGGTGAAGCCCTGGTCGGCCAGGCGGGCGGCATAGACCTCGCCCAGCCCGGTGGCCGGGGTGAGGACACCCGCGATCTCGGGCAGGCGCGGCCGGTCGAGGACCAGCGCCAGCGCGGCCTCGCCGATCATCACGGCGGTGCCGTCGTAGCCCGGGTCGAACGGTGCTGACACGGTCGTCAAAAAGCGCGCGCCCGTCGTCGTGGTCGCGTGGACCTCCATGACGAACTCGCCCGCGGCGCGGGACTTCTCGCTCGGCCCCTCGCCCGGCGAGGGCAGCACCCGGTCCACGACCTGCCGCAGCCCGGGGGTGGAGAAGCCCGTGACCAACGCCGGCATGACGGCGGCCATCGCGACCGCCTTGAGCGGCGCAGCGCCCTTGCGTCCGGTGTCGACGACCTCGCGGTAGCGCATCCCCCGGCCGTAGCTCCACCCCGCGAGCGCGTTGCTGCGACGTACGACCTGACCGTTGTAGGCGCCCATGAAGAACGGGGCTGCCCAGGACCCGGTGTCGGCGCTGCGCTCGAGCCACACCTGGCCGATGCGGCCGACCGGCTCCGGCTCGGCGTCGCGGTCGGGGCTCAGGGCATAGGGGTCGATCGCCACGCGGACCTTGGACCGGTCGCCCCGCACGGTGTCGACCTGCACCCGCATGGAGTCCAGGGTCCCGCCGCTGAAGCCGCCCCGCATGCGCCGAACGTGCAGCGTCGTCTCGAGCAGCGTGCCCTCGCCGTCCTCGTGGGCCCGGTCCGCGGTGAGCAGCACCCCGAGGTCGGACGGCACGGAGTCGAAGCCGCACGAGTGCACGATCCGCGCCCCCGACTCACGCGCCGCCTCCTCGAAGCGGTCGATCGAGTCGCGGACGAAGAGGGTCTCGCCCGTGAGGTCGACGTAATCCGTGCCCAGCTCGGCGCACACACCGACCAGCGGCAGGCCGTGCCGGGCGTAGGGCCCGACGGTGGACAGCACCACACGGGTCCGCACCGCCATGGTGGCCAGGGACACCGCGTCGTCCGAGTCGGCCACCACGAGCGGCCAGTCCGCGGCCCGGGCCGGCAGCCCCGCCCGCACCGACTCGAGACGCCCGACCGAGCGTCCTGCGAGGGCGATCCGCACGCCGTCCGGCGCGTGACGGGCGAGGTGGCCCGCGATCAGGCCCCCGACAAACCCCGTCGCTCCGTAGACGACGATGTCCAGCTCGCGATCCGCGGTGGGGGTGGTGGGGTGGCTCGGGCTGGTCATGGCAAACCTCTCGCACGACGACGACGGCAGGATGTCGACCGATCCCACCACGCCCGCCGGACCGGGACAACCATCCCGCCCGGACCTTGGACCGTCTATGGACGCGGCAAGCCCCGCCGCCTACGCTCTGGTAACCCTCGATCACGGGGGTGACCACGCCCGTGCAACGACGCCAGGAGCATCCGATGGCCAACCTCGCCCAGATCCTCACCGACACCGCGTCCCGGCACGGGGACCGGATCGCCGTCCGGCAGGACGAGGAGCAGCTCACCTATGCCGAGCTCGACCAGCGCGTGGCGCTCGCGGCGGGGTGGTTGCGCAGCCAGGGCGTCGGTCCCGGCGACCCTGTCGTGCTGAGCCTGCCCAACATCACGGCGTTCGTGGTCGCCTACTACGGCATCCTGCGCGCTGGCGGGGTCGTCGTGCCGATGAACCCGCTCTTCAAGCCCCGCGAGGTGGCCTACTACCTGCAGGACTCCGGTGCCCGCCTCATCATCGCCGCGACGCCCGACGCCGCTGAGGGAGCCGAGGAGGCGGGAGCGACCTTCGTGCCCGTCACCGACCTGCCCGGCCTGCTCGCGGCGGCCGAGCCCGTCACCGAGGCGGTCGACCGGGACGACGAGGACACCGCGGTCATCCTCTACACCTCCGGCACCACCGGACGCCCCAAGGGTGCCGAGCTGCGGCACCGCAACCTGCGCAGCAACGCCGAGGTCTGCGGCCGCACCCTCCTGCGCCTCACCCCCGAGGACACGGTCGTGGGGTGCCTGCCGCTGTTCCACGTCTTTGGCATGACCTGCGCCATGAACACCGCGATCTTGGCCGGCGCGACCCTCAGCCTGATCCCGCGGTTCGCGCCCGACAAGGCGCTCGAGGTCATCCAGCGCGACCGGGCCACGATCTTTGAGGGGGTGCCGACGATGTATGCCGCCATGCTGCAGGCCGCGCGCGCCGTCACGGCCGCCGGTGGCGAGATCCCCGACCTGTCCTCGCTGCGCACCTGCATCTCCGGGGGCGCGTCCCTGCCCGTCGAGGTGCTGCGGGCGTTCGAGGAGACCTTCGACGCGATGATCCTCGAGGGCTATGGACTGTCCGAGACGTCACCCGTCGCGTCCTTCAACCACCCGGAGCGGGTGCGCAAGCCGGGATCGATCGGCACTCCGATCGAGGGCGTCGAGATGGACCTGCGCACCCCCGAGGGCGAGCCAGTGCCCGAGGGCGAGATCGGCGAGATCGTCATCAAGGGCGCCAACATCATGCGCGGCTACTGGGGCCGGCCCGACGCCACGGCCGAGGCCATCCAGGACGGCTGGTTCCGCTCCGGGGACCTTGGGCGGCGGGACAGCGACGGCTACTACTCCATCGTCGACCGGGCCAAGGACATGATCATCCGTGGCGGCTACAACGTGTACCCGCGCGAGGTCGAGGAGGTGCTCTACGAGCACCCCGGCATCCTCGAGGCCGCCGTCGTGGGGCAGCCGCACGAGCACTACGGCGAGGAGGTCGCGGCCTTCGTCGCCCTCAAGCCCGAGTCGGGGCTGGCCGCCGACGACGCCACGGCCGAGGAGCTGCGCGAGTTCTGCAAGGCCCGCCTCGCGGCCTACAAGTACCCCCGCCACATCAGCTTCGTCGACGCCCTGCCCAAGGGCGCCACGGGCAAGATCCTCAAGCGGGAGCTCCCCACCTCCTGACGGCGCGTCCGCCGCGGGCCCGTCGGGCGCTCCTGTCGGGCGCTCATGTCGGGCGCTCATGTCGGGCGGGGTGAGGCCGAGGGGACGCAGATGTCGCGTCGCGCGGCGTGTCGCACGCATCTGCGTCCCCTCCACGTCCAGGCGTGGTCACGCAGGCCCAGAATTCTGTACAGTCGAGACATGGCCGTCCTCACGATCACCGAAGCCGCCTCGGCCGGCATCTCCACGCTCGTCCGCCGCGCCGAGGCCGGCGAGGGAGTGACGCTGTCGCGTCACGGCCGAGTGGTGGCCGAGGTGGTGCCCGAGCACGAGATCGAGGCCCTGCGCCGGGATCGCGAGACGCTGCGGGAGGCGGCTCTGGTCATGGCGCGGCTCGCGACGGACTCCGGCGCCCGCACCGATCTCGACGAGGCGATCGAGCAGTTCGGCCTGACCCGAGCCGAGCTCGAGGCTGAGCTCGCGCTCGACATCACCGCGCGCCAGGCATGACCGACGGCCCGGGCCGCCGGTGCGTCGTCCGTCTGACCGACGATGCGGTGGACGACCTGCGCCGGCTGCACAAGAAGGATCCCCGCATCGTCCGGGCGGCCTTCACCAAGATGCTCCTGCTCGAGCGCTCCCCCGACGCCGGCGAGCCGCTGCTCGGTCCCCTCGTCGGGTTCCGCAAGCTCGTGGTCGGCGACCGGGACTGGCGCATCATCTGGCGAGTCACCCGCGACGCCGACGGGACCACGGTCCTGGAGGTCTCCGAGGTGTGGGCCGTGGGGGCTCGCGCGGACAGCGAGGTCTACGCCGAGCTGCGCGAACGCCTCGAGCGCATGGGAGACGCCCCCGAGCTGCGCCCCCTGGCAGCGGTGGTGGCGTCGATGGGGCGCCTCTACGAATCCACCCCCGTCACACCGGAGCCCGCTCCCGCGCCGGACCTGCCCCCATGGCTCCAGACAGCGTTGCGCGCCGAGCTGCACCTGACGGACCAGGAGATCGCGGGCCTGTCTCCCCTCGAGGCCCAGCGCCTGCTGACGCAGCACTGGTCGCGCCCGCCCACCTCCTGACGGTGCGTCCGCGGGGGCCCGTCGGGCGCTCATGTCGGGCGCTCATGTCGGGCGGGGTGAGGCCGAGGGGACGCAGATGTCCCATCGCGCGGCGTGTCGCACGCATCTGCGTCCCCTCGACGCCCGACGCCCGACGCCCGAGGCGCGCGGTGCGCGAGGTCGGCGGAGACACGACTCGACCAGTGCCCGCTCAGGCGGACGCGGCCATCGACGTCCAGGTGTGGTTGCGGTTGCGGCCGAGCGTATGCCGGTACGCCGCCGCCAGCCGGGCCGCCACCTCGCGCGTCGGCCCGACCGGGTCGAGGACGGGCACGGGCAGGTGCTGCACGGTCTGGCGCAGCCGCACGGTGAACGACCCGGTGACCAGCTCCCACGGCACCACCGCGACGTGACCCCGCGTGCGGGACCGGTGGTGGCGGACCTGCTCCTCCAGACGGTCCGCGCGGCAGGGGATGACGCGGGCCGGGGTCTGCGCCTGGATCGTCATACCGGCCCAGGCGAGCGAGACCTCCACCTCCGACTCCCAGCCGAACGGCGCGACCACCAGGCACACGTCCTCCGGCGAGTCGAGGCCCTGGTCGAGCAGGCGGCGCCCGAGCGCCGTGGCGATCGTCCCGTCCGTCCCGAGGGCGCTCGCCACGACCGCGCCGCTGCCGGCCCGGGCCAGCTCGGTCTGGATCTCCTCCAGGAGCTGACGCTGCGGCGTGAGCGAGAGGGGCACGACCACGGTGGGGGCGGTGGACGTCGAGTCGAGGTGGCAGGCCAGGCGCTGGGGCGTGGCGAGACGGAGGTCCACGCCGCGCAGTTGCTCACCCGCGCGGGAGAGCAGCACGAGGAGCGGGGAGCGCTCCATCGGGGCGATGCGGGCGACGCCGATCACGGTGGGACGGTAGGTCGAAGGCATGGTGAGGCCGGTCACACCTGTGACGCTACGCGCCGAAGATCACGGCTCGGTGTTGTTGATGTTTCAGGCACTTTTCGGCGTGGATCGTCATGCGGACCAGTGGATGGAGTCGCTGCGCGCGCGCCGGGATCCCCTCCCTAGACTGGCGGTTCGCGGACCCAGGAGGTGCGTTCACATGCAGGTGGCGTGGTGGGGACTCATCCCCTTCGTGACGATGCTGCTGTCCATCGCGGTGCTGCCGCTGCACCCCGTGACGGCGCACCACTGGGAGCGACCCAAGGTGCAGGCGGCGGTCGCGCTCGGGCTCGGGCTGCCGACGGCGCTGTGGGTGGTGCTCGCCGGTGAGCACGCGCTCGTGTGGCACGCCCTGCTGGAGTACGCCCAGTTCATCACCCTGCTGCTGTCGTTGTTCGTCGTCGCGGGCGGGCTCTTCCTCGCCGGTGACATCCGCGCGACGCCCCGCAACAACACCGCGTTCCTGGCCGTCGGCGGGGTCCTGGCGAGCTTCATCGGCACCACCGGCGCCGCGATGCTCCTGATCCGCCCGCTGCTCAACACCAACTCCGAGCGTCGCCACAAGGTCCACACGATGGTCTTCGCGATCTTCGTCGTCGCCAACTGCGGCGGCCTGCTCACCCCGCTCGGCGACCCGCCGCTGTTCCTCGGGATGCTGCGCGGCGTCCCCTTCACCTGGACCTTCTCGCTCGCCCCCGAGTGGCTCTTCGTCAACGCGCTGCTGCTCGTCACCTACTACGGCGTCGAGCGGCGGGCCTACCGCGACGAGCAGGCGGCCGACCTCGAGGCGGACGAGGCCCAGCAGACCCCCCTCGGCCTGCACGGCCGGGCCAACATCGTCTGGCTGGCCGTGATCGTCGCCGCGGTGGCCTTCCTGCCGTCGGTCGACGTCCACGCCATCGAGTCCGGGCACGTCGGCGTCCTGCAGCTGGTCCCCTGGCGCGAGCTGGTGATGCTCGGGGCGGCGGGCGCGTCATACCGGCTGGGAGACAAGCGGACCCGCTTCGAGGACAACGGGTTCACCTGGGCGCCGATCGTCGAGGTCGCGGCGCTGTTCATCGGCATCTTCCTCACGATGATCCCGGCGCTGCGCTTCCTGCGGCAGGTCGCGCCGTCGCTGCCGCTCGGCGAGGTCACGTTCTTCCTCTTCAGCGGCGGACTGTCCGCGGTGCTCGACAACGCCCCGACCTACGCGACCTTCTTCGAGATGGCCTCGCAGCTGCCCGGCGAGACGCGCGTCGCCAACGTGCCCGAGCTCTACCTCACCGCCATCTCGCTCGGGTCCGTGCTGTGCGGCGCGATCACCTACATCGGCAACGGCCCCAACTTCATGGTCAAGTCCGTCGCCGAGAACGCCGGGGTCACCATGCCCAGCTTTGGCGGGTATGTCGTCCGCGCCCTGCGATGGCTGGTCCCCGTGCTGGCCGCGATGGTGCTGGTCTTCATCGCCGACCCGCTGTGGTGCCACCTGCTCGGCTGGGCCCTCGCCGCGGCGATCGCGACGCGCGGCCTGCTGTCCCTGCGCCTGCCCCTCACCCCCGCGGCGGACGACAGCACGGCGTCAGCCGGGGCTGAGCGTCCTGGTCGTCGCTGACGGCGCGATCGACCGCGCCCTACGTGACAAAGGTGCTGCCCCGCCGCACCTTGGTCGCACCCAGCGCCCCCATGCGTGACCAAGCTGCTGTCCCGACGCACCTTGGACGCACCGGGCACCGCCATGTGTGGCAAAGGTGCTGCCCCGACGCACCTTGGACCGTGCACGTCAGCGCACGGATCGGTCGACGCCCTTAGGGGGCCTCCACCGGCGCGTAGATGGTGCGGTCCAGGCGGTGCTGGGCTGCCCAGCGCTGCTCGCCGTAGGACCAGTGCCACCACTCGAGCGGGTAGGGCGCAAGCCCGGCGCCGGTCAGCACCTGCCCGAGCAGACGCCGCAGGTCGCGCGCCACGCGCCGATGGGCCTCGTCGTCGTCGCCCACCGACTCCAGCGCCAGCAGGTGGGCCGCGTCGTCGAAGCTGTCGAAGTCGGTGCCCAGCGCCAGCGCCACCCCCTCGTGAGCGAGCGTCAGGTCGACCGCCCCACCCGTGGTGTGCGGCGCCATGCGCGTGGAGGACGCCGGGTCGGAGACGTAGCCGTCGAGCGGCTCGCCGGTCTGCTCGCGGTAGTAGGCGAGCAGGTCGCCCTGGAACCGCGACGTCCGCCACCCGTCGAGCACGACCAGCGAGAACCCGTCCGGCAGGGCGTCCTGGGCCTGCAGGAGCCGCTCGACCACGCCGCGACGCAGCCGCATCGCGAGCGGCGCGGTCGGCAGGTCGAGCTCGCGATAGCAGTGGCGGCGGCCCAGCTCGGGCGGCAGGACCACCAGCGGCTCCCCGCACTCGCCGGCCCCGACCGCGTCCACCGCCTCCTCGGACGCGGCGGGCACCAGCGGCGGCAAGGACGGCGCGAGCGACGAGAGCACATGCAGCAGAGCAGGATCCGGGTCGGTGAGCCATGGGACTGGCGTGGGGGCCGACCGGGGGGAGGTCATGGGCGCGTCCCCCTCGACGCCTCCGGCGCCCCCTCGACCAGGGTGTCGGCGTACTCGCCGAGCAGCGCGTCCAGCGCCTCCTCGCGAGGCAGGGAGCGGCTCACGGCATACAGGATCGCGCCGAGGCCGAGCCAGACCCCGAGGATGAGGTACTCCGCGGGCCAGACCAGGGACACGTTGGTGCCCGGCCACAGGGCCATGACGATCACCACGGCAGCACCGAGGGCGCCGACCGCGGGGATCCACGAGGTCTGCAGGCGCCGGCGCGCCGCGAGGTGCGGATAACGCCGGGGCAGCGCGTACTTCGCCAGCACGACCATGATCCACACGGCGCCGAGATAGATGCCGCCGGTGTCGAGGAACCACACCACTGCCGCCTTGCCGAGCCAGCCGAGCGCCAAGGTCACCACGACGGTGAAGACCAGCGCGTTGCGCGGGGTGCCCCGGCGCGCGTCCAGCCGCGCCAGCCCGGCGGGCAGCAGCCCGGCGCGCGCCATGGCCACGACGACGCGGGACGTCGCGATGAACAGCCCGAGGAAGCTGGTCAGCAGACCGAGGATCGCGATGGCGAACGCCCCCCACCCGAGCACCGGGAAGCCCGCGGCCTTGAACGCGTCGATCGTGCCGAGCTTCATGCCCGCGACCTCCTCCCACGGCATGACCCACGCGCTCGACAGCAGGACGAGGCAGTAGAAGGTGCCCGCCAGCAGGACCGTCCAGATGACGGCGCGCGCGATCCGTCGCGGCGGCAGGTCGGCGTCCTCGGCGAGCACCGCGACCAGTCCGAAGCCCGCCATGTAGGTCATCCCCGGCACCACGAAGCGCAGCGTGTCGGTGAGGGCGTTGTGGTCGGCGGCATACGGCGGCCAGAAGTTGTCGGGTGAGCCGGCGGCGAACCCGACCACCACCAGGGCCAGCCCGATCACCACCATCGCCGCGAACAGCATGACCTGCACCTGCGCGCCGACCTCCACGCCCCACCAGTTGAGAGCGAAGAGCAGCAGCGTCAGCGCCACCCCGGCGATCAGCACGGGCGCCGTGACCGCCTCCCCGTTGATGGAGTAGAGCGGGTGCTCCTCCATCACCGGCATGAACTTGCCGAGCAGCAGCCCGAAGGCCGTGACGTAGAAGGCGAGGCTCGACACGTAGGCACCGATCAGCATCCACCCCGTCAGGAAGCTCGCGGGCCGCCCGAGGATCGTGAACGAGTAGACGACCTCCCCACCCGCGCGCGGGAACAGCGTGGTCAGCTCCGCGTAGGCCAGCGCCACGCACGCCGCCAGCAGCGTCCCGATGGCGAGGCCGAAGATCATGCCGCCCGCGCCGTACTGCTCGAAGAACGCCGAGTTGGTGTAGATCCAGCTCGACCCGATGACCCCCGCCACCCCCAGCGCGATCAGCGGGAGGAACCCGAGGGTCTTCTTGAGCTCGGCCATGAGGGTGCCTCACCTTCGTCGGGGACAGGAGCCGTATGGCGAGAAGCCGCCACCTCCGTCATACTCCATCGTGGCTGCCGTGGCCACCCCCATCTGCCGGGTCCTGGACACGGGCGCCGGTGGTTCCCCCTAGGCTCGACGGGTCACAGCAGATCGATCGAGGGGGAAGTCTCGTGCGTCGCACGCTCGTCATCACCACCATCGCCGCCACCGCGCTGGGTCTCAGCGCGTGCGGGGGCGCACCCAAGGACCTGTCCCAGGACAAGGCCAAGTCGTCCATGCTGGAGGCGGGGGACCTACCCGACGGCGGCTGGGAGGCCGGCTCCGTGGACGAGACCAAGCCCAAGCAGGACGACAAGTCGGCCGAACAGATCTTCAAGAATGCCAAGGACGTCCCGCAGGCCTGCAAGGACGCGATGAACGCCATGAGCACGATGTCGGCCGACAACCCGTCGTCCTACGCCAAGCGCAGCTTCGCCAAGGGCAGCGGCACGGACAAGACCCAGGTCGAGGTGGTCGTGGAGACGCTTGGCAAGGCCAAGGACGTGCCGGCGCAGCTGACCAAGGTGGCGGACTCCTGCAAGACGATCAAGATGGGGACCGGGGCCGTGTCGATCGACCTCAAGATGAGCTCGCCGAAGCTCGAGACCAAGGACGCCAAGGGCCTTCAGATGTCGGCCGAGGCGATGGGGCAGAAGATGGCGGTCTCGATGGGCGCCGTCAACCGCGGCAACAACCTCGTGGTCGTGCAGACCCAGGGCACGGACGTCGACAAGGCCAACAAGCTCGTCGACACCGTCCTCGGCAAGCAGGCCGACAAGGTCGAGAAGGCCGCCGGCTGATCCGGGCGGCCGTATGCCGAAGCCCCTCACCGCGACGAGCAGCGGTGGGGGGCTTCGGCCTACGGCTCAGCGCTGGGGGCCGAGCCCGGTCAGCTTGCCGGAGATGCCGCCGGCCGCGCGCAGGGCCGCGCCCTCCTCGAAGGAGGCGGTCGGCACACGCCGGTTGGCGGTCTTGGCCTCCTCGACCATGGCGAGCAGAAGCCTGCCTGGGTCCTCGTCGGGCCACAAGTAGAGCGCCATCGCGCCGGGGATCGAGTTGACCTCGTTGACGTAGATGTCGGTGCCGTCGGTGAGGAAGTCGAGGCGGTTGATGCCGGTCAGGCCGGTGAGCTGCTGGACCTGGCGGGCGAGCTCGCGGGCCTGCGCCTCGAGCGCCGGGTCGATCTGCGCGGGTAGCTCACGCGGCGCGGAGGTCATGCCGTCGGCCCCGCCGCCCATGTACTTGCCGGCGTAGTCGTAGATCGCGCCGCCCTCCTTGCGCAGGGGCTTCTCGATCAGCGAGGTCTTGAACTGCGGGGCGGTGGTGAAGGAGATGTTGAGGTCCCACAGGTCGTCGCGGTAGGGCTCGACGACCGCGCCGGCGCGCATGTGCAGGCTGGACTTGAGCAGGGCGAGGGCCGTGTCGTAGTCCTCGACGACCTCGATGCCGATCGACGAGCCACCGAAGCGCGGCTTGACGATGTAGGGCCCCTCGAAGCTCGGGCGGAAGTCCGGGGAGACGATCTCGCGGCGCAGCGCCGGGACCCCGGCGTCGGCCATCAGCGCGCCGAAGGCCAGCTTGTCCATGCCGAGCGCCGCGGCGGCCGGGGACGAGCCGGTCGCCGGGACGCCCAGCAGCTCGAAGAGCGCCTGCGTCCCGCCCGACTCACCGGCGCCGCCGTGCAGGGCGAGCAGCACCGAGCCGAGGTCGAGGGTCTTGGTGCCACGGAAGCCGGCCTTCATCTGGAAGCCGTCGTCGGCGCCGGCGCCGATCTTGAGCTCGACCCTCTGCGCCTTGGCCGGGGCGCCGTCGAGGTAGTCCCGCGCCTCGGTCTGCGCCGGCACCGCGTGCCAGCGGCCACCGCGGTCCCAGTAGAGGCACTGGACCTGGGCGCCGGCGCGCTGCAGGACGCGCTCGCACTGCAGCCCGGTGAGGATGGAGATGTCGTGCTCGGCAGACGGCCCGCCGAAGACGACGGTCACGGTCTGGGACATGGTCGTGAGACCTTTCTGCAGACGGCAGGGTGGCTACAGGCGATCGTATGCCGCTCGCCCGCCGCGCGGCGGGGGTGAGCGTCTCGCGGCGCGCCGCCCTCACCGCCGTCAGGGGTAGTTGTCGGGGAGGTCGTTCTCGAAGAGCACCACGTCGCCCGCGCGCGTCTCGGGCATGATCGCGGCGGCCGCCTCCTCGCGCGAGGCGTAGGTGCGGACCTCACCCGGCTGACCCTCGGCGCCGGCGAGCAGGGCCTTCTTGTTGGTGAGCTGCGTGATGGCCAGCACCTGGTGGGGCGCGGCCGTCGCGTCGGCGCCGAACGTCCGGTTGCGCTCGGCCTGCTGGTCGCCGAGCTCCACCATGCCGGGGGTGATGGTGTAGATCCGGCCGCCCTCGCCCACGGCCGCCCGGGCCGACCGCAGCGCGGAGGCCGCGCCGTCCGGGTTGGAGTTGTAGGTGTCGTCGATGACGGCGACGCCGCGCCCGTCGCGCTGCAGCTCGGCGCGGTGGGCGGCGCCCGGCAGGTCGACCATGAGCGGCGCCAGCGTGGCGGGGTCGACGTCGAGCGCGCGGGCGATGCCGACGGCGACCGCGAGGTTGATCGGGTGACCGGCACCGGGCGCGTCGACCGTCGTGACGGGCGTCCCGTCGACGGTCACCTCCCAGCGACCGTCCTCGACGGGCGCGACGACCACGTCGGCGCGGGTCCCCGGCACGGTCGAGCAGCGCACGACGCGCTTGACGCCGTCGAGCCGGTCGGCCAGGGCGGCGAGCTCGGGCACGTCGACGTTGAGCACGGATGTCGCGGCGTCCTCGGTGATCTCGGACTTGGCGCGGACGATGGTCTCGCGGTTCTTCATCCGCTCGAGGTGGGCCTCGCCGATCGTGGTGATGGCGGCGATCGTCGGGGGAAAGACGCGGCAGAGCTCGCGGATCTCGCCGGGGCCGTAGGTGCCCATCTCGGCGACGAAGACCTCGGTGCCGGGCACGAGCCGGTCGTTGACGGTGCGGGACAGGCCCATGAGGTTGTTGAACGACGCGGGCGAGGCGACGGCGGCGTGCGAGCGGGACAGCAGCTGGTTGACGTAGAGCTTGGTCGACGTCTTGCCGTAGGACCCGGTGATCGCGACGACGGTCGGGCGCAGGCGGCGCAGCTTGTCCTGGGCCTCGACGACCCACCGCTGGGCCAGCTTCTTCTCCACCGGGCGCATGATCGCCATCGCCAGATCGATCGTCGGCACCGCGAGCAGGGCGACCACGGCGGCCGCATACGGCCCACCGAGCAGACCGGCCGCGGCGGCGAGGACCACCTGCAGACCGACGGTCACGCCGGTGAGGCGCTTCATCCGGTCGGTCCAGCCGAACCTGGCGGAGCGGCCGCGCACCGGCAGGCCGAGCGGCCAGGCGGCGATCGCGGCGAGCCCGAGCAGGGTGACCGGCTCGGCCCACAGGCCGGCGGCGATGCAGAGCGCGGCGGCCGCGAGGAGCAGCTGGTTCTCGGGCTTGACCCTGCTCCACAGCCCGGCCATGGCCAGGCCCCGGCCCGGCTCGTAGTGCTCGCGCTGCGCGACCCGCAGCCAGCGCGAGTCCTCGGCGGCGAGGGCGGCCGCGACGGCGGCCCAGGTGATGACGTCGAGGATCACGCGTCGGTCTCCTTGCTGGTCGGGGCGTCTGCGGTCGTGTCCGTGGGGAGCTCGGCGGGAGCGTCGGCGAGCACCCGGTCCAACGCGGCGCGCAGCTGTGCGGTCAGGGCCGTGTCGATCAGGTGGGAGGACCCGGGGACCACCTCGAGCCGGGCCGTCGGCCCGGCGATCTCGGCGGCCCGGCGAGCCATGGGGACGGTGGCGGCCGTGTCGCCCTCGCCCCACACCATCTCGACCGGTATGCCGGCCGCGCGCACCGCCTCGAGCTCGCGCGTGTAGTCCTCGTTGACCGCCTTGACCAGGACGGTCCGCATCACGCCCTGCGCGGCGTTGTAGTCCGCGGAGCCGTACTTGCGGCGGTACTTGTCGACGACGGACTCCGGGACGATCCCGCGCTGGTGCAGGGCCTTGGCGATGCGCAGGTCGAGGGGGCCGCCCTTGCGCGCCGGGGCGCCGGACGCGTCGGGGCGCAGCAGCGGGACGCCGGTGAGCACCAGACCGCGGACGGCGTCGGGCCGCAGCCGGGCGAGGTGCACTGCCACGCGTCCGCCGAACGAGTGCCCCATCAGCACGAGCGGCGAGGCGGGGTCCAGGAGAGGCAGCAGGCTCTCGGCATACTGCTCGGTCGACCACTCGCCCTCGGGGGGAGGCGTCGCGCCGAACCCGGCGAGGTCGACCGCGACGGCGTCGTAACCACCGAGCACCGGGGCCCAGTCGTGGCGCGTGCGGGCCCAGCCGTGCATCGCGAGGACGCGGGGGCTGCCGGAGCCGTGCTTCTCGGCCATCACCTGGCCGTCGAGGAGGGTTGTCAGCACCGCGACAGTCTATGGGCCTGGCCCCCGGCCTCCGGGGAGGCACGGCCAGCGCTTTGGTTACGCCCCGTTACCACGGGGTATCCCTGCGTACCATGGGCCGCATGAGCGGAGACGCCACGAGGGCCAGGACCGACGCGTGCGGCGTCGCCGGCCGTGTGGCGGGGAGCGAGGACGGCGACCCGGCTCTGGAGCGGGCCTGGGACCTGCGCCAGGACCACCCCACGGAGTTCGCGCGGGCGGTGGGGGCGCTCCCACGCTCCCCGGCCGCCACCCTGCTCCGCGGTCGGCTGTCACAGGCGCGCCTCGCCTGGGACGACGCCCTGCGCCTGTCCATGGAGGCCGAGCGCGACATCCCCGACGGCACCCGGTGGCATGCCCGCGCCCTGGAGATCATCGGCAACATCCTGGTGGTGCTGCAGCAGGACGACGCGGCGGTCTCCTACCTCGCCGCGGCGTCCGACGGCTACGACCGCGTCGGCTGCCAGATCGGGCGCTCCTCCTCCCTGCAGACCCGCGCCCTCCTGGGCTTCCGCACCGACCGCGAGGCGCTCCCCATGCTGCTCGAGGCCCTGGAGCTGGCCGAGACCGCCGGCGACGACGGCCTCACCGGCACCATCTTGCTCAACATCGTCGAGGCCGGGGAACGTCTCGGCATGCCCGAGGCCGCCCGTCAGGCCTACCTCGACCGGGCGTTGCGGCTGCTGCGCGGCAGCTGGCGCGACGGCTACGTCAGGGCGCGGTGCTTCCAGGCCGACAGCCTGCTCGCGCGGGGGGACACCGAGGGGGCCGCCCGCATGCTGCGCGACATCCCCGACCCCAGCACCATCGCCACCCTCGAGGCCCGCTGCGCGACTGCCTGCACCCTGGCCGAGCTGGCGCTGCGCCAGGGCAACCCCGAGCGGGGCGTCCAGCTGACGCGGGCCTGCCTCGTCGAGCAGCTGCCGGCCTGCGACGAGCAGATGGTCCGCCGCACGCTGTCCCGGTGCCTCGAGGCCGTCGGGGACCTGCGTGGCGCGCTCACCGAGGCCCGGCTCTCCGCGGACCTGCACGCCCGCCAGCTCGGGGAGAATGCCTCCGCGAAGGCCCGCGCCCTCGACGTCTGGCACCGCACCGCGCAGCTGCGCCGCGACCGGCAGCGGCAGGCGGCGCGCGCCGACCGCCTCGAGCAGGCGCTTGCCGAGCTCCGCGCGGCCCACGAGCGCATCCGCGAGCTCAGCATCCGCGACACCCTGACCGGGCTGCACAACCGGCAGCACCTGCTCGAGGTGGCCGATGGCGCGCTCGCGGACGCCGGGCCGCAGCGGCCGGGGCAGGTCGCGATGATCGACGTCGACGGGTTCAAGAAGGTCAACGACACCCACGGCCACCCCGCGGGCGACTCGGTGCTGCGCGCCTTCGGGCAGCTCCTGCGGTCGCACCTGCCGGCGGACGACCTCGTGGCGAGGTACGGCGGCGAGGAGTTCGTCGTCATACGGCTACCGCGCTCGGAGCAGGCCGACCCCCGCGCGGACGCGACCGGCCTGGTGCGCGACCTGGACGCCTTCCGTGCGGTGTCGGCCTGCACGCAGTGGCGCGACCACCGGGGTGAGCCGCTCGCCCCCGTGACGGTGAGCGTCGGCGTCGCGCTCATCACGTCGCCGTCCCTGGAGCCGGCCTTGCTCCACGCCGACCAGACGATGTATGCCGCCAAGCGCGCCGGCGGGGACCGCGTCTGGACGGCAGACGGCTGCCCTCAGCCGGCGGTGTCACCCCGCCGCTGACCCGCGTGACGGCGCAGCTCGGCCTTGGCCAGGGCGTTCTTGTGCACCTCGTCCGGCCCGTCGGCCCAGCGCAGGGTCCGGATCCCCGCGAACATCCGGGCGAGCGGGGTGTCGGAGCTGACGCCGCCACCGCCGTGCACCTGCATCGCCTTGTCGAGGATCCACTCCACGGTGCGGGGGGTGGCGATCTTGATGGCCTGGATCTCGGTGTGGGCGCCCTTGTTGCCGACGGTGTCCATGAGCCAGGCGGTCTTGAGGGTGAGCAGGCGCAGCTGCTCGATCCGCACCCGGGACTCGGCGATCCAGTCGCGGATCACGCCCTGCTCGGCCAACGGCCGACCGAAGGCCACGCGCTCCGACGCCCGCTCGCACATGAGCTCCACCGCCCGCTCCGCGAGGCCGATGGAGCGCATGCAGTGGTGAATGCGGCCCGGGCCGAGGCGGGCCTGGGCGATGGCGAAGCCCGTGCCCTCGCTCCCGATGATGTTGCTCGCCGGCACGCGCACGCCGTCGAAGACCAGCTCGCCGTGCCCGCCGTGGTCGTGGTCGTCGTAGCCGAAGACGGTGAGCCCGCGCTGCACCGTCAGGCCGGGGGCGTCGCGCGGCACCAGCACCATCGACTGCTGGCGGTGCCGCTCGGCGCCCGGGTCGGTCTTGCCCATGACGATGAAGATCTGGCAGTCGGGATTCATCGCCCCGGTCGTCCACCACTTGCGGCCGTCGATGACGATCTCGTCGCCCTCGCGGCGCATCGTCATCTCGATGTTGGTGGCGTCCGAGGAGGCGACGGCGGGCTCGGTCATCGCGAAGCCCGACCGGATCTCGCCCGCGAGCAGCGGCCTCAACCACCGCTCCTGCTGCTCCGGCGAGCCGAACTGCGCCAGCACCTCCATGTTGCCGGTGTCGGGGGCCGCGCAGTTCATGGCCGGCGGCGCCAGCTCGATCGCGTGACCGCTGAGCTCGGCGAGGTGGGCGTACTGCAGGTTGGTCAGGCCCGCGCCGTGCTCACCGGGGAGGAAAAGGTTCCACAGGCCGCGCGACCGCGCCTCCGCCTGCAGCCGCTGGAGCGTCGGGGAGGCGGTCCAGTGCCAGCCCAGCTCGCCGCACTCGCGGGCGAAGTCGGCCTCGGCGGGGTGGATCTCCTCGTCGAGGAAGGCCCGCGTCCGGTCGATCCAGTCCTGCGTCGTGGCGTCGATCGTGAAGTCCATCAGCTCTCCTCCTTGAGGGCGCGCAGCCCGCCCGCGACGAGCGGCTCGACGTAGCCGCCGATCTCGGCGAAGCCCGCGCCCACGGTCTGTCCCTGGGTGTGGCGGTAGTAGATGCCCTCGAGGATCACGGCGAGCTTGTAGTAGGCCAGCCCGACGTAGAACCCGAGGTCGCTCACGTCGCGGCCGCTGCGCTCGGCGTAGCGGGCGAGCAGCTCACGCAGCGGCAGGTAGCCCGGCGCCTCGGAGACGTCGGTGATCAGGTCGCCGCCCGCGCCGAGCCGCGCCAGCTGCTGGTAGACGACGAGCAGCCCCACGTCGGTGAGCGGGTCGCCGAGGGTGGCCATCTCCCAGTCGAGGACGGCCCGCACCTCGTCGCGGCCGACCTCGCCGCCGACGAGGCCGACAAGCAGGTTGTCGAGGCGGAAGTCGCCGTGCACGATCGCCGGCGGCTGGTCGGCGGGCACGCCACGCGTCAGCGCGGCATACAGCTCGTCGGCCCCGGCCAGGTCGCGGGAGCGCGACCCCTCCAGCTGGGTGCCCCACCGCTTGACCTGCCGGGCGAGGAATCCCTCCGGGCGCCCGAAGTCCTCGAGCCCCACGGCCCGCGGGTCGACGGCGTGCAGGTCCACGAGCGTGTCGACCATGCGCTCGCTGATCGCGCGGGTCCGCTCCGGACCCAGCGCGACCAGCTCGGAGGCCTGCCGGTATGGCGTCCCGGCGACGTGCTCCATGACGTAGAAGGGGGCGCCGATCACTGCCTCGTCCTCGCAGCACGCGTGGGTCACCGGCACGGGCACCGCGGTGTCGTGCAGGGCCGTGATAACCCGGTGCTCGCGCGCCATGTCGTGGGCCGTCGCGAGGACGTGCCCGAGCGGGGGCCGCCGCACGACGACGGTGGCCCCCGAGGCGTCGGTCACGGCATACGTCAGGTTGGACTTGCCACCCGCCAGCACCCGGGCCGACAGCTCACCCTCGAGCAGGCCCGGGGTCTCGCGGTCGAGGTAGGCGCGCAGGGCGCCCAGGTCCAGGCCGGGCACCTCGGCCCGGGCGGCCGCCGCTGCGTCGTCCATCAGGGCACCAGGAGGTAGACGACCTCGGCCACGCACGCGGGCTTGTCGGCGCCCTCGATCTCGACCGTCATCGCGAGGACCATCTGCAGGCCCGCCTTGCTCGGGCTCGTCTCCTGCAGCTGGATGCCGACGCGCACCCGCGACCCCACGCGCACCGGCGTGAGGAAGCGGATCTTGTTGGCGCCGTAGTTCATCCCCATCGTGACGCCGCGCACCTCGTAGACCTCGGGCAGCAGCCCGGGGATCAGCGACAGGGTCAGGTAGCCGTGCGCGATCGTCCCGCCGAACGGCGTCTCGCGGGCCGCCCGCTCCGGGTCCACGTGGATCCACTGGTGGTCGCCCGTCGCCTCCGCGAACAGGTCGACCTGCTGCTGGGTCACCTCGTGCCAGTCGCTGTAGCCGAGGTGCTCGCCCGTCGCGGCGACGACCTCGTCGATCCCGTTGAACGTCCTCATGTCAGTCCTCTCCCGTTGCTCGTTCCTCGCTCGTGTCCTCGCGGGGTCGATCAGTCGCGTGGCCCGCCGGCCACGTAGATCACCTGGCCGCTCACGAACCCCGACTCCTCGGCACACAGCCACGACGCGGTGGCAGCGATGTCCTCGGGCTGGCCGACGCGGGCCACGGGGATCTCCTTGGCGGCGCCCTCGAGGAACTGCTCGAAGGTGATGCCCATGCGCTCGGCCAGGGCCTTGGTCATGTCGGTGGCGATGAAGCCGGGGGCGATGGCGTTGGCGGTCACGCCGAACTTGCCGAGCTCGAGCGCCAGCGTCTTGGTGAAGCCCTGCATGCCGGCCTTGGCGGCGGCGTAGTTGGCCTGGCCGCGGTTGCCGAGCGCTGAGGTGGAGGACAGGTTGACGATGCGGCCGTACCTCGCCTCCGTCATGTAGCGCTGCGCCGCGCGCGTCATCAGGAACGAGCCGCGCAGGTGCACGCCCATGACGGAGTCCCAGTCGTCGACGCTCATCTTGAAGAGCATGTTGTCGCGGATGATGCCCGCGTTGTTGACCAGCACGGTCGGGGCGCCGAGCTCGGCGGCGACGCGCTCCACGGCGGCGGTGACGGCGGCCTCGTCGGACACGTCGACGCCCACGGCGAGCGCGTGGCCACCGGCGCCGGTGATCTCGTCGACCACGCCCTGGCAGGCGGCCTCGTCGAGGTCGAGGACGGCGACGGCCATGCCGTCGGAGGCGAGCCGGCGGGCGACCGCGGCACCGATGCCGCGGGCGGCACCGGTCACGATGGCGGTGCGCTGGGTGCTGGTCTGGTCGGGCTGAGCGGTCATGGGGACTCCTCGTCGAGTGGTCGTATGTCGGGCCGTGCGGGTGCGGCGCTCGCGGGGCCGGGGGCCACCGTGCTCACCGCCAGTCTCAGGGGGTCAGGACGACCCGTCCAGTGGTGTCGCCCGCGCCGAGGCGGGACAGGGCGTCGGGCAGGTCCTCCAGCGGGACGCGCTCGCTGACCAGCGGGGCGATGGCCCCGGCGGCGAGCAGGCGGGCCAGCTCCTGGTGGCAGGCGAGCAGCGAGCGGGGGTCCTTGGTGGCGTAGAGGCCCCAGTGCAGCCCGAGGATCGAGTAGTTCTTGACCAGCGCGTGGTTGAGCGCCGGCGCGGGGATGTCGCCGGAGGCGAACCCGACCACGACGATGCGGCCCTCGAACGCGATGCACTTGGTCGACTGCTGGTAGGCCGCGCCGCCCACGGGGTCGTAGACGACGTCCGCGCCGTGCCCCTCGGTGATCTCCTTGACGCGCGCGGCGACGTCCTCGTCGCGGCGGTCGATGACGGCGTCGCAGCCGAGCCGGCGGGCGACCTCGACCTTGTCCGGCCCACCGACGACGCCGATGACCCGGGCGCCCGCGGCCTTGCCGAGCTGCACGGCGGCGCTGCCGACCCCGCCCGCGGCGGCGTGGACGAGCAGCCACTCCCCCTCCTGCAGGTGGGCGCGACGGTGCAGGCCGAACCACCCGGTCTGGTAGGCGATGGTCAGCGCCGCGGCCGCCTCGTCCGAGATGCCGTCGGGCACGGGCATGGTCGCGGTCGCGTCGAGCAAGGCCTCCTCGGCGAACCCGCCGTGCGGGACGGCGGCCATGCCGGCGACGCGCTGCCCCGGCCGGACGTGCTGCACGCCCGCGCCGACCGCGATGACGTCGCCGCAGACCTCGACGCCGGGCACGAACGGGAGCGGCGGCTTGACCTGGTAGAGGCCCTTGATCATGAGCACGTCGGGGAAGTTCGCGGCGGTCGCCCGCACGCGCACGTGCACCTGCCCGGGGCCGGGCTCGGGTGAGGGACGCTCGCTCAGCTCGAGCACGTCACGGGGCTCGCCGAGGGTGGCGACGGTCCAGGCCTTCATGCGTTCTCCTCGGTGGATCGGGGCGGGGCGTCATACCGGCGCTGCAGGCGCTGCATCCCGCGCACCCACGCGTCGGTGTCGGTGGCCCGGGCGACGGCATACTCCCGGACGCGGGGGTGGGGCAGGACCTGGTGGCGGCCCTGCTCGATCGCCTCGAGCAGCGTGGCCGCGACCTCGGCCGGCGTGAGCAGACCGTCCGCGGCGAGCAGCCCCTGCACGTGGCCCGCGCTGCGATAGATGGCGGTGTCGACGCCCTGCGGGCACAGGCAGTGCACGTCGATCCCGCGATGGCCGTATGTCGCAGCCAACCACTCGGCGAAGGCCACCGCAGCGTGCTTGGTGACGGAGTAGGGCGCCGCACCGATCATCGTGAGCAGCCCTGCGGCAGAGGCGGTCACGACGAACCGGCCGCCCCCGCTCTCGAGCCACGTCGGCATAAGCAGGCGCGCCGCCCGCACGTGCGCCATGACGTTGATGTCGTGGGCGAGCTGCCAGGTCTCGTCGGGCGTCTCCAGACCGCGGCCGCCCTGGATGCCGGCGTTGCCGACCCAGACGTCGATGCGGCCGAGGTGGGCGGTCGAGAGCTCGATCAGCGCCGCGATGCCGTCGTTGGTCGAGACGTCGGCGGGCACGGCATACGCGCCGAGCTCCGTCGCGGTCGCCAGCAGCCGCTCGGCGTCGAGGTCGTTGACGACCACGCGTGCCCCGGCTGCGAGGCAGGCCTCGGCGATGGCGCGGCCGATGCCCCCGGCCGCTCCGGTCACCACGACTCCCTTGTCGCGCAACGCCTCCATCGCGGTCAGCCGCCGATCGCCGAGCCGTCGATGAGCGTGGCGCCGCCGTCGAGGACCATCGTGTGCCCGGTCGTCCACGCGGCGTCGTCGGACAGCAGGTAGGCCACGGCCCCCGCGACGTCCTCGGGCTCGCCGAGCCGCTTGAGGGCGTAGCCGCGCGACGCCTTCTCCTCGCGCCCCTCGTAGAGCGCGACGGCGAACCTGGTCTTGACCACGGCGGGCGCGACCGCGTTGACCCTGATGGCGGGCCCGAGCTCGACGGCGAGCTCCTCGGTCAGGTGCAGCAGCGCTGCCTTGCTCGCGCCGTAGAACGCGATCCCCGGCGCCGCCCGCAGGCCCGCGACCGAGCCGACGTTGACGACGGAGCCGCCGTGCTCGCGCATCCGCACGGCATAGGCCTTCTGCACCCAGGAGAGCGCCGCCACGACGTTGGTGTCGAGGATCTTGCGCGCGACGTCGAGGTCGATCTCCATCAGCGGCCCGTAGGCCGGGTTGATCCCCGTGTTGTTGACCAGCAGGTCCAGGCCCCCGAACCGCTCGACGGCCGTCCGGATCGCCTCGTCCTGGTGGGCGGGGTCACCGGCGTTGCCCGCGACCGCGATGCAGTGCTCCTCACCGCCCATGGTCTCCACCGCGGCGGCGAGCGCCTCGGGCTTGCGGGCCGTGATCACGACCTTGGCGCCCTCGGCGACGAGCCGCCGCGCGATGGCCAGCCCGATCCCCCGGGACGCCCCCGTGACGATCCCGACCTTGCCGTCGAACCTGTTCACTACCTGACTCCTTCGTCGTCTGCTGCGTAGTAGAGAGGGTGGGTGCTGAGGGTGGAGCCGGGGTGCGGGTGGGCGGACAGGCGGGTCTGGCGGGAGCCGCGAGGGACGACCGGCGAGTGGAAGGCCGCCCGCCCGCACCCCGGCGACGCCAGGACGTCATACAGGCTGGTGCAGAGCCAGGCTCAGAGGCCCAGGTCCCGCCCGATGAGCTCCTTCATGATCTCGTTGCTCCCCGCCCAGATCTTGTGGACGCGGGCGTCGCGCCAGGCGCGGGCGACGCGATACTCGTTCATGTAGCCGTAGCCTCCGTGGAGCTGGACGCACTCGTCGAGGACGGCGCACTGCACCTCGCTCGCCCACCACTTGGCCTTGGCCGCGTCCACGGCGGTGAGGGTGCCCTCGGAGTGCGCGATCACGCACTGGTCGATGAAGGCCTGGGTGACCTCGCACTTGGTGACCATCTCGGCGATCTTGAACTTGTTGTGCTGGAAGGTGCCGATGGGCTGGCCGAAGGCCTTGCGGTCCTTGGTGTACTGGATCGTCTCAGCGAGGATCTGGCGGGCGTTGGCGAGGTTGCCGACGGCGGCACCGAGGCGCTCCTGCGGCAGGTGCTTCATCATCTCGATGAAGCCCATCCCCTCGGGCCCGAGGAGGTGGTCGTTGCTGACGCGGACGTTCTCGAAGAACAGCTCGGAGGTGTCGGACTCCTCCTGGCCGACCTTGTCGAGCTTGTTGCCCTTGGTGAAGCCCTCCATGCCGGCCTCGAGGACGAACAACGAGATGCCCTTGGCACCCTTGGTGGGGTCGGTGCGGACGGCGACGACGGCGAGGTCGCACTGGTGGCCGTTGGTGATGAAGGTCTTGGAGCCGTTGATGACCCAGTCGTCGCCGTCGCGGACGGCGGTGGACTTCAGCGCTGCCAGGTCGGAGCCGCCGGAGGGCTCGGTCATCCCGATGGCCATGATCTTCTTGCCGGCGGCGACGTCGGGCAGCCACCGCTGCTTCTGCTCCTCGGTGCCGAGGTGCACGAGATAGGGGGCGGTGATGTCGGCGTGGATGCCGAAGCACGAGCCAGCGGCGTTGGTGAACCTGCCGATCTCCTCGGCGAAGACGGCGTTGAAGCGGTAGTCGTCGATGCCGGCGCCGCCATACTCCTCCGGGATGCTGAGGCCGAAGAAGCCCTGGGCCCCGGCCTCCTCCCAGATGTCTCGGGCGATGACGTGGTCCCGGATCATCTCCTCCGCCCGGGGCGCGAGGGTCCGGTCCACGAACTCCTTGACGGACTGTCGGAAGGCCTCGTGGTCCTCGTCGTAGATGGTGCGCTTCATCGCGTCTCCTCCTGGTGACCGTGCGGTCGTCGCGTTGCCGGCAAGTGTGACTAAGCGCTTGCTTAGTTCATGGTCTCGCTAGAGAATCACCCATGACCCAGGCCCGGGTCAAGAGGTGAGAGGGGTGATCCGTATGCCGCCCGGCCCGACCCGCGACGCGCGTCACCGCATCAAGGCCGCCGCGCTGCAGTCCTTCGCCGACAAGGGCTTCCACGCGACCACGACCCGCGACATCGCCGCGGCCGCCGGCATGAGCCCGGCCGCCGTCTACGTCCACCACGCCAGCAAGGAGTCGCTGCTGCACGCCCTCTCGCTGGAGGGGCACGCCGAGGTACTGCGGCTGGCGCAAGAGGCCGTGGCGACAGGCGAGACCCCCACCGAGCAGCTGCGGGCGCTCGTGCACGCCTGGGTCCTGACGCACGCCGAGCGGCACACGGTCTCGCGGATCGTGAACTACGAGCTGGACGCGCTGACGCCGGAGCACCTGGCCGAGGTCGGGGACCTGCGCCGCCAGATCACCGACGTCTTCCGGTCCGTGGTGGAGGCGGGGGTGGCGTCCGGGGAGTTCGAGACCGACCAGCCCCGGATGACGGTGACCGCCCTCATCTCGCTGGGCGTTGACGTGGCCCGCTGGTGGAGTGACGACGGGTCGTGGACGGCGCAGGCCGTGGCCGACCACTTCACCACGCTGGCCCTGCGCCTCGTCCGCCCCGGCCACGCCTAGCCTGACCACGCCTGGCCTGACCACGCCTGGCCCCGGCCCTCCACCGGGTCGACCCTCGGAGCGCATCCCCCTGGCCCGTGAGTGGGCGCACGTGGCGCAGGCGCTGACTCGCTGGTTCAGGTGGCCGCACCCCACGGGTCGAGGACCTCCACGCCGGTGGGGGCGAAGTCGCTCACGTTGCGGGTGACGACCACCAGCCCGTGCACGAGCGCGGTGGCCGCGATCAACGCATCCCGCTCGGGCCGAGGATCTGGGACGTGCAGAGCCGCCGCACGCCGGGCGACCGCCAGGTCCGCGGGAAGCAGGCGGTCGGCATACTGCACGAGGACCCGCTCCTCGAGCCATGACCGCAGGACTGCCCCCTGACGCTCGTCGCGTCGTTCGACCAGGATGATGCCGGCCTCGATCTCGCGGATGGTGACCACGCTCAGGTATGCGTCGCGCCTGGCCAGCTGGGCGGCCCAGCTCACGACGCCGGCGTCAGCAGAAGGCTTGCGGAGCTCGCTGACGACGTTCGTGTCGAGCAGGAAGCTCACAGCGCTGGGACCTCGCCCAGGGTCCGGCTGATCACCGGCTCGAAGTCCACCTCGACGTCCATGCGCAGCGAGTCGAGGACGCTACCGGCCCCGGACAACCGCTCGTACTCGTCGATGCTGAGGACGACAAGGGTCGGGTTGCCCCGGTCGGTCACGAAGACCGGACCCTCCTTGGCCATCGCCTTGACCTTGGACGGCGAATGGTTGAACGTCCGCGCGTTCACGATAGTCATGAAACCACCTCCACGAGGAGGGTACTACGTATCTACAAAGTGGCGCGTGGTCCATCGGCTCGGACAGATCGACCGGCCTGCGGATCATCAGCCTGCTGAACGAGGCCCGGCTGATGCCTCTGCCGGGGGCGGGTCAGGCGACGGCGTCGTCGTCCTCGTTCTCCGGATCGACCGTGTCCTTGACCATCCCCGACTCGGCGGTCGCCGGGTTCGCCGCGATGAAGGCATTGGCCCAGCGCGCCTGCGGGTCCGAGTCGATCAGCACGGCCTTGATCAGCAGCGTCATCGGGAGGGCCAGGATCGCGCCCATCGGCCCGAGCACGGACGCCCAGAACAGCAGCGACAGGAAAGACAGCGTGGGGGTCACGCCGACGGCGTCGCCGGCGAACTTCGGCTGGATGATCGACTGCACGACGAAGTTGAGCCCGCAATAGGCCACGACCACCCACAGCGCCGTCATGGGGCCCTTGGCCAGCAGCGCCATCAGCGCCGGCGGGATCAGGCCGATGACGAAGCCGATGTTGGGGATGTAGTTGGTGAGGAAGCTCAGCACGGCCCACACCGCGGCCAGCGGGACGCCGAGCACGAGCAGCGCGGCCCAGTCGAGCGCCGCCACGATCAGGCCGAAGACCGTCGACACGATCCAGTAGCGACGCACGCCGCCGCCGAACGCGTCGAGCGCCTCGACGATGCGGGGGTGGTGCCGGCGCCCGAGGTCCATGCGCTTGCCCCAGCCCGTCGCGTCCATCATCAGGAAGAACAGGACGGTGAGGATGACGGCCAGCAGGCCGGTGAAGCTCTGCAGACCGGTCAGCACGGTCGTGACATAGCCCATGATGCTCTGCGGGTTGATGCCCTTGAGCTGGTCGAGCAGCGTGGACTCGCTGAGGCCGAACCTGCTCAGCTGGTCCAGCGACTGGGTGTAGAGCTGCTCGAACTTGCTGTTGTACTGCGGGATCTCGGCCACGAGCGAGGCGATCGACCAGCCCAGCGCGGAGAAGAACGCGATGATGACCGCGAACACGACCAGCCCCGCCAGGATCGAGCCGATCCACTCGGGCACGCCCTTGCGCGTCAGCCACCCCTTGAGCGGGTAGGCCGCGATCATCAGGTTGATCGCGAAGAAGACCGGCGCGATGAGGTCCTTGTTGGCCGTCATCCCCTGGATGCCGATCCAGGCGGCGGCAAGGCCGAGGAGGATCACCAGCATCCGGGGTATGCCGCCGGGGCGGGTCCACTCCTGCGCGCGCTGGTCGGCGATCTGGGCGCCGCGCCGCAGGCTTGCCTCGTGCGCGTCGTCCCGGGCCTGGCGCTTGGTGACCTTGCTGGCTCCGGCGCGGTCACCCGCGTCGGTGGTGGCGGGGTCGGCCGTCGTCCCGGGCGTCCCGGGGTCGTCCGTCGGTGGTGCGTCCATCGTCGTGCCGTGGCCTCTCGTCGGGTGCGTGCAGGGATCCATGACCAGACGCCTGCAGTTCGTCGCCTAGCGTGCACCATCGAGGCCGCATGACGGTGGCGCGCCGCCGAACGGATGCCACACCGTCACCCGGCGCGTGCTCCGCCATTCCTCTCGCCCCGAAGTGACCCGTCGGGGCATCTTGGGTGCGCAACCGCGATCTTTGAACGTTCCACGTGACCCGTCGGGTCAGAGCTCGCGGACGACGCGGGCCGGGTTGCCCACGACGACGACGCCGCGGGGCACGTCCTTGGTGACCACCGCGCCCGCGCCGACGATCGAGTCGCGACCCACCGTGACCCCGGCGAGGACGATCGCGCCGCCCCCGATCCAGACGTTGTCCTCGATCGTGATGGGGCGCGCGCCCTCCCAGCCCTCGCGGCGGGGACCCGGCTCGACGGGGTGGGTCGGCGTCAGGAGCTGGACGTTGGGTCCCATCTGCACCTGGGCGCCGATCCGGATCTCTGCCACGTCGAGCGCCATCAGGCCGTAGTTGGCGAACGTCCCCTCGCCGACGTGCAGGTTGTCCCCGTAGTCGACGTAGACGGGGGCGCGCAGGTGGGCGGTCTCGGCATACGACCCGAGGAGCTCCTCGAGCAGGCGGCGGCGCTCGTCGGCGTCCTCGCACGCGTTGGCGCGCCGCATGGTGGCCTGGGCCCGCTCCATGGCGGCGCCGAGCTCCTCGTCCACGCGATAGGGGTCGCCGGCGTCGCGGCGCTCGCGCATCGAGCGGCTGTCGGTGGTGTCGGGGATGTCCGTCATGCCTTCGACCGTAGGCGAGACTGGACCCGTGAGCACGCGAGGGTGGATCGTCTGGGTCGTCGGGGTCATTGCCTACACCGCGGCCGTGCTGCAGCGAACCTCCTTGGGCGTCGCGGGGATCGACGCGGCCAACCGCTTTCACGCGCCCGCGGGCATCGTGGCGTCGTTCGTCGTGCTGCAGCTGCTGGTCTATGCCGGGCTGCAGGTGCCGGTGGGGATCGCGCTGGACCGGTTCGGGACGCGGCGGATGGTCACGATCGGCGCGGCCCTCATGGCGGTGGGCCAGATCCTGATGGCCACGGCCGACGACGTCCCGACCGGTATGGCGGCCCGCGTCCTCGTCGGCGCCGGCGACGCGATGACCTTCGGCAGCGTCATACGGCTCGTCCCGGCGTGGTTCCCCCCGGGTCAGGTGCCGTTGTTCACCCAGCTCACGGGCCTGCTCGGCCAGGCCGGGCAGGTGCTCGCGGCCATCCCCCTGTCGGCTCTGCTGCACGGGCCCGGGTGGACCGTGGCGTTCGGCACGGCCGCCGCGATCGCCGCCGCGTCCTGCCTGCTGGCGGCGACCCTGCTGCGCGACGCCCCACCCGGCGCCGCCACCGCCGCGCCCGTGGAGCGACCGCCGATCCTGCGCCAGGTCAGCGCCGTGCTGCGGCATCCCGGCACGCGGCTCGGTCTGTGGACGCACTGGGTGACGGGGTTCGCGCCGATGGTCTTCGCGATGATGTGGGGCGTCCCCTATCTCGTGCAGGGCGAGGGTCTCTCGCCGCAGACCGCCTCCGCGCTGCTCACGCTCTTCGTCGTGCTGGGCCTCGGCATCGGCCCCGTCCTCGGGCTGCTGACCCAGCGCCATCCGCTGCGCCGCTCCAACCTCGCGCTGATGGTCACCGCCTGCAACGTCGTGCCGTGGGTGGCCGTGCTGCTGTGGCCCGGTCACGCCCCGATGTGGCTGCTCGTCGTGCTCGTCGTCGGCCTGGCGACGGGCGGTCCGGGGTCGTCGATCGGGTTCGACTTCGCGCGGACCTTCAACCCCTCGCACCGCCTCGGGGCCGCGACGGGCGTCGTGATCATGGGCGCCTTCACCGGCGCGCTGCTGGCGATCCTCGGGATCGGCCTGGTGCTGGACGCGACGTCGTCGGGCGGGCGCTACACGCTCGAGGGCTTCCGCCTGGCGATGGCGGTGCAGCTGCCGGTCTTTGCGATCGGGCTGGTGGGTCTCTATCGCTCGCGCGCCCTGGCCCGGCGGCGGTGGCGCGAGGAGGAGGGCGTGGAGATCCCCACCTGGAGCGAGGCGCTGTCGCGGGAGTTCGGGCCGTGGCTGGAGCGGCGGCGCGGGGGCCGGGGCTAGAGGCCGGACCTCGAGGGGCGGGCTCGGCGGGGCGGGCTCGGCGCTGGGCCGGGCGCGCCGGTGGGTCAGCGGATCAGGGCCCAGCGTCCCCCGACGCGGCGCAGCGCCCGGCCGTTGCGGCACCGGGCCACCTGCGCGACGGCGTGCACCATCCGGGCGCGCACGACGCGCGCCTCGTGGTCCTCCTCGTCGCGGCTGCTCGCGTCGATCGTGAACCTCACCGTGATCTGCGGCATCCCGCCGACGACGTCGAGCTGGTCCGCCTCGACCACGTGGGTCTCGCGCACCGTCGCGACCGCGGTCTGCAGCACCTCGGGAGGCGCGTGACCCGGGAGCACGTCCAGGACGTCCAGGACGATCCGGTATGACGGCACGCCCGCCGCCTGCCTCAGAAACCGTTGAGGGCGCGGACGGTCCGCGTCGCCTCGTCGTCCGTGCGCAGAGCCCGACCGTCCAGCGCGGTCACCGGCGCCACGCCGCGCACCGACGAGACGAGCCACACCGCGTCGGCCTCCGCGAGCTCCGCCGGGGTCACGAGGCGACGCTCCGCGCGCCAGCCGTGCTGCTCGGCGCCGCCGAGGATCTTGCGGGCGCTGATCGAGTCGAGGATCCCGGTCGCGCCGGTCGGCGTCGTCGCGATCACGCCGCCGCGCAGCCAGACGACGGCCGAGGTCGGCGCCTCGAGGACGTAGCCGTCGCTCGACGTGAACACCGGGTCGTCGGCCCCGCGTGCGGAGGCCTCGCGCTTGGCGGAGACGTGGACGGCATACGACAGGAGCTTGACCCCGCCGAGGAGCCACGGCGCGCCCTCGAAGCCGTCGCTCGCGTAGCCGCGCGGGAGGGTCACGACGCTGATGCCGGCGCGCTGGGCCTGCATGCGCTCGTCGACGGCGGTGAGGGTCAGGAAGGCGAGCGGGGTGCCGTCGCCGTGCTCGTCGCCGCGGGTCAGGACCATCTTGAGGGCCGCCTCGTCCGCGCCCTGCCAGACCTGCAGGGCGTCGCCGACCAGCTCGATCCACGCGTCGTCGTCGGCGAGGGGGATGCCGAGCGCGTCGGCCGACCGCCGCAGCCGCTCGAGGTGCTCGTCGAGGTCGTGGACCAGCCAGCCCTCGCCGTCCCAGCGCACGAGCGTGGCGTCGAAGCAGCCGTCGCCCCTGGTCAGTCCGAGGTCGTCGCCGCTGGCGAGCCCCGTGCCGCGGTCGACGACCCCGCGACCCATGACCGCCACGACCTGCTGCACGCGCTCCGCCATCCCCAGAACCTACCTCGGGCAGGCACATCCGCCCGACTTCGCACCCCAGGTCGATGTGCCGAGCTCAGGCGGATCTGTCGACGCTGGCCCCTCCAGCGAGAGGCGGGGGTCCGCGACGTCGGCCCAATAGCACTTGCTATAATGCCCGCATGGGGATGAGCTTGCACGACGTTGCGCGTCACACCGACGAGGTCACCGCCCAGGCGCGGGCCGACCTCGTGAGCGCCGTGAGGCGGGCCGCCTCCGCAGGCATGACCCAGACGGAGATCGCCCGGCAGATCGGTCGAAGCCAGCCGGAGGTCTCACGGCTGCTGCGCTTCCACGGCACGTCCCCGAGGGCTCGGGTCCTGCGAGCCAACGCCGACCGGGTCCGCGAGATCGTGGGTGGGGCCGGGGGGAACCGCGTGCGCGTGTTCGGGTCGGTGGCCACCGGCAAGGACGGACCGGCCTCCGACGTCGACCTCGTTTTCTCCGCAGGTCGGACGTTGAGCCTCATGGAGCTGGGCCGCGTCGAGGGCCGACTCGCCGAGCTGCTCGGGATGCCCGTCGACCTCGTGCCTGAGTCCGCGCTCCGACCCAACATCCGCGAACGGGTCCTCGCCGAAGCGGTCACGCTGTGAGGTCGACGGACGAGCTGCTCAGGGAAGCCCTCTTCCACTTCACGCTCGCCGTCGACTACGCCAACGCCACTGCCGACGACCAGATGGCGGTTGATGCGGCCTCCATGCGGATGTCGGCCGGCATCGAGACCCTCAACCGACTAGACCCCTCCGTTCGCGACCAGCTGTTCGGTGGAAGCTGGCCGCTGATGTGGGGGATGCGCAATCGAATCGCCCACGGATATCTCCTGGTGGATCCCGAGACCATCCGCCGCACCGCTCAGACCGACATCCCCTGGATCACGAGCGTGATCCGAGACTCCCTCGCCTGACGGCGTCACCGGGCAGGCGGGAGACGACGACGAGTGATCAAGTGCGGTCCAGGCATCTGCGGCTGCCCGGGCCGCATGACGCCTCGCCGCATCTCGCCCGGCCCACACGACCGAGCGCTTCCTCCGGCTCCTGCCTGATGCGCGCCAGGGTCGAGACCCCCATCGCGAGGCTGCTGAGGCTGAGGACGCCGGGCTCGTCGTCGAGCAGCTGCGTACGGCACGGTGTCGGATGCAGTTCTACGACGTGGGCGCCGTCGTGTGGATCCTGCGCACGTGCGTCTGGTGGGTGCCGGACTCCGCCGCCGATCGGTACCTGGACGAGCTGCGTGAGCTGGACCGGTCGATGAGGCACTGCGGATCGGGCGGTGGCCCACTCGACGCGCCACCTGGTCGAGGCCCGCCGCCCAGCGAGGTGAGCGCACCCTCCGACCTGCTCGCACCGGCCGTATGACGTCCCGCCACATCTCGCCGGGCTCGCCCCCCGAACGACTGTGCACGTGCTGCCGCCACCGTCCTCGCCGCGCTGGCACGCCTGCGTCGGCACCACCGCTGACGCGTCAATCCCGAGCCCGGGCCTCGCGGACGTCCTGCACGAGCCGAGGAGTGCGCCACCGCGTGACGGCGCCGAACCACTCGGTGGCCGGGTAGGAGAGCCGCACCACGAAGTAGTTGACGTGCTCCACGACGGCGAACGCCCACACCCCGACGACGAGCACGGCGGCCCCCGGCCTCGACGGCCAGTGGAGGGCGATGACGACGAGGCCGGCGGCGAGCAGGGTCGGGTTCAGCACGCGCAGGGCCTGATAGGCGCCTGCCATCGCGCGTGGCATCGTCGAGTGCGGCGTCCAGGTCCGCGCCGCCAGCCAGTAGGCGCCGGCCTCGACGAGGACGATCAGCAGCGGGGCCAGCCCTCCCCAGAGGGCCCGGGCCTCCGTGGGGGTCAGCCGTGGCAGCGCCATCTGGAGCGCGGCCACCAGGAACACCCCGGCGGCGACGAGCTCCCCCACCCCGAGGCTCAGATAGCGGCGGCGGAGGGCGGCCTCACGGTCTCGATCCATGGCTCCGATGCTGGCACGTATGACGGAGTGGGTCAGGTCAGGCGCGAGCGGATCCCGTCGACGAGCAGCTCCAGGCCGTAGGCGAACCGCTGGTCCGGGTCGTCCGGCGCCACGCCGGGGCCGGCCGAGGCGACGCCGAAGGCCTGCATCTGGGCGTGGCCCTGCTCGTCGACCGCGTGCCCCATGACGAAGTGCAGCACGCCGGCCGCGGCGGCCCGGGCATCAGGCGCGCGCAGCCCCGCCCGGTGCAGGATCGCCACCAGCCCGCGCGTGGGGTCCACGCCCTCGGCACGCATCGAAAGGACCGACGCGACCAGCTCGGCCCCGTCGCGGTGGGAGGAGAGGGCCGCGCGCAGGCCGTGGGCCCACGACCGCACCTGCCCGTCCCAGTCGAGCCGGGGGTCCGGCGCCGCCACCTGGCCCAGCATCGACTCGGCGATGGCGGCGAGCAGCGACTGCTTGTTGGCGAAGTGCCAGTAGAGCGCCGACGGCTGCACCTCGAGCGCACCGGCGAGCTTGCGCATGGACAGGTCGGCGAAGCCGTACGCGTCGAGCGTGCGGATCGCCTCGTCGAGGACGGCCTGCCGCGTGAGCGCCATACGGGCTCTCCTCCTGACCGAGCGCGGGGGTGGGGCCGGGACGAGAGCCCGGCCACACGAGGGCCCCTCACGTTGAGCGACCACCACCCCCTAGTTAACATGAACAGCGTTCATTGAACGGCGTTCATGACGCCGCTGACCGCTCGACGAGGAGAACCCCATGGACCTGCAGGCGATGGCGACGCGCGGCTGCGCCGGCAACCCGTGCACCCGCGAGGAGGCGCTGGCGGTGCTCGCCCTGCCCGACTCGGCCGTCCTCGACCTGGTGGCCACGGCAGGCCAGGTGCGGCGCGCGTTCTTCGGCAACCGGGTCAAGATGAACTACCTGGTCAACCTCAAGTCCGGCCTCTGCCCGGAGGACTGCTCCTACTGCAGCCAGGCCCGCGGCTCCGAGGCGGACGTGCTCAAGTACTCCTGGCTGAGCAAGGACAAGGCCGTCGAGGCCGCCACCGCAGGCATCGCCGGCGGCGCCGCGCGGGTGTGCCTCGTCGCGAGCGGCCGCGGCCCCTCCGACCGCGACATCGACAAGGTCACCGGCATCGTCGAGGCCATCAAGGACGCCGACCCGGCCGTCGAGGTGTGCGCCTGCCTCGGCTTCCTCAAGGGCAACCAGGGCGACCGGCTCAAGGCCGCCGGCGTCGACGCCTACAACCACAACCTCAACACCGCGGAGAGCAAGTACGACCAGATCTGCTCCACCCACACCTACGGCGACCGCGTCGACACGGTCCGGCAGGCGCACCTCGCCGAGCTGTCTGCCTGCTCCGGCTTCATCGCGGGCATGGACGAGACCGACGAGGACCTCGTCGACCTGGCCTTCGCCCTCCGCGACGTGGGCGCGGACTCGATCCCGGTCAACTTCCTGCTGCCGTTCGAGGGCACGCCGATGGCCGGCCACGGGATGATCAGCCCCCAGCGCTGCCTCAAGCTCCTGGCGATGATCCGCTTCGTCAACCCGGCGACGGAGATCCGGATGGCGGCCGGGCGCGAGGTGCACCTGCGGACCATGCAGCCGATGGGGCTGCACGTGGCGAACTCGATCTTCCTCGGCGACTACCTCACCAGCGAGGGCGCGCCCGGCCGCTCGGACCTGGAGATGCTGCGGGACAACGGGTTCGTGCCCGAGGGGGCGCCGGACGACTGGGCCGAGCGGCTCGACGCGATCGACGTGAGCTCGTATGCCGAGCCGGCCGCCCCCAGCGGGTGTGGCGGTCACGCCGGCGGATCCGGTTGCGGGGGTTGCGGATCCGCGGGATCCGGCTGTGGCGGACACGCGGCGGACGAGCCGGCCGCGAGCCAGCAGGCGCAAGGCCGGCAGTCGTCCGGGGAGGGCGGCGCGCCCGCCGCCCCGTCAGGCTTCTCGGCGGCGGCGGCCTTCGACGCCCCTGTCGTCAGCCCCCGCCGTCGTGGTGCGGGCACGCAGCTGCCCGCCAACGTCTGACCGGCCTCCGGCCGGATCTTCCTGAGGTAGTCACATCGACCTGGCGTGCGAAGTCGGGCGGATGTGACGACCTGAGGTAGGTCAGCCGAAGCGGGCGACGTTGCGGGCGCGGGCGCGCTCGGCCATCTCCTCGCGGCTGCGCGGCGGGGCCGTGGTGACGAGCTCGTCGAGCAGCGTCGAGGTGGCGGCCGTGATCTGCTCGACCGCGCGGGCATAGGCGTCCTCGTTGGCCTTGGACGGCTTGGGGGAGCCGGCCACCTTGCGGACGTACTGCAGGGCGGCGGCCTCGATCTCCTCCTGCGTCGTCGACGGGTCGACGTTGTGCAGGACGCGGATGTTGCGGCACATGCGGCAACCATAGGCAGCCGCTCGACCAGGCAGGAGAGGTTGGCGCAGGTGCAGCCGTTCAGTCGAGACGGCCTCGACGCACCGTGACCACCAACGGGGCCACACGGGTGATCGCTGGCATTCGACACGCACGAGCGTCGCCGAGCCCCGTCACCGGGATCAGGGGGTCGGCATCGCCTGCATCTCGGCGATCTCCTTGCGCTGGCCCGTGATGATGGCCTGCGCGAGCTTCTTGACCGCGGGGTCCTGCGTGGTCGAGAGGACGTCCTCGGCCATGATCACCGCGCCCTCGTGGTGGCCGATCATGGCCTTGACCCAGGCTGCGTCGAAGGCCGGGCCCTGCATCCCCGACAGCGCCTTGAGGTCGCCCTCGCTGACCATGCCCTCCATGGGCATCGCGTGGTCGCCCGCCGAGACCGGGGCTCCCCAGCCCTTGAGCATGGCTGTCATCTGGTCGATCTCGGGCTGCTGGGCCGCCTGGATCCGTCGGGCGAGGTCCTGCACCGTGGCCGACGCACCGTGACCGGCGAGAGCCATCTCCGACAGGTCGAGCGCCTGGGCGTGGTGCGGGATCATCATCTGCGCAAACATCACGTCGCCCGCCCGGCCCTGCATCGGCGTCGCCCCGGAGGTGGCGCCCGTCGATGCGGGGGCGCTCGAGCTGCCCGAGGCCGACGAGCTTGAGCCGTGACCGGCGTGGGCGTCGCCGGCTGCCGTGCTGGTGGTGGCGGTCGTGCTCGTCGCGCCGCCCTCGCTCGACCCGCAGGCGGCGAGCAGGCAGCCGAGGGCAGCGACGACGGCGACGGATGCGGTGGGGCGACGCATGGGGGCTCCTGACGTTCAAGGTGCTGGGGCAGATCTGCTTGTCTCCCAGCCTAGGTCGTCGGTCCCCGCCTGTGCCGGGCGCCCTGGCCGCATGTCGCCCGCCCGCTCGCACGCCGCGCCGGCGCACGGCGCGGCCCGGCGACCACGCGGGTCGCCGGGCCACGGCATACGGGCTCCGTCAGGCGCTGATGGACTCGCTCAGGCCGCCGGACCAACCCAGGCGGATATGCCTACCTCAGGTAGGTCCATCAGCCTGGCGAACGAAGGCCGGTCGATGCCTCTACCGGCGGCCGAGTCATCAGCCTGGCGAACGAAGGCCGGTCGATGCCTCTACCGGCGGTAGGTCAGGAGGTGGCGAGGGCGCGGTCCAGGCCGGCGCGCACGTCCGCCACCAGGTCCTCGGTCGCCTCGATGCCGATCGACAGGCGCAGCAGCTGGTCGCCGATGCCGGCCACCTCGCGCGCCTCCGGCGTCATCGACGCGTGCGTCATCGTCGAGGGGTGCACGACCAGCGACTCGACGCCGCCGAGCGACTCGGCCAGCGAGAAGCACTGCAGCCCGTCGAGGAAGGCCCGCACCTGCGCCTCTCCGCCGGCGAGCTCCAGCGACACGATCGCGCCATACCCGTCCTGCTGCGAGGTCGCGAGCTCGTGGCCGGGGTGCGACGCCAGGCCGGGATAGAGCGCGCGCGACACGGCGGGGTGCTCGGCGATCAGCTCGGCGACGGCGCGGGCGTTCTCCTCGTGGGCCTTCATGCGGGTGTGCAGCGTGCGCAGGCCGCGCAGGGTCAGATAGCTGTCGAAGGGGCTGCCGGTCAGGCCGAGGACGTTGGCCCACCAGGCCAGCTGCTCGTGCAGCTCCTCGGTCGCCCCGACGACGGCGCCGCCGACGACGTCGGAGTGGCCGTTGACGTACTTGGTGGTGGAGTGCAGCACGACGTCGCAGCCCAGCTCGATCGGGCGGCACAGCAGCGGGGACAGGAAGGTGTTGTCCGCGACCACCGTCGCGCCGACCTCGTGCGCGGCCGACGCCACGGCGCGGACGTCGGTGATGCGCAGCAGCGGGTTGGACGGGGTCTCGATCCACACGACCGTCGGGGCCTTGTCGGCGCGCAGAGCCGCCTCGACCTGCGCCGGGTCGGTGTAGTCCACGGTCACGACCTCGAACGCACCCTTGCGCGACAGCGAGTCGAACAGCCGCCAGGTCCCGCCGTAGCAGTCGTGCGGGATGACGACGGTCTGGCCGGGCGACAGCAGCGCGGACACGACGACGGTGATCGCGCCCATGCCGGTGGTGGTGACGACGCCCCCGGCACCGCCCTCGAGCGTGGCGAGCGCGTCGCCGAGCAGGTCACGCGTGGGGTTGCCGCTGCGCGTGTAGTCGTAGCGGCGAGGGGTCCCGAGCTCCTCGAACGTGTAGTTGCTCGAGAGGTAGATCGGGGGGACGACCGCGCCGTGGGCCGGGTCGGTCTCGAGTCCGGTGCGGATCGCGCGGGTGAGGCGGGAGAGCTCGGTCATGGTGTCGCCTTTCGCAGTCTGAGCGGGCCCAGTCCTGCGGTCGACCATGAGGGAGCGGTATGCCGGACGCGCCGGCGTATCGACCCATCTGCCGGTGGGCCGCGAGGCCCCCGCAGGACTTGGCACCTGACCCTCGGGGTGTCCCCCTCGGGCGGTTGCCCCGGCGTCGTCGGGCCTGTCCCTCAGCCGGTCGTGATGGATGTGCCTGCACCCTAGACCGCCCGCCACGAGGTGGACAGGCGGTGTCCAGCACTCGGGCGTTCGCCGACCGGCGGCCTGCTACGGCTGGGGGTGCTTGTTGGCGACGTACTGCACGCGCTGCCCCTGCACGACCTCCTCGGCCAGCGTGGCCAGCTTGATGTTGAGGTCCTGGCTGGTCTTGCGCAGCAGCTCGAAGGCCTCGTCGTCGTCGACCTTGTGGGCGGCCATGAGCAGACCGACCGCCTTGCCGATCTCGCGCGAGGTGCCGAGGGCCCGCTCGAGGTTGGCGCTGTCGTTCTGCGCCCGCACCGTCATGACGGCGACGGAGGCGAACGACGCCAGGACGGCCGCCTGGTCCACCGAGGTCGTCGTGAACGCGTCGGCGGTGTCGGAGAACAGGTTGAGCGCCCCGACCTTCTCACCGTCGAGCAGGATGCGATAGCCGATGAGGCCGCGCACGGTGGTCTCGGCGACCACGCGGCGGGCCAGCTCGGGCCACTGCGAGCCGTCCACGAGGTTGGGGTCGTGCTGGAAGGACTCCTCCACGATCGCGTCGACGCACGGCCCGTCGTCGACGGCCAGCTCCAGGTCGTCCACGGCGAGGGCGACGTCGTCGGTCGCGGCGGCGCTGTAGAACCGCCCGGCCCGGTCGACCAGCATCATCGAGGCGTGGTCGCAGCCGTCGACGAGCTCGACGGCCGCGGCGACGACGGTCTGGTAGACGGCCTGCGCCTCGGGGCGGCCGTGGATCAGGGTGTTGAGCCGGGCGAAGACCTCGGTGGGCTCCACGCTGCTGCCGGGCATGGAGCCTCCAAGCGGTGATGACGCGACGTTGACCAGGAGTCTAACGACGCGTCACCGGCTGTCATGACGCGAGGGTCTCGATCGCCGTCCCCAGCCGCGGCAGCGCCTCGACGACGTGCTGCTTGGCCTTGGGGCGGACGCCGTTGTAGATCGTGGCGATCGCGGCGTGCCGCGGGTTGGCGGCGCGGGTGTCGCTGACCGACAGCAGGGCGTCGGCGGCCTGGTCCCCGTGGGAGGTCAGGTAGGCGCCGAAGGTCTGGTCGCCGCGGGCGTCCCACAGCGGCTGCAGCGACGCGGCGGCGTCCGGCAGCATGCCGTTGACCGCACGCCGGACGACGCCGTCGTTGACCTTCTTGACCGCGCCGTAGGCCGTCTTGATGATCGCGCCGCCGACGCCGCGCTTGCCCGCCACCTCGGCGTCGATGACGCCCACGAGGGTGTCGACGACGGTGTCACGACGGGAGGGTGCGAGCAGGGTCTCGGTCAGGGAGGTGGGCATCGTGGAGCCTTCCGGTCGGGAGGGTGGGCGACGGCGGGAGAGGCCGTATGCCGGGGGCCGCCCGCACGACAGGTCGCCGCGAGCGCCCGGCCGACGCCCACCCTAGGTCGGGGCGACGGTCGGCGCGACCCGCACGGCCCACCGCAGCAGCGGGCCGCAGTCGGGCCAGGACGACAGGGGCCCGGACGGCACCACCCGGCCGTCGAGCACCCGCCCGTCGGTGGGGTCGAGGCGCGCGTGCAGGTGGGCGATGGGGCGCAGGGCCAGCGGCTCGCTGAGCTCCATCATCATGGTGCGGTCGGTCCGGCCGCTCAGGTGGACGAACCGGTCCAGGTCGGTGAGCCAGCCCGGCACCGGGTCCTCGCGCAGCCGCAGCTCTCGTCGCACCCGCGCCTGCAGGATCTCGTCGCCGAGCAGGCGGGCCAGGATCGCGAGCGCGGTGGTGGTGACGACGTTCTCGTGCTCGACCAGGGCGGACACCAGCCAGCGCGAGTCGAGCTCGGGTCCGTCGCGCTCGACCTCGTCGAGCAGCGCGGAGACCTCGAGCAGCACGTCCAGGTGGGTGCCGGCGCGGACGACCTCGCCCAGGCGAGCCACGACCGGGGGCACCGCGGCGCCGGGCAGCTCGCGACCCACCGGGTGCCCGCGCCGCGACCGCTCCCGCGCACGGCGCTCCCGACGGCGGCGCTCGTCGTCGGAGGGAGGGGACATGGATCCGACGCTAGCGACCACGTCGCCGTTTCGCCTCCCGAGACGCCCGGTCCCGTCAGGCGACCACTCCGTCGACGTAGGTCATCGCGCCGCGCTGCACGACGCGCGGGTCGGTCAGCGGCACGGACCGCACCACCTCGGCCGGCGTCCGGGGCGGCGCGAGCTCGCCGGCGCGGTGCATGGCGTCGAGCAGCAGATCGCTGCCCGGGCGCCCCCGCGTGAGGCTGGACAGGTAGAGGGTGCCGCCCGGCCGGACCCAGCCCGCCAGCCGCGTGACCAGCGCCTCCGCGTCGGGGACGAGGTGCACGACGCCGAGGCACGCAACGGTGTCGGCCGCGCGATCGCGCAGCGGCAGGGCGTCAAGGTCGGACTGCACCAGCACCACCTCGCCGCGTCGGGCCAGCCGTTCCTCGGCCCGCAGCAGCACCGCCAACGAGCGGTCGACGAGCAGGAGCGGCCGCCGGGACCGGGCGTACAGGTCGGCGGTGAGGGCCAGTCCCCCGCAGGCGACGTCCACCAACGGTCCGCGACGCGACGCGAGGGCGGAGCGGGCGAAGGAGCGCTGGTCCACCGGGTCCAGGCCCCAGGCGGTGCGGAGGTACCCGCGCGAGGCCGCGAGGGCGTCATACCCCTCGGCACCGCGATCGCGGGGTGCCGAACGAGCGCTGAGCCCGGGGGTGGTCGACCACACCCGACCGGTCACCCGGTGCAGCGCGTCCGGGCGGTCGAGCAGGTCGGCGCACCAGCCGGGCAGCGGGGACTCCGGGCGTTCGAAAGGCGTGGGCATGGGACCTCCTCTGATGATCACGGGTGACGCTGGTTGCGCCAGTCTGGCAGGGCGTCGCGCAGCAGGGGCGCGATCGGGACCGCCACCCGGGCCGTCGACTCCCAGTGCTGGCGCTCCCGGCGGCGCACGTCGACCGCGAGGAGGTTGAGGACCTGCTGGACGGCCGCGAGCGTGGACCCCCGCAGCATCCACTGCCCCGTCTCGGAGTGCGGGTCCACCAGCATGAGCTCGGTGAGCACCGCGCGGGTCTCGCCCAGCGTCTCGAGGGTCTGCTCGAGCTGCTCCTCGACGTCGCCGATCTCGGCGCCCGCCTCCGAGGCCACCAGGTCGCCGAAGGCCCGCAGGCAGTCGGCCACGTCGGACAGGACGACGCTGAACGCGACGCGCACCTCCTCGCTGTAGCCGTCGTCCTCGCCGTCGGGCGGCGCGCTCTCGACCATGAGCAGGAGCAGGCTCCGGACCGCGAGCTGGCACTGCTCGAGCCGGTCCAGGCCGGTGCGCAGCGGTGGCTCGGCGCTCACCGACGCGAGGGCCCGTGGGTTGAGGCGGCGGGCGTCCTTGACCTGCTGGACGAGCGTGGTCGCCCGGGCCACCCGGGTGCTCAGGCCACGGACCTCGTCCAGCCACTGCTCGCAGTCCTGGCGCACGAGCGGGGTCGTCGCGAGGCTGTCCGCCACGCGGTCCACCGCCTCGGCCAGCTCCAGCGCCACCCAGCGCACCGACGAGGTGGCAGCGCGCGTGGGGATCGTCGGGGGAAAGAACAGGTTGATGCCGACCCCGACGAAGGCGCCGATGAAGGTCGTGATCACCCGCGTCTCGACGGCGAGCTCCTGCCCGCCCGCCGAGAGGATGAGCATCGCGGAGATCGGTGTCTCCAGGGCCTGGTCGCCGAGGCGGAAGACCTTGGCGAGGGTCAGCGACGAGCCGATCGCGATGGCGAGGGACCACCAGGTCAGCCCCACCATGCTCGACACGGTGACGGCGACGAGCACGCCCGTCAGCACCGCCCCCACCCGGACCGCCCCCATGCGCACCGACGACAGCGTCGAGGCCTGGCAGACGAGGATGGCGGTCAGGGCGCCGGTCAGGTCGATGGCGCCGTCGGTGAGGGCGACCGTGAGCAGGTAGGCCAGCACCCCGGCGACCGTGAGGCGACCGACCTGCATGACGGTCGGGCGCAGCCGGCGCGGCACGTCGCGCCAGCGGGTGGGGCCGCCGGGCCAGACCCGCGACCAGGCCGTGGCGGCCACGTGGCGCGGGCTCCGCGCGCGCACACCGGGCGACGTCATACGGCCAGGTTGTCACGACAACCCGGCCGTATGACGGACGAGGAGCCGCCCACGGCGTCGGCGTCGGTGTCGGCGTCCGCAGCGGGCTCGGCTAGAGCGCGGAGATCTCGCTGACGATCGCGTCGAGCCGCGACTGCGGGATCTTGCCGGAGGCCATCTTCATGGCCTTCTCGGCCTTCATGCCCTTGGCCATCCCGATCATCGGGTGCGACGTCAGCCCGGGGGCGTGCTTGTCGAAGATCTCGACGGCCTGGGGGTCCTTGAGCAGGTCCCCGATGGTCGTCGTGCTGATGTCGTACTTGCCCATGACGTGCCTTCCTTACCGATCGGTAGAGGTGCTGGCACCAGTGTGCCCGGCCCCGGGTGGTGCCCAGGACCTTCGTGGTCCATCCCACACGGATGGTCCACGGCGCGCACGCGCGGGCACGGTGCACCACTCGACTCGCCGGACGGCACAATGGGTCCAGACCCGCACGAGCCACGAGGAGCCCCCGGTGAACGATCTGCTGACCAGCTATGTCGAGTCCCGCACCGTCGACGCGACGTTCGCGACCACGCAGGGCGAAGCCGTGCTGACCATGGTGCACGAGCTCCCCAGCACCCCCGAGGAGACCTGGGCCCTCATCACCGACCCCGGGCTCGCCGCCACCTGGTCCCCCGTCGTCGGCGACCGCCCCCTCGACACCGTCGGTGCGGCCACCTCCCGCGAGAACGCCGACGACGAGCCCGTCGACGCCGAGGTGCTGATCGCCGAGCCGACGCGTGAGCTGGTGCACCGCTGGGGCAGCGACGAGCTGCGGTGGAGCATCGCCCCGCACGACAAGGGCTCGCGGCTCACCCTGCGCCAGGTGCTCGAGGACCCCACCCAGGCCAGCTCCCTCGCCGCGGGGTGGCACCTGTGCCTGTCCGGCCTCGAGGCCCGGGCCGCCGGCCACGACGTGACCCGCCCCGTGGGTGCCGAGGCGGCCCGCCGCTACGGCTGGGAGCAGCTGCGCGACGGCTACGACGTGCTGTTCGCCCAGCAGCAGCACTGACCCGCGGCGCCCCGACCAGCACCGACCTCGGTCAGATCCGGAAGTCCTGCTCGATCTTGGTGAGCCGGAAGCGCGCCAGCGCCAGGTTGGCGCGCGCCCGGTCCAGGACGAGGTAGAGGAACAGTCCCTGCCCCTCGCGGCTCGAGACGGGCCGGATGATGTGGTACTGCCGGCCGAGGGTGATCAGGATGTCCTCGATCTCGTCGTCCAGGCCCAGCGCCTCCATCGTACGCAGCTTGGCCTGCACCACCGAGCTGTTGCCGGCCGCCGCGACGTGCAGGTCCACCGCGGGCGGGTCGCCGCCGGTCGCGAGCGTCATACCGCTGCTCTGGTCCACCAGGGCCGCCCCCAGCGCACCCTCGATGCCGAGGCAGTCGGCCATCGCCTGGGCGTAGTCGGTCATGGGGTCGTCTCCTGCGGGGGTTGCGACGAGGGGAGCGCGCAGCGGGGGAAGCGCTCGTCGTGACCCTAGTGAAGCACTCCGCCTCTCGGGTGGCACCCAGGTGACGATGCGTGACCTTCCCGGTCCAGCCCCTACCCTGGTCGCTCGTGACCATCACGAGGGCGCGCAGCCCGTTCATGCGCTGGTTCCTCGACGCCGAGGAGGCCGACCCGGGCGGCTTCTACGAGCGCGAGGAGGAGGCTCTCCGGCAGGACGACGTCCACCCCTGGTGGAAGGTCATGTGCCTGACCGGTGTCGACTACTTCTCCACGCTCGGCTACCAGCCGGGCATCGCGGCGCTGGCCGCCGGCGCCCTGGCGCCGATCGCCACGCTCGTGCTGGTGGTCATCACCCTCTTCGGCGCCCTCCCGATGTACCGCCGGGTCGCCGTCGAGAGCCCGCACGGCGACGGCTCCCTGTCGATGCTGCAGAAGCTCCTCACCTACTGGCCGAGCAAGCTGCTGGTGCTGACGCTGCTCGGCTTCGTCATGACCGGGTTCATCATCACGATCACCCTGTCCGCGGCCGACGCGAGCGCCCACCTCGTCGAGAACCCCCTGCTGCACGCCACCCTGGACGGCCACGAGGTCCTGCTCACGCTGACGCTGCTGCTGGGGCTCGGGGCGGTGTTCCTCAAGGGCTTCTCCGAGGCCATCGGCGTCGCCGTCGTGCTCGTGATCGTCTACCTGTCGCTCAGCGCCGTCGTCGTGGTCGACGGCCTCATGGCCATCGTCGCCAACCCGTCGCTGATCAGCGACTGGGGTGCCGCGATGACGGCGAGCCACTCGGCGCCGTTCGGGATCATCGCGGCGGCACTCCTGGTCTTTCCCGCCCTGGCGCTCGGCCTGTCCGGCTTCGAGACCGGCGTGGTGGTCATGCCCCTCATCCAGGGCGACCCGGGCGACACCCGCGCCAAGCCGCGCGGCCGCATCCGCAACGCCAAGAAGCTCCTGACCACGGCCGCCTGCATCATGAGCGTCGCGCTGCTCGGGTCGTCCTTCGTCACCACCCTGCTGATCCCGCCGGCCGCGTTCAGGCTCGGCGGGGAGGCCAACGGGCGGGCTCTGGCCTACCTGGCGCACGAGCGGCTCGGGGACACCTTCGGGACGGTGTACGACGTGACCACGGTCGGCATCCTGTGGTTCGCCGGGGCCTCGGCGCTCGCGGGGCTGCTCAACATCGTCCCCCGCTACCTGCCGCGCTACGGCATGGCCCCGGACTGGGCGCGCTCGACCCGCCCACTGGTCTGCGTCTTCGTCCTCATCGCCGCGATCGTCACCGTGCTGTTCGAGGCCAAGGTCGACGCCCAGGCCGCGGCCTACGCCACCGGGGTGCTGGCGCTGATGACCTCCGCGGCCGTGGCGGTGTTCCTCACCGAGCTGCGCCGCAGGCACCGGCGGACCTCGATATTCTTCGGCGTGGTCAGCGCGATCTTCGTCTACACCTTCGTCGTGACGATGGCCTCGCACGCGGGCGGTCTGGTCATCGCCCTGGTCTTCGTCGCGCTGATCATGATCATCAGCCTGTGGTCGCGGGTGACCCGCAGCCGTGAGCTGCGCGTGGCCGGCGTCGAGATCGACGACGCGGCCGACGTCGTCCTCGCCCGGGCCGCGCTCGGCCGCCAGCCGATCCGCTTCATCGCCAACAAGATGCAGGCCGGCGACCTCGACGAGTACGACGAGAAGGAGCGCATCGTCCGCGAGCGCAACCACATCTCGCCGAAGGACCAGATCGTCTTCCTCGAGGTGCGCATCAACGACGCCAGCGACTTCACCTCGCCCGTGCAGGTCACGGCCGGACGCGCCGGCACCCACCAGATCCTGCGCTGCTCCGGCACCTCGGTCTCCAACGTGCTCGCGGCCTTCCTGCTCTACGTCCGCGACCTCATGCCCGAGCCGCCGCACGCATACTTCGAGTGGAGCGAGCGAGACCCGATGGACAACGTCCTGCGCTTCCTGTCCGGCGGCGAGGGCGACATCCCGCCGCTGACGCACGAGATCCTGCGCATCGCCGAGCCGGACCCGGCCAAGCGGCCCCGCGTGCACGTCGGGGGCTGACGGGTCAGTAGGTCTGCAGCCCGCGCGCCCGGAACTGCTCGCGCACCCGCTCCACCAGCTCCGGCGGCGCCGGGGGCGTGTCCGCGAGGGGGTAGTCCACGCCGAGGGTCTCCCACTTGTCCCGCCCCATCTGGTGGAACGGCAGGACCTCGACGCGAGTGACCGTCGACAGCCCGGCCACGTGGTCGGCGACGGCGGCGACGTTGTCCGGCGCGTCGGTCAGGCCGGGCACGCAGACGAAGCGGACCCAGGTCTCGACGCCGTGCTCGGCCAGGCGGCGCGAGAAGCGCAGCGTCGGCTCGAGCTCGCGGCCGGTGACCTCGCGATAGGTGTCCGGCAGCCCGGACTTGATGTCGAGGAGCACCAGGTCGAGGTCGTCGAGCATCGCGTCGGTGGCGTTGGCCCCGAGATAGCCCGAGGTGTCCACGCACGTGTGGATCCCCAGCTCCTTGGCCGCGCGGAGCAGCCGACCCGTGAACGCCGGCTGCAGGAGCGGCTCGCCCCCGGAGATGGTGAGGCCGCCGTGGGTGGCGCGGAAGACGCCGCGGTAGCGCCGCAGCCGTGCGACGAGGTCGGCCAGCAGCACCGGCTCGCCCTTGGCGGAGTAGAAGGTGTCGGGGTTGTGGCAGAACTGGCAGCGCAGGGGGCAGCCCGCGAGGAAGACGGTCAGGCGGGTGCCGGGCCCGTCGACCCCCGTCACCAGCTCCCAGGAGTGCAGCGAGCCGAGCTCACCGGCGCGCACCGCCTCGAGGTGCTCGTGGTGCGACATCTCCCCCGCCGACGCGATGCCCGCGGTGCCGCGGCCGGTCGCCCTCAGCCGGGGGACGACCGGGAGGTATGCCAGACCGCCCGGGCCCGCGCCGGGCACCTCAGGCGTCGTGGTGGAAGGTGCGGGAGAGGACGTCACGCTGCTGGTCCTTGGTGAGCTTGACGAAGTTCACGGCGTAGCCGGAGACACGGACGGTGAGGTTCGGGTACTTCTCGGGGTGCTCCATGGCGTCCTCGAGCGTGCCGCGGTCGAGCACGTTGATGTTGGCGTGGAAGAGGCCGGGCGTGGTGCCACGCTCGGCGCGCGCGGCGGTCATCTCGGCGACGCGCTCGGCATAGGTCCTGGTCGACATGGGGGTCTCCGTCCTGCTGATGGGTGCGGTGGGTGCGGTGGTCGTGGTCTGTGACGGTGCTCTGGGCGGGTGGTCTGTGCGAGTGGTCCGTGCAGGTGCTCCGGCAGGGTCAGCAGCCGGGCACGAAGCCGGCGTCGAGGATCCCGACCAGGTTGCCGACCTGCTCGTCCTTGGTGCGCCCGAGGCCGGCCGGCGTGATCGTGTTGGTGAGGGAGATGCCGTCGAGGGCGTCCTCGTAGTCGAGCTTGCCGACGGACAGCATCGAGGCGAGCATGCCGTGGCTGTCCATGCCGTTCTCGGGGTTGGCGCCCGGGGCGAACGGCGTGCCGGCCTCGTGACCCGACGGGAACGCGCCGGTGTTGCGGCCGTAGACGACGTTGGACGTGATCGTCAGCACCGACTGGGTGGGGATCGCGTCGCGATAGAGCGGGATCTCCTTGATCTTGGCCATCACCGTGTGGACCACGGCCGCCGCGATCTCGTCGGCCCGGTCGTCGTCGTTGCCGTAGACGGGGAAGTCGCCCTCGGTGACGTAGTCCACGACCAGGCCGGTCTCGTCACGCACCGGGGTGACGGTGGCGTAGCGGATGGCGGCCAGGGAGTCGGCGACGATGGACAGCCCGGCGATGCCGCAGCCCATCGTCCGCACGATCTCGGAGTCGTGCAGCGCCATCTCCATCGCCTCGTAGGCGTAGCGGTCGTGGCAGTAGTGGATGATGTTGAGGGCCTCGACATACGTCCCGACGACCCAGTCGAGCATCTCCTCGTAGCGCTGCCACACGTCGTCGAAGTCGAGCGGCCCGTCGCCCCGGACCGGCTCGTGGCCCTCGACGACCTGCTTGCCGGACATCTCGTCGCGGCCCCCGTTGATGGCATAGAGCAGGGCCTTGGCGGCGTTGACCCGCGCCCCGAAGAACTGCATCTGCTTGCCGATCCGCATCGGGGACACGCAGCACGCGATCGCGGCGTCGTCGCCCCAGTGACCGCGGATCTGCTCGTCGGCCTCGTACTGCAGCGACGAGGTCTCGATCGAGATCGCCGCGCAGAAGTCCTTGTAGCCCTCGGGCAGCGAGGGGTCCCAGAAGATCGTGATGTTGGGCTCCGGCGCCGGGCCGAGGTTGCGCAGCGTCTGCAGCAGCCGGAAGGACGTCTTGGTGACCAGCGTGCGCCCGTCCTCGCCGAGGCCGGCGTCCGACCAGGTGGCCCAGTAGGGGTCGCCGGAGAAGATCTGGTCGTAGTCGATGGTCCGCAGGAAGCGCACGATCCGCAGCTTGATGACGAGCGCATCGATGATCTCCTGGGCGCCCTCCTCGGTGAGGGTGCCGGCGGCCAGGTCACGCTCGACGTAGACGTCGATGAAGCCCGAGAGCCGGCCGATGCTCATGGCCGCACCGTCCTGGGACTTCACCGAGGCGAGGTAGCCGAAGTAGGTCCACTGCACCGCCTCCTGCGCGGTGCGGGCCGGACGCGACAGGTCGAAGCCATAGCTCTCACCCATCCGCCGGAGCTTCGTGAGGGCCTTGATCTGCTCGGCGTGCTCCTCGCGGTAGCGCGCCCAGTGCTCGCTGAACGGCTGGTCCGCGACCGCGTCGCGGTCCCGCTCCTTGGCCGCGATCAGCGCGTCCACGCCGTAGAGCGCGACCCGGCGGTAGTCACCGATGATGCGACCGCGGCCGTAGGAGTCCGGCAGCCCCGTGATGATGTGCGCCGAGCGCGCGGCGCGGATGCGGGGGGTGTAGATGTCGAAGACCGCCTCGTTGTGCGTCTTGCGGTGCTTCGTGAAGATCTCCTTGACCCGCGGGTCGGGCTCCTTGCCGGCCTCGGTGATCGCGGTCTCGACCATCCGCCAGCCGCCGGCCGGCATCATCGCGCGCTTGAGCGGCACGTCGGTCTGCAGGCCGACCACGACGTCGTCCTGCTCGCAGATGTAGCCCGCCGGGAAGGCGTCGACGTCGGCCGGGACGTGCGTCTCGACGTCGTAGACGCGACGGGCCCGCTCCACCGAGAGGTAGTCGCGCTCCAGGGTGTCCCAGGTCGCGAGCGTCTTGGCCGTGGGGCCGGCCAGGAAGGACGCGTCACCCTCGTAGGGGGTGTAGTTGCGCTGGACGAAGTCACGGACGTCGATCTGCTGCTGCCACGGGCCGGGGGCGAACCCCTCCCACTCCGGCGCTGCGGCGGCGTCGGCCACCGGGACGGTGCGGGTCGGGGCGGACGTGACGGTCATGGGGGCCTTCCTCGACGGCGATGCCCGCGCCCGGACGGGGCGCGGGCATCGATGCCTGCTATGTGGTACGACCAATCTACGGACCGGACACCGGGCCACACGCGGGACCCCCACCCCTCTCGACGGGCATCCACCATCCGAGACGGACCGTCCGGTCGCCTGAGTGACCCGGCGGTGAGCGTCGCGGGCCCGGTCGAGATAGCCCGGTCGAGGGAGCCCGGTCGAGGGGGTGCCACCGTAACGGCGACCGTCAGGAGGTCCAGGCGCGCCAGAGCGCGGCGTACTCGCCGTCCTGGGCCATGAGCTCGTCGTGGGAGCCGAGCTCGGCGACCCGCCCGTCGATGACGACCGCGATCCGGTCGGCGTCGTGAGCGGTGTGCAGGCGGTGCGCGATCGCGACGACGGTGCGGCCGGTGAGCAGGGCGTTCATCGAGCCCTCGAGGTGGCGGGCCGTGCGCGGGTCGATCAGGGAGGTCGCCTCGTCGAGGACCAGCGTGTGCGGGTCGGCGAGGATGAGCCGGGCCAGCGCGATCTGCTGGGCCTGGCCCGGGGTGAGCGGGGCGCCGCCCGAGCCGAGCTGCGCGTCGAGTCCCTGCGGGAGCGCCTCGACCCACTCCCACGCGTCGACCGCCCGCAGCGCCTCGACGACCTGCTCGTCGGTGGATCCCTCGCGGGCGAGGACGACGTTGTCGCGGACCGATCCCATGAAGACGTGGTGCTCCTGGGTCACCAGGGCGACCTCGGTGCGCAGCACGTCCAGGGGCAGGCGGGTCAGCTCGACGCCGCCGACGGTGACCGACCCCGTGCGCGGGGCGTGGATGCCGGACAGCATGCGCCCGAGCGTCGACTTGCCGGATCCGCTGGGCCCCACGATGGCGAGACGCTCGCCGGTCAGCAGCGTCACGTCGATGCCGTGCAGGACGTCGTGGCCCTCGCGGTAGGCGTAGCGCAGGTCGCGGCCCTCGAGGGTGCGCCCGTGCGGCAGGTCCGGGCCGGCCTCGCGGTCGGGCTGGACGGTGGCGATGCCGAGCAGGCGGGTGGTGGACGCCATGCCCACCTGGACCCGGTCGACCGTGTGCACGAGCAGGTCGAAGGGCCCCCACACGGCCTCGATGTAGAGCATGGCCGCCGTGATCTGACCGAGCGTCGCCCACCCCTGGGCGTAGCCGACCGCCCCGAGCGCCAGCGTCAGCGCCCGCGGGAGGCTGAACGCGACGTCCATGACGATGAACAGCAGGTTGCGCAGGGTCAGGGTGTAGCGCTCGGCCTGCGCGGACTCCTCGATGTCGCGGACACCCCGGGCTCGCCGGCTCTCGGCCAGGCGCAGCGCCTCGACGGTGCGCGCGCCCTCGACGGTCTCGGTGAGGGTCGTGTTGATCTGGGAGTAGGTGCCCGACTCGGTGAGGTAGCCCGAGGGTGCCCGCCGCAGGTAGCGGCGGATCTGGATCATGGCGAGCGCGGACAGCACGTAGGTCGGCAGGGCCAGCCAAAACGAGTTGGCCCCCATGGCGACGAGGGTGAGCAGCACGGTGACGCCCGAGATGATCGCCTCGGGCAGGGCCCAGCGGACGCTCTCGCTCATGGTGCCGACGTCGCGGGTCACGCGGGTGACCAGGTCGCCGGTGCTGGCCTGCTCGACGCGGGACAGCGGCAGGCGCAGGATCGCGCGGATGACGTGCTCGCGGGCCTGGGCCAGGATGCCCTGGCCCATGACGGCCGAGGACAGCTTGGCGACGTAGGTGAACAGGGCCTGCAGCACCACCACGGACCCGACGAGGATCGCGATGGTGGTGGCGGCGTCCAGCGCCTCGGTGGTGGCCCCGCGCTGGACCCGGCCGACGGTGTCGTCGACGAGCCCGCCGAGCAGCCGCGGCACCATGAGCCCGGCGACGGCGGCCAGTGCGTTGGCCAGGACGACGACCACGACGAGGGTGCGGCGCTGCCACAGCAGGGACCCGAGGAAGGTGCGCACCGCGGACTCGGACGCGACCGGCAGGCCGCGGCGTGGCCCCATGGCCTCGGCGACGAACGACCGCGCCCGCTGCTCGCGCAGGCGGTGACGCTCGCGCAGGGCCCGCACACGCTCCACCGGACCCGCCTGGCCCGGGGGCAGCAGGCGAGGGTCGAGGCCCCGGTCCGGTCCATCGAGGCGGTCGGGGACGGCGCCGGCATCGCCCGTGGCACCGGCACCGGCAGCAAGCCCGGTCGCCGGTCGTGCATCCCGCCAGGTGTCGGCCGAGCTACGCGCGATCTCGGGGGCCAGCAGGTCGGTCATCGGTCGTCCTCCCCTCGCACGACGACGGAGCGGTATGCCGTGTCGCCCGCCAGCAGCTCGTCGTGACGCCCCTGCGCGACGACCCGCCCGTCGACGAGCAGGGCGATCTCGTCGGCGTGGTGGAGCAGGAGCGGGGAGGCCGTCATCACCACGGTGGTGCGCCCGGCGCGGTGCCGGGCGAGGCGCCCGGCGATGCGGGCCTCGGTGTGGGCGTCGACGGCAGAGGTCGGCTCGACGAGGACCAGCACCTCGGGGTCCGCGGCGAGCGCGCGGGCCAGGACGAGACGCTGCCGCTGCCCGCCGGACAGGCCGCGCCCCCGCTCGTCGAGGATGCCCTGCCAGCCGCCGGGCAGGGCGTCGTAGACGTCCTCGGCGGCGGCGCTGTGCAGCGCCTCCTCGGCCTGCTCGCGGGACAGCCGGCCGAGCGGGTCGACGGCCTCCTGCAGCGTGCCGGCGAAGACCTGGGAGGCGGTGTCGCTGACGAGGATCCGCTCACGGACGGTCGCGAGCGCGACGTCGCCGAGGTCGACCCCGCCGTAGGTGACGCCCCACGCCTCGGCGGCGCGCTCCCGGTCGGCGAGCACCAGCGCCTGACGGGCCTGCTCGCGACGGCGGCGCTCGTCACGGGCGGCGCGGCCCTTGAGGTCCTCGGGCAGGTCGGCGCTCACGACCGCGGAGGGGTCACCCGGGAGGTAGCGGCCGAGCCGGTCGGCCACGGCGGCGCTGTCGTCGGGGACCGCGGACACGACCATCGTCAGGACACCGGGACGCACGACCAGTCCGCTCCCGTGGTCCACCAACGGCGCGGGCCCGACGGGCAGCACGGAACCAGCCTGCGCGGCGGGCTGCCACGGCGGCTCCTGCTCGAGGACCGCCTTGGCCTTGCGGGCGGAGACGACCGAGCGCGTCCACTTCTGGGCGAACTCGAAGAACGTGCGCATGGGCTGCATGAGGAACAGGCCGTAGCCGAGGAAGGTCACGAGCTCCCCCACCGTGAGCTCGCCGACGGCGACCTGTCGCACGCCCAGCCACATCAGCGCCACCAGGAAGGCACCCGACAGCAGCACGCCGGCCGCGTCGACCGCGGCCTGCCACGCGCCGGCCCGCACGCCGGCGCCGCGCACGAGCTGGGACTGGCGGGCGTAGCCGTCGCCGAAGGTCGCCTCGCCGCCGATGCCGCGCAGGATGCGCAGGCCCGCGACGATGTCGGTGGCGCGGGAGGTCAGGTCGGAGTTGCGGGAGCGCTCGATGCCCTGCCAGTGCTCCATCGGCCGCAGCAGGGGCAGCGCCACCAGCACGAGGATCGGGGCGACGAGCAGGACCAGCAGGCCGAGCCGCACGGACATGGACAGCACGATCGCGGCGACGGCGAGGTAGGCGAGCAGCTGGGACAGCGCGCGCGTCGTGACCTCGACGAGGGCGCCGAACTGGTCGCCGTCGCTGGACGAGACCGACAGCACCTCGCCGGTCGGGGTGCGTCGCGGCAGGACGTGGCCCAGCTGCAGCGCCTTGTTGGTGACCAGGCGCGTCGTGCCGTAGAGGGCGACCAGCCACTCCGCGACGATCACCGAGTGGTAGGCGATGCCGCTGACCGCGCCCACCACGGTGATCACGAGCAGCCCGACCAGCCAGGTGGTCGTGGCGCCCGTGTCCCGGGCGACGATGCCGTCGTCGATGGCCCGTCCCAGCATCCACGGCCCCAGCGTCTGCGGCACCATCCAGATCGTCGCGAGCAGCAGGCCCACCGCGAACAACCGACCCTGCATCCGGATGACCGACCACAGCAGCCTCGCCGGCGTCCGGGTGTCCGGGACGACGGCGGCGGGATCGGCATACGAGCGTATGTCGGGAGGGAAGGCCAGCACCCTCGTCACTGTAGGTGCGGGGTGTGACAGACCCCCACCCGATTTAGCCCTCGCGCGGGGCCTCGTCGAGCCACCAGCCGTCGACCAGGCCAGGCTCGCGCCCCGGCTCGATGAACCACTCCTGCCCGAAGCCGGCGGTGTAGATCTCGATCGGCATCGCGAGGAACATCTCGATGTCGGTCGCCTGGCTGCGGTGGCAGGCCAGCGACGCCCGCTTGGTCTCGATCAGGTCGGACACGTCGACGCGCCAGTGGATCTCGGCCTCGGGCGTCCCGAAGGGGTTGCCGTCGTCCATCGGCGCGTCCGGGTCCCAGTCCATCGGCAGGCCCGCGTCCTTCGCCGCCTGGAACTGCCGCCGCATGTGGTCGCGGTTCATCGTGGACTCGAGCAGCCGGGGGCGTCGCTGCGCCAGCTCGGCCGCGCGGTGCGCGACCTGGTGCACCCGCACGTGGTCCGGGTGGCCGTAGCCCCCGTGCCAGTCGTAGGCGACGAGCACGTCGGCGTCCTCCTCGTCGAGGATCGAGGCCAGGCGGCCCGCCGCCTCGTCCAGGTCCGCGGAGGCGAACGCGTCAGCCGCGGAGTTCTGCTCCCACCCGCTCATGCCGGAGTCCGCGTAGCCGAGCCACGCCACCCGCGCGGTGCCCGTGACCTGCGCGGACGCCTCCGCCTCACGCCGGCGGTAGGCGACGACGGTGTCCCCCTCGGCCAGGTCCTGGGGCACCTCGCCGTGGTCGCCGTTGGTGCCGTAGACGACGACCACCCGGTGCCCCTGGGCCGAGGCCCGGGCCATGGATCCGGAGGTCTGGGATGCCTCGTCGTCGGGGTGGGCATGCAGGAAAACGACGGTCGCCATACGGTCAGTGTGGCAGGACCGCCGACGACCAGGTGCACGCGAGCGACGGAGGAGCAGGTATGACGACCGACATCCCGACCCACACCCTCAACGACGGCACGGTGCTGCCGCAGATCGGCTTCGGCACCTATCCGCTGCGGGGCGTCGAGGGGGTCGAGGCGATCACCAGCGCGCTGCAGACCGGCTACCGGCTGATCGACAGCGCCGTCAGCTACGAGAACGAGCACGAGGTCGGCGAGGCGCTCGTCCGCTCCGAGATCCCGCGGTCCGAGGTCCTGCTCACCACCAAGATCCCCGGTCGCTTCCACGAGCACCAGCTGGCCGTGCAGTCGGTCGAGGACTCGCTGCGCCGGCTCGGCACCGACTACCTCGACCTCGTGCTGATCCACTGGCCCAACCCCTCCGTCGACAGGTACGTCGAGGCGTGGCAGGCGCTGGTCGACGTGCAGGAGCGTGGGCTGGTGCGCTCGATCGGGGTCAGCAACTTCACCGAGGCCCACCTCGAGCGGGTCATCGAGCGCACCGGGATCACGCCGGCCGTCAACCAGATCGAGCTCCACCCGGCGTTCCCGCAGGTCGAGATGCGTGCCGTCAACGAGCGCCTGGGGATCCGCACCGAGTCGTGGAGCCCCCTGGGTCGCGCCAAGCAGGACGGCCCGGTCGGCTCGGAGGCGGTCCTGTCGGCGGCCGAGGCGCACGGCGTGGAGCCCGCCCAGGTGGTCCTGCGCTGGCACGTGCAGCTCGGTTCGATCCCGCTGCCCAAGTCGGCGTCCCCGGAGCGGCAGCGCAGCAACCTCGACGTGTTCGGCTTCGAGCTGAGCGAGGACGAGATGGGGGCGATCACGGCGCTGGGCCGGCCCGACGGGCGGCTGTTCGGCGCGGACCCGGACACCCACGAGGAGATGTGACCAGGGGCGCCCCTCGCGCAAACGACGGGTGGGATCGACCACCCATGACGGTGGCGGATCCCACCCGATGATCGACGAACCACGACCAAGGAGCACGTCATGCCGCCCACCCTCCACGACTTCACCGCGACGACCCTGACCGGCGAGGAACGACCGCTCGCGGACTACGCGGGCCAAGCGGTCCTCGTCGTCAACACCGCCAGCAAGTGCGGGCTCACCCCCCAGCTCGAGGGCCTGCAGAAGCTCCACGAGGAGTACGCGGACCAGGGCCTGGCGATCCTCGGGTTCCCCTGCGACCAGTTCGCGCACCAGGAGCCCGGGACCGCCGAGGAGATCGGTGAGTTCTGCACGCGGAACTACGGCGTCGCGTTCCCGATGTTCGACAAGGTCGAGGTCAACGGGTCCGGGGCCCACCCGCTCTGGGCCTGGCTGCGCAGCGAGAAGGGCGGCGTCCTCGGCGGCGCCATCAAGTGGAACTTCACCAAGTTCCTGGTCGACCCGCAGGGCCGCGTCGTCAAGCGCTACGCCCCGACGACGTCGCCCGATGACCTGCGCGCCGACATCGCCCAGGTGCTCCCCGGCGAGTGAGCCAGGGGCCGGATGGGCGCAGACGCGCGAGAGGCGCCGACCCCGTGCGGGGTGGGCGCCTCTCGTCATACGGCCGGCTCGCGAGGTCAGGCCTGCTTGATCGCGGAGACCTCGAGCTCGAGCTGGATCTTGTCGGAGACGAGCACGCCGCCAGTCTCGAGCGCGGCGTTGAAGGTGATGCCGAACTCGCTGCGGACGATGGTCGTGGAGCCCTCGAAGCCGATGCGCTGGTTGCCGTAGGGGTCGGTGGCCGCGCCGTTGAACTCGAAGTCGATGGTGACCGGCTTGGTGACGTCCTTGATGGTCAGGTCGCCGGTGACGCGCAGGGTGTCGGCGTCCGCGGCCTCGACGGCGGTGGAGCGGAAGGTCAGGGTGGGGAACGTCTCGACCTCGAAGAAGTCGCCGGTCTTGAGGTGACCGTCGCGGTCGGCGTTGCGGGTGTCGACGCTGGCGACCTGCGCGGTCAGCTCGATCTGGGCGCCCTGCAGGTCGGGGCCGGTGGTGGCGGTGCCCTCGAACTCGGAGAAGGTGCCGCGCACCTTGGTCACCATCGCGTGGCGGGCGACGAAGCCGAGCTGGCTGTGGGCGGGGTCGATGACGTAGGTGCCGTCGAGCTGCTGGAGCGTGGTCATGAGTTCTCCTCAATAGGTCCTGGTGGCTATTTGTTGAACTTTCAACTACCACCATACGCCGATCATTCCCGAAGTCAAGGAGGTCCGCGCCGGGAGGGGGGGCTCAGACGCGGCGCCGCAGCACCAGCGGCAGGACCAGCCAGAGCCCCACCACCACGGCGCCCAGACCGGCACCAGCGATCCACCCGCCGGTCGACCCCGTCACCACCCACACGATCAGCGCCGCCGCCAGCACCAGCGTGATCGCCAGCGTCACGAACCCCGCCCGCGCCAGCTGGTCGGACACCTCGACGACCTGCTGCTTCACGCCCCGGCGAAAGAGCACGCGGTGGATGATCACCGGCGTCATGAGCAGCACGATCGACACGAGCGCGGCGGCCAGGACGACGAGATAGAGGTTCTCCTGCGCCTCCCCCAGCGTCGAGAACCGTTGCTGGAACGGCAGGGTGATCAAGAAGCCGGCCAGCACCTGGATCCCCGTCTGCGTGACGCGCAGCTCCTGGAGCAGCTCGTTCCAGTTGCGGTCCATCCGCTCCGCGTGCGTCTCGTCGCGTTCCTGGTCGATCGGATCCATCGGGCCTCCAGCTCGTCGTCACCTGCCACCAGAGACATACCGTGGAGGCATGACCGGCACACCCTGGATCACCTCGACGGACGCATCGGGCCTGGCGGTCCACACCTGGGACGGCGACGCCCCGTCCGGATCACCACGCCTGATCCTCCTGCACGGCCTCACCGACAGCGGCCCCGCGTGGGAGGACGCCGCGAGACGGTGGGGGTCGGCATACCAGGTCATCGCCCCGGATGCCCTGGGGCACGGGCGATCTCGACGATTCACCCCCGAGGAGCTCGCCTCTCCCGACCCGATGCAGAGCGCGTATGACGCCCTCCGGGCCCTCGTCGCCCGCCTCGTCGACGAGGACGCGACGCCGGTGCTGGTCGCCGGTCACTCGATGGGTGGAGGCCTGGCCGCAGCGCTGGCCGCGCGGATGCCGGACGCGGTGCTGGCCGCCGTCCTGGAGGACCCGGTGTGGTTCGCCGGCGGGCCGGAGGTGGGGACCCCGCGGTCCCGCAAGGCCGCCCAGGACCGCGTCGCCGAGGCACGTCGTGCCCGCTCGGACCTGGACGCGCTGGTGGCGGAGGGCCGGACCCGCAACCCGAGCTGGCCGCAGTCCGAGCTGCGCCCGTGGGCCCAGGCCAAGGCCGACGGCGACGGCGACTTCCTCGCCGTGGGTCGGGCCGTCCTCGACGAGCCGTGGGAGCAGATCGCCGCGGCCCTGCAGGTGCCCACGCTCGTCGTGACCGGCACCGAGTCGGTGATCATCGACCAGACCGTGCGGGCCGCGATCGAGGAGGTCGGCAACCCCCGCATCGAGGTGGCGGTGATCGACGGGGCCGACCACTGCGTGCGTCGCTCCCGGGGCGATGCCTTCCACGCCGTCGTCGACCCGTGGCTGGCCTCGCACGTCTGACCCGCCGCCGGTAAAGGCATCAGCCTGGCGAACGACGGCCGGTCGATGCCTTCGCCGCCGGTAGGTTTGGGCAGGTGAGCGACGGAGGAGACGGGGCGGCGTCAAACGAGGGGGCGGCGGGCGAGGCGGTCGGCGAGGTGGGCGGTGGGGCGTCATACGGCATCGACCCGGACGACCTGGCGACCACCCTCCGCGTCCTCGCGCAGCTGCCCGGGCTCCCCGCCGGCCACCCCGACATCGAGACCGTCAAGCGCGCGACCAGCACCATGCGCAACCGGATCCGCAAGGCCCGCCGCGCCGACGCGCGTCGCGAGGTCCGCGGGCCGCTGCTCGAGCACGACCGGCAGGTCCTCGCCGCCACCGCCACCGGCAGCCCGCTGCGCATCGACGACGAGACGCGCGGCATCCCTCTGGTCTCCCCCACCCCCGGCGCGGTCGCGGGCGAGCTGCACACACCGCGCGGCTGCTACATCTGCCACGACACCTACACGACCGTCGATGCCTTCTACCACTGGCTGTGCCCGCGCTGCGCCGCCGCCTCCCGCGAGCGTCGTGACCAGCGCACCGACCTGCGTGGTCGCCGGGCGCTCCTCACCGGTGGACGCGCCAAGATCGGCATGTACATCGCCCTCCGCCTCCTCCGCGACGGCGCCGACCTCACGATCACGACGCGCTTCCCGCGGGACGCGGCGCGCAGGTTCGCCGCGCTGGCGGACGCCGACGAGTGGCTCGACCGGCTCACGATCATCGGCATCGACCTGCGCGACCCCACCCAGGTCGTCGGCCTCGCGGACGAGGTCGCGAGCGCCGGCCCGCTGGACATCCTGATCAACAACGCCGCGCAGACCGTCCGCCGCTCCCCCGGCGCCTACTCGCACCTCGTCGACGAGGAGTCGCTCCCGCTGGCCGGCGCCGCGCTGCGGCCGAGGATGGTGACCTTCGAGCGGGTCAGCGAGGCTCACCCCGCGGCCCTGGCCGGGACCTTGCGCACGTATGCCGCCCAGCACCTGCCCGACGGGGCCGGCGCCTCCCCAGAGGCCACCCCCGACGTGCTCGCCGCACGCACGGCCGCCGAGATGACCGGGCTGGCCCTCACCGCGGGCCACGCCTCGCTCGACGCGCACCGCGCCGGCACGGCCGTGGACGCGGGTGGGCTCCTGCCCGACCTGCAGCGCACCAACTCCTGGACGCACACGGTCGGCGAGGTCGACCCGCTGGAGCTGCTCGAGGTGCAGCTGTGCAACGCGACGGCGCCGTTCATCCTGGTCAGCCGGCTGCGCCCGGCGATGCGGGCGGCGGTGGAGGCCGGCGCCCGGCGGGCCTACGTCGTCAACGTGTCGGCGATGGAGGGGCAGTTCTCGCGCCGCTACAAGGGGCCGGGGCACCCGCACACCAACATGGCCAAGGCTGCGCTCACCATGCTCACGCGCACCTCGGCCGGGGAGATGTTCGAGACCGACCGGATCCTGATGACGGCCGTCGACACCGGCTGGATCACCGACGAGCGCCCCCACGACGACAAGCTCCGCATCGCCGCCGAGGGCTGGCACGCCCCGCTCGACCTGGTGGACGGCGCCGCCCGCGTCTACGACCCGATCGTGCGCGGCGAGGCCGGCGAGGACCTGCACGGCGTCTTCCTGAAGGACTACGAGCCGCACCCCTGGTGAGCAGCACTCGCACCGACGGGCACTTGACTGCCCACCGATGTGCAGCATAGTTCCCATATGACGACCTCCGAGAGCACCACCCGTCCCCCCTTCCACCTCGCGATCCCGGTGCACGACATCGAGGCGGCGCGCTCGTTCTACGGCGAGGTCCTCGGGTTCCCCCGGGGCCGGTCGGACGTGCGATGGACCGACTGGAACGTCGAGGGCCACCAGGTGGTCACCCACCAGGTCGACGACCACACCAACGCCGTCGCCGGCACCAACCCCGTGGACGGGCACGACGTGCCGGTCCCGCACTTCGGGCTCGTGCTCTCGGTCGATCGCTTCCAGGAGCTGGCCGACCGACTCACCGCGGTCGGCGCCGACTTCGTCATCGACCCCTACGTGCGCTTCGAGGGCGAGCCGGGTGAGCAGTGGACGATGTTCTTTCTCGACCCGTCGGGAAACGCCCTGGAGTTCAAGGCGTTCCGCGACCTCGACCAGCTCTTCGCGGTGTGAGCGAGACCACCACGCCCGGCGTCGACAAGACCGCGGCCGGGGTCGACGAGACCGGCGCCGGCACCCTGGACGACCAGTTCCTGACGGACGTCGGCACGCGCCTGCGCCGCCTGCGCACCGACCGCGGCTGGACGGTGCAGCACCTGGCCGACCGCGCCGGGATCAGCCGTCGCCTGCTCACCCAGATCGAGCGGGGCCAGGCCAACCCGAGCCTCGTCACCATGACCCGGCTCGCTCGGCAGGTCGGCACCGACTTCCGGGCGCTGCTCGACCAGGACGGCACCGACACCCCCGTCACGGTCGGCGGTCCGGCCGAGCGGCGGCTCGTGTGGTCGACGCCGGCGGGGAGCACCGGTGAGCTGCTGCAGTCGGTGACCGGCGACCGCACCGTCGACCTGTGGCGCTGGCGGCTGGCCACCGGCGACTCCTACCAGGGCCAGCCCGACCCGGCCGGGTCCGCCGAGCTGTTCCACGTCCTCGAGGGCGAGCTCACGCTGAGCGTTGGCGCGGACCGGTGGCGCGTCCCGGCGGGTGGATCGGCGCGGCTGGCGAGCGACCGCCGCTACGCCTACGAGAACCAGGGTTCCGAGCCCGTGACCTTCGTCCGGACGGTCTACCTGTCCCGATAGCCGGCCGTGCCGAGCCGGGCGCGACCCGCGCTCGCCCGGCAGCTCGTGCGGCAGCTCGCGCGTGGTGCGCGTCACAGCCGGTCGTCGCGCCGTGCGTGCCGCCCTCCGCAGCGCCCCGCTCCGCACCTGCACCCGCCTGCGCTGGCTCGTAGAGTGACGGGTGGACATCGCACTCACCGCGAAGAAGGGGTCACGCATGAGCCACACCGCCCGCCTAGAGCTCGACGGCACGTCATACGACCTGCCTGTCGTGGAGGGCACCGAGCACGAGCTCGGCATCGACATCAGCAAGCTCCGCTCCGAGACCGGGTTCATCACCCTGGACGACGGCTACGGCAACACCGGCTCGTGCAAGTCCGCCATCACCTACATCGACGGCGAGCAGGGGATCCTGCGCTACCGCGGCATCCCGATCGAGGAGCTCGCCGAGAAGTCCAGCTTCATCGAGGCCGCCTGGCTCGTGATCTTCGGCAAGCTGCCGACGCAGGCCGACCGCGACCGGTTCGCGGGGATGCTGACCGAGCACTCCATGCTCGACGAGAACATGAAGAAGCACTTCGACGGCTACCCCACCAACGCGCACCCCATGGCGATCCTGTCGGCCATGATCAACACCCTCTCGGCGCACGACCCCGAGGTGTGGGAGGCCGACGACGACGCGGGCATCGAGCGGGCCGCCGCCGTCCTCATGTCCAAGGTCCGCACCATCGCGGCCGCGGCCTACAAGTCCAGCGTGGGCGAGCCGATCGTCTACCCCCGCTACGACCTGCGCTACGGCGAGAACTTCCTGCACATGATGTTCTCCAAGCCCTACAAGGACTACGAGCCGACCCCGGCGGTGTCGCGGGCGCTCAACCTGTTCCTGCTGCTGCACGCCGACCACGAGCAGAACTGCTCCACCTCCACGGTCCGCATGGTCGCGTCCTCCGAGGCCAACATGTTCGCCTCCTGCTCGGCGGGCGTCTGCGCTCTGTGGGGTCCGCTGCACGGTGGCGCCAACGTCGCGGTGATCGACATGCTGCAGCAGATCAAGGACCAGGAGATCCCGGTCTCGGAGTACGTCAAGAAGGTCAAGAACAAGGAAGACGGCGTGAAGCTCATGGGCTTCGGGCACCGCGTCTACCGCAACTTCGACCCCCGCTCCAAGATCCTGCGCGCCGCGGCCGACGACATGCTCAAGGAGCTGCAGATCGAGGACCCGCTGCTCGACATCGCGGGCGAGCTGGCCGACGCGGCCCTGTCCGACGACTACTTCGTGGAGCGCAAGCTCTACCCCAACGTCGACTTCTACAGCGGCATCATCCTGCGCGCGATGGGCCTGCCGACCAACATGTTCACGGTGATGTTCGCGATCGGTCGCATGCCCGGCTGGATCGCCAACTGGAAGGAGATCCACGACGACCCCAAGGGTCGGATCTACCGTCCGCGCCAGATCTACACCGGCCCCACCGACCAGCACTGGATCCCGCGCGACCAGCGCAGCTGACCCCTCACCCGAGCCACGGCGGCCCCCACCTGATCGAGGTGGGGGCCGTCGCGTCGTGGGGCAAAGTCGCGGTCCCGACGCACCTCGCGCACACCAAGGACCCCACCACGAGACAAAATCGCGTTCCGGCCGCACCTCGCGCACACCTGGGCCGCACCCACCAGGCCGTATGACGCCCGCGCCCACCCGGTCGCGACGTCAGCGCGCGGCGGCGGGGGCGAGGTCGTCGCGGACCGGCTCCAGGGCTCGTGTCGTCAGGTCGTGGACGATCCCGATCGCGAGGACCGCGGCCACGACGCCGAGAGCGTTGCCGATCACGCCGAGGACGAGACACCGCTCGTAGAGATCGATCGCCCGGTCCAGGTCCCCCGCGCCCACCAGATCCTCGACGGCGTAGGCGCGCCAGGCGGCATACCGACCGAGAACCACGCTGAGCACGAAGGAGATCCACCACACCCACAGCGGGGAGCGCAGCCGACGACGGCCGGGCACCCCGAGGCCCCGATCGAGCTGGCGCATCGCCAGGGCGGGCAGGACCAGGTTGAGCACGGGGACGAACCACGCCCAGGCGTGCCACCCCGGTCGGAGCCGGCCGCCGGCGCGCTCCAGCCGCGGGCTCGACGCGAGCTGCCCCTGCCAGTCGATCCAGCAGACACCGGCCGCCAGGAACACGAGGGCGTAGACGACCATGGTGCCGACCGACCACTGGTCCAGGGAGACGAGCTGACGCTGGTGGGTCGCGTCGTCCGTGGCGGTGTCGTAGAAGGCCTCGACCGTGCTCATCCCCACCTGGAGCAGCAGCGCGTCCAGCAGACCGACCACGCCGACGAGGACGCAGACGGCGGTCCCGAGGCGCCTGAAGCCGCGTCCGAGGCCGGGCCGCACGCTCACCCGACGGCACCTCCCGTGGTCCCCGTAGTCCCCGGGGTCCCCGGGTCGGCCCGCACGTGCGTGTGGGGGCTGGTCCAGGGCGTGTCGGCCGGCCGGGTCGCGCGCTCGGTGAGGTTGCGGACCACCAGGATCGCGAGGATCGCCGACACGGCACCGAGGATCGTGCCCACCAGGTCCATCGTCACGGACGTCGACATCAGCGACACCGCGTCCTCCACCTGACCGGCCTCCAGACGCGTGTCGGCCATGGAGCTCGTCGCCGACGAGACGCGGGTGACGGCGAGGCCGAGCAGCCAGAGCACCCACCACGCCACCAGGGGCGGGCGCCGATCCCGGTCGGAGAAGTGCCCGAGCCCGCGGTCGAGGTCGCTGACGTTCTGGAAGGGGAACCACAGGTTCACGACGGGGATGAACCACGACCCGACGTGCCAACCCGGCGACCGCCGCACCGCGCGACGGTCGACCCTCGCGCTCGAGGCGAGCCGGTGCTGCCAGACCAGCCAGCAGATGCCGGCGGCGAGCAGGAGCAGCAGATAGGGGACGAGGAGCTGGAGGGTGAGGCGGTCCGCGGCGTCCAGTTCGAAGTCGAGCCCTTCGCGGCCGGAACCGACCTCGCCGAGGAGCCGCAGCATCCGGATGCCCCCGGCGAGCTGGGCGAGCTCGAGGAGTCCCACGAGCCCGATCAGCACGGTCAGCGCCGTGCCGAGCGTCCGGAAGCTCCGGTCGAGGGGCGGTCCCGAGGGTGGTGCGGCGAACCAGCCCTGCGGCTGGTGGGCGGAGCTCTGCTGCCTGGCGCCGGGCTCGTGGCCGGGCGACGTCGGTGTCGACATGAGCACAGTGTCCGCCGTGGACACCCAGGGTGAGGAGGGATCGGGTTTGTCCCCCTATTTCATCACCCATTCGGGCGTATGACGACCGCTGATCCAGGCCCCCGCCCCCGGGAGGCCTGGGTCACTCTAGTCGAGGAGCCCGCGGATGTCGTCAGCCGTGACCGCGCCGGACATGGCGTCGCCGTCGTCGACGACCTGGGCGAACAGCTCGCGCTTGCGCTGCTGCAGCGCCACGACCTTGTCCTCGATCGTGTCCTCGGAGACCAGGCGATAGACGTTGACGTGCTTGTCCTGCCCGATGCGGTGGGTGCGGTCGATGGCCTGGGTCTCGGCGGCGGGGTTCCACCAGGGGTCGAGGACGTAGACGTAGTCCGCCTCGGTGAGGGTGAGCCCGAAGCCACCGGCCTTGAGCGAGATCAGGAACGCCGGCTGGGTGCCCGTGCGGAAGTCCTCGATGCGCTCGGCGCGGTTGCGGGTGCGTCCGTCCAGGTAGCTGTAGTCGATGCCCTCACGGTCCAGCCGCTCGCGCACCAGCCGCAGGTAGCCGGTGAACTGGCTGAACACCAGCGCCCGGTGGCCCTCGGCGGCGAGCTCGCCGAGGTGCTCGACGAGCAGGTCGATCTTGGCGCTCTCGCCGGCGCCGGCGTGGGCCCCGTCGACGAGGGCGGGGTGCAGCGCGAGCTGGCGCATGGCGGTCAGCGCCCGCAGGATCGCGATGCGGTGCTTGCTGAAGTCCTCGTCGAGCAGCCCCAGCAGGCGTTGCCGCTCGCGCTGCAGGTGCCGGTCGTAGATGGTGCGGTGCCGCGGGTGGAGCGGCACCGTCACGACCTGCTCCTGCTTGGGCGGCAGCTCGCGCGCGACCTGCTCCTTGGTCCGGCGCATCATCAGCGGGCGGATGCGGCGACGCAGCGTCGTGAGGAGCTCGGCGCCCTCTCCGGCCTCGATCGGCTTGACGTAGGTGTCGCGGAACTCGACGGGCCTGGGATAGAGCCCCGGCGCGGCCACGGACAGCAACGACCACAGGTCCATGAGGGAGTTCTCGAGCGGGGTGCCGGTGATGGCGAGCTTCATCCCCGCGTCGAGGCGGCGCACCACCTGGTAGGTCTTGGCCTGGTGGTTCTTGACGAACTGCGCCTCGTCGAGGACGAGCCCGCCCCACCGCCGCGACAGATAGGCGTCCTCGTCGAGCCGGACCAGCGCGTATGACGTGACGACGACGTCCGCGCCCTCGATCACCGTCTCGAGCGTGGCGCCGCTCTTGCGCAACGTGCTCATCACGGTGGTCACCCGCAGGTCGGGGGTGAACCGGGCGGCCTCGGAGGCCCAGGTGCCGACGACGCTGGTGGGCGCCACGATGAGCAGCGGGTCCGCGAGGTCGCCGCGCTCCTTGGCGCGCAGCACCATCGCGAGGGTCTGCAGGGTCTTGCCGAGGCCCATGTCGTCGGCGAGGATCCCGCCGAGCCGGGCCTCCCACAGCAGCGAGAGCCACTGGAAGCCATCGAGCTGGTAGGGCCGCAGGGTGGCCTGCAGGCCCTCGGGCACGGGGCGGTCGCCGGAGGCGAGCCCCAGCAGGGCGTCGACGGTCTGCTGCCAGCGGCTGCTCTGGCGCTCGACGACCCCGAGCTCGACCAGCTCGTCCCAGAGCCCCGCGTGCAGGGCGTTGACCCGGAGCGGTCCGTCGGGCTCGTCCTGCAGGTCGGCCGCCTCGCGCAGGATCGCCGCGAGCGCGATCAGGCGCTCGTCGTCGAGCCGCAGCCAGGTGCCCGAGGGCAGCACCAGCACCTCCTGGCCGGTGGTCAGCGCCACGATGAGCTCGCGCAGCGGCACGTCCTGCTCGTCGACGGTCACCGACACGTCGAGGTCGAACCAGTCGGTGCTCCTGCTGCCGTGACCGCCCGCGGAGGTCGCCGAGCGGGTGAGGGCGTCGGCCTCTGGGGAGTCCGGGCCGCCACCGCCCGCCGCACCACCGCCGGTCGCACCACCGCCGGTCGCACCACCGCCGGTAGCACCGTCGCCGTCGTCCGCGTCGTCGAGGCCGAGCGACACGACCGGCGCCGACGTGGCCTCGACGTAGTCCGGCAGCTCCGAGGCCTGCTCGACGACGACGTCCGGGTCGTCGCGCAGGGTGGGCAGGACGTCGGCCAGGGCGATGGTCTGAGCAGGTTGCAGGGTGGCGCCGTGGGCGTGGGTCCAGTCGGTGCCGGTCGGCAGGGCACCCGCCAGGAGGGGTCGCAGCACGTCGTCGAGCCGCCCCACGACGAGCGCCTCGGCCTCGTGGTCGCGCAGCCGCTCGGCCGCTCGGGCCGCAGGGTCGCGCGGCGACCAGCGCTGGGAGTGGCGGGCCCGCCGGGACGCCCCGCCGGCGGGGGGCGCGGGCACCTCGCGCGCGACCGGGTGGATGTCGACGTGCTGCCCCGCCACGTCGTAGCGCCAGCCCAGCCGGACCTCGGTGCGGTGCCCGGGATGCGGTGTCACCTGCACGAGCAGGCGGGGCTCGGCCGACGCCTCGGTCTCGAGGTCGGGGTCGAGCACCACGTGCACGCGGCGCCGCAGCGCCGGCAGCTGCTCGATGACGAAGCTCGGCCAGTCCTCCATCGGCACCCGCAGGGAGCTCTCGCGGAGCAGGGACTCCTCGACGCGCGTGAGCGGCGGGTCCAGCCCCACGATCACGAGGCCGTCGTCCGTGGTGGCGTGCACACCGACGGCCGGGAGGCCGATCGGCTCGGTCTCGACGCCGTCGAGGCTGGGCGGGAGGGCGAGGTGGGCGCGCATGACGACCTCGGACCCACGCTCGGTCTCCTCGCGCTCCAGGTGCAGCTCGAAGCGGCCGGACTCCTCGGGCACCAGCACCGGGCGGCCCTGCTCGTCGACGAGGGCGACCCCGGACTGCTCGACGTCGCGCAGCAGCCGCACCGCGGCGGGGCCCACCTCGCCGAGGGTGACGCGCTCGACGGCGGCATAGGCCGACCCCGTGCGTCGCGCCCGCACCGCGCGGGTGATCTCCTGCAGCGCCTGCTCCTGCAGCGGGTCGATGTCGGCCTTGACGGTGCCGTAGAGGGCGCCGGGGTCGAGCCCGGTCCAGCTGATGCCGGTGCGGATCCACCCGCGGGCGCCCTCGACCAGCGGCGTCATCGTGATGCTCGAGCCCCAGTCGCCACGACCCCGTGGCGGCTGGGTCACCGCCAGCTGCAGGGCTACGCGATCGGGGACGTCCTCGGCCGCCACCGCGCCGAGGGCGTCGCGCCAGTGCGCGCGGTGGGCGGGCGGCATACCTCGCCACCAGTGACCACCGGAGTCGTCGAGCGCGCCCGACTCGGCGCGCTCCTCGGCGTCGCGGACCTGCGCCTGCAGGATGAGGGCGACCACGTGCTTGCAGTCGGCGCCGACGGGGCAGGTGCACGACGAGGTCCAGCTCGAGTGCCCGGGTCGCCCGGGATGGTCGCGCAGCTCGGCCCAGGCAGCGTAGGGCTTGGCCCGGGACCCCTCGACGGTGCCGTGGAGGCGCCGACGATCACCGGACGGGACGATGTCGAGCACCCGGTCTCGACGGGCATAGGCCTGCCCGCGCTGGACCGATCCCGACCCGCACAGGCGAGCCAGCGTCACCGCGTCCAGATCGGTCAGGCGGGTCGCCTGCACCAGCTGCACCACTGAGACCTCCTCGACCACCCCGACTGCCCCACCCTAGCCACCAGGACCGACAGACCCCGACCATGCCCAGGGCGGAGACGCTCGGCGGAGGCGGTCAGCGCTCGCCGGGAGCACCCCCCTCGAGCCTGCGCAGACCTCAGGAGGCGCCCGCGAAGGAGTCGCCGGCGACGTCCATCGAGGCAGGCCCCGGACCGGGCTCGCGCACGAGACGCGCCGCCACGTCGACGGCCTGCACGGGGTCCGGCGGCAGCAGCGCCGCGCCCAGCTCGCGCGCGACCTCGGGACGGGCACCACCACCCCCGAGGGCCGTTCGGTACTGCGCGCACAGCCGGCGCATGCTCGCCGACCGCGAGGTGAAGACCGAGGGGCGGGAGCCCGCCAGGACCAGCAGGTCGGCCGAGGACTGACGACAGGTAACCGCGATGGCCGCGGTGGGGGTGTCCGCGCCGAGCAGGAGCACCCGCCAGCCCTCGCGCTGCAGGAGCAGCGCGAAGCAGCTGAGCACCAGGTCGTGCCGCTCCCCCGGCGGGCAGGCGAGCACCGCCGTGTGCCGCGAGCCGGGCGGCACCTCCTGCGCCAGCGCCGACAGCCGTCGCGCGAGGACGCCGCTGGCCAGGTGCTCGTGCGCCACGCCCAGCCGTCCGCTCTCCCACTGGTCACCGATCTCGCGGAGCAGCGGCATGAGGACGAGCTGGATGACGTGCTCGACCGAGCCCGCGGCGAAGGCGTCGTCCAGCGCGCTCCCCAGGGCGACGGGGTCGAGGGCGGCGACGGCCGTCAGCACGGCGTCGACGTGGGCGGACGCGTCGGTGAGGACGGCCTGGCCCCGTTGCGGGCCGCGGCGCGCCACGTCGCCGAGCGCGATGGGGGGAGGGAGGCGGTCGGGCACCGGGTCACCCTACGTCGCCGGTCGTGACGGCGGTGCGGGATGCGCCCGGACGGATGACGGGCGGTCCGTCATACCTGCCTGACCCCCACGATGATCGCCTCGACCACCCGGTGCGACAGGGCGTCCACCGCCTCCGGCGGCAGCTCCCGCAGCGGCCCCTGCACGACCAGCATCGCGAACCCGTGCACCGCGGACCAGGCCGGCACCTCGGCGTGCGGGCGACGCTCGGCGGGGAGGGTCCCGTCCGCGACCATGCGGTCCAGGGCGTCGGACAACAGCTGGTATGGCGTCCGACCGCCCTCTCCGGAGGCACCCGGATCCTCGGTGCGGGCCAGGTCCACGGGCTCGAGGTAGGCCGCCTGGAACAGGCCCGGCTCCGCCCGCGCGAAGTCGATGTAGCCGAGCCCCACCGCGCGCAGCAGGTCCCAGCCGGTGGGCTCGTGCAGGGCGGCGATGCGGCGCTCCATGGCCCGCGCCGACTGCCCCTGCCCGTGCCCGGCGACGGTGATCATGAGCGCGTCGCGGTCGGCGAAGTGCCGGTAGGCGGCGTTGACGGACACCCCGGCCCGCCGCGTGATGTCGCGCAGCGTGACGGCGTGAGGGCCTTCCGTGCGGGCTACGTCGATCGCCTCGCGGAGCAGGGTCGCCTTGAGGTCCCCGTGGTGATAGCTGGCCCGGCGAGGGGTTGTGGGCATCGCACCTCCATGTATACGCTGCTCACATCTTACATGTGGACGACGTTCACATCACGAGAGGACAGACGCGCCATGACTGCACGCACCACCCCCCAGAGCCCCGGCACCCCCACCTGGCTCGACCTGTGGGTCGAGGACGTCCCCGCGACCGCCGCCTTCTTCCGGGACCTGCTCGGCTACGACATCCCCGACGGCTCGCCGGAGTTCGGCGGCTACACCGTCGTCCACCGCGACGACCGCTATGTCTTCGGCATCGGCCCCGCCATGCCCGGGTCGGCGCACGACGTGGCCACGCTCTTCCTCGCCACCGACGACCTCCGGGCGACCCTCGCCACGGCGGAGTCGCTCGGCGCCCGGCGCGTCGCCGGTCCCACCGAGATCCCCGAGCACGGCCACATGGCGGTGGTCACCGACCCGGGCGGCGTCACCGTGGCGTTCTGGCAGGCGACGGGAGTGGTCGGCTACGCCGCGGTCGACGAGCCCGGCTTCCCCTGCTGGCAGGACTGCCTCACCGGCGACGTCGAGCGGTCCGCCGCGTTCTACCGCGACCTGTTCGGCTTCACCACCGAGCCCATGGGCGACGGCGTGCTGCTCGCCAGGCTCGGCGACGACGGCCACTTCACCATCGGCGCCTGCACCGAGACCGACGACCCGCACTGGGTGTCCTACCTGCTCGTCGAGGACCTCGACGCCATGACGGAGCGGGCGCAGTCGCTCGGCGCCTCCGTGACGATGGGCCCGATGGACATCCCCTTCGGGCGGTTCGTGCACCTGACCACGCCCGGAGGCGCGCCGTTCGGCCTCTTCCAGGGCGCCGGCGACCTGCCCGCCGAGGCCTGATCATGGACGTGCGCGAGCTGCACGGCACCGTCTCGCACGACGACGGCCTGACCCTCACCCTGACCCGCGACGTCGCTATCCCCGTCGAGGAGCTGTGGTCCTGGATCACCGACTCCGACCGCACCGCTCGGTGATACGGCCCGTGGTCGGGCGAGGGCCGCGTCGGCGCCACGATCCAGGTGACGATGGCGAGCGAGGAGGGCTCCCCGACGATGGGGATGCGCATCACCGAGTGCTCCCGCCCGCACCGCCTCGGCCTCGCCTCGGACGCGCCGCCGCCGTTCGCGTGGCCCCTCGCCCTGGAGTGCGCGCCGCGAGACGGTGGCTCGTCGATCACGTTGCGGCACACGCAGATCCCCGCCGAGATGTCCATGGGCGACATCGGACCCGGGTGGGAGTTCTACCTCGACCACCTGGTCTGCGCGATCGAGGGACGCGAGGCGGCGCCATTCGAGGACTACCTGCGCGACCTGTCCGAGCGCTACGCCGCCCTCGCCTGACCCGCCCCCTCCCGCCCAAGATCGTGAGGGTTTCGTCCACCTTTCTTGGACGAAACCCTCACGATCTTTGGGGGTGGGGTGGAACTGTGAGGGGGCGGGGAGGCGCGTGAGCCGAGGCCGGGGGCTCCCTGACATCGGGGCCACTCCTGGTGGTGATAGCAACCAGAAGTGGCCCCGTTCCTGTGGTGGCGCGGAGCCACCTGTCAGCCCCGTCGTCGGGGAGCTTTGGTGCTGCCTGGGCAACACCTTGTCTCCCCAGCGACGGGGCTCGTATGCCGACGCCGCCTGCCCTCACGCGTGGTGGGGGCAGGCGGCGCCGGCATACGGCCTCGGTCAGCTGGTCGGCGAGGTGAGGTCGTAGACCGTGGTGCCGCCCACCGTCGTCGCCGTGTAGTGGGACTGCACCCACGCGGTGATCTGCGAGGCGGTCGAGGTGCTGTCGCTGCCGCCGGGGCCACCGCCGGCTCGCCCGCCGGAGACGAAGTAGTGGATCCGGCCGTCCGAGACGTACTGCTGGAACTCCGCGAGGGTCGGGCTGGCGTCGGTGCCGCTCCAGCCGCCGATCGCCATGACGGCGGTGTCGGTGCTGAGGATGTAGCCCGCCGCGGTCTGGTCGCCGACGACGGCGGCGGACCAGGTGGTGCCGGCGTTCTGCAGGAGCGTCGTGACGTCATCGGCGGACGTGGTGGTGCCCGTCGACGAGCCGCTGGAGCCGGCTGAGCTGCTCGAGCTGGCCGAGCTGCTCGGGCCGGTCTGCCCCCCCGGCGCCGGACCCGTCTGACCCGTGGGCGCCTGCCCCGTGGGCGCCTGACCTCCGGGAGCGCCGCCTGTCCGACCCGCGCCACCGGCCACGGCAGGCCCGCTCGTCGGCGTGGAGCCGGTGTGGCTCTGGCCGATCGTCGCGACCGTCCAGGCGGTGGTGCCGGCGAGGCCGCCGAGCGAGCCGACCAGCAGGGCCACGGCCGCCGCCTTGCGGAACCGCTGCTCGCCGCCCAGCGCCACGAAGCCCATCGCGCCGAGGGTGGTGACCGCCAGGGCGATCCAGCGCAGCGCCGGCAGCCACGAGTCCGCGTGGACGTGCAGGAGGTAGACGCTCCACACGCCCGCCAGAGCCACGGCGCCACCGAGGGCGACGCGCCACACGAGCGACGAGCGACGGTCCCAGGCGAGGCGCCCGCCGATGGCGATGACGGCGGCGAGGGCCGGGGCGAGAGCGACGGAGTAGTAGGGGTGCACCGTGCCCTCCATGAAGGACAGGATCAGCGCCGACACGAGCAGCCAGCCGCCCCAGAGGATCAGGGAGGCGCGGGCGGCCGAGGTGCGGGCGGCGCGGCCGGCGGCCACGAGCCCGGCGACGAGCAGGACGAGCGCGGTGGGCAGCAGCCAGGAGATCTCGGCACCGAAGGCCGACCCGAACATCCGGGTGATGCCCGTGGCGCCGCCGAACAGCCCGCCGCCACCGCCGCCACCACCGTTGCCCTCGCCGCCGAGGATCCGGCCGAGACCGTTGTAGCCGAGCGCGAGCTCCCACAGCGTGTCGTTGGTCGAGCCACCGATGTAGGGACGCGAGGACGCCGACCACAGCGACACGAGCGCGACGAACCAGCCGGCACCCACCACCATGGCGAGGCCCGCGGCCACCAGGTGAGCGAGACGCGTGCGCAGCGAGAACCGCGCGGCCACGAGGTAGGCCAGGGCGAACGCCGGCACGACCAGCAGGCCCTGCAGCATCTTGGTGAGGAAGGCGAAGCCGATCGCCGCGCCGCACGCCACCATCCACCACAGCGCCGCCTTGCCACGGGTGGTCTCGATCGCGCGGACCACGAAGTAGGCGGCGGCCGTCATCAGCAGCACGAGCAGCGCGTCGGGGTTGTTGAACCGGAACATCAGCGCGGCGACGGGGGTGATTGCGACCAGCAGCCCCGCGACCAGGCCGGCGACGTGGCCGGACACGCGGCGCACGGATGCGGCGGTCAGCGCCACGGTCCCGACGCCGGCGAGCGCCTGCGGCAGCAGCATCGCGACGCTCGAGAAGCCGAAGATCCGGCAGCTCAGCACCATCAGCCACAGCGCGACCGGGGGCTTGTCGACGGTGATGGAGTTCGCGGAGTCGAGCGAGCCGAACACCCACGCCGTGAGGTCCTGCGTCCCGGACTTCACCGCGGCGGCGTAGAAGTCGTTGGCGTAGCCGTTGCTCGAGAGGTTCCACAGATAGAGGGCCGCGGTCAGCGCCAGCAAGGCCCACAGGGCCGGCCGGGCCCACCGGGGAGCCGCCGCGTCTGAGGGTGTGGAGCCGGCGACGGTGGTCGCGCCCGAGGGGGTGGTCGGGTCGGAGGACGAGCCCGGCCGTATGCCGTCCGGCGCCCCGGCGGTCGCCCCGGTCGCCGTCTCGGCGCCGGGTGCGGCCACCGACGCCGTGCGCGGCCAGAGGCGGCGGCGCAGGAGTGGTGTGGTCGTGGTCATGTGCGGTCCTTGGCGTGGGGGCGGTGGGCGGTCCGTCATACGACCTGCCCTCGGTCACCACCGACTCTGCGGCGCGGGACTATCGCGATCCGTTGAGCTTCCTGTGAGGCGCCCATGACCCGCGGGGTCACCCCCAGACGGCGCCGCGCAGGATCAGGACGCCCATGATCGCGAGGATCCAGGCGACGGTCTCGCCGCTCTGCCGCTCCATCCACGCCGCGAGCCGCCGCAGCGTCGGCTCGATGCGCTCCCCGACCCCGAGGCGCAGGGCGAGCAGCACGAGCGCCGGCGCGATCATCAGGAGGCAGTAGCCCACGAGCACCACGGCGCGCCCCGTCATCGGCAGGGGGGACGTGCTGAGCATCCCGATCGCGGCGAGGTAGGGCAGCATCGACGCCGCCTCCACGGTGGCCGCCGCGAGCGCGAGCCCGACCAGCGCACCCGCGCCGCCGCCGGCCGCGTCGACACCCATGGCCCGGGCGCGCCACCGGCTCACGCGGGTCGCGGCGCCGTCGTTCGCGCGCTCGCTCCGCGCCTTGCGGTTGCCTGGGAGCAGGATGCCGATCGCGATCAGGCCGATCCCGACCACCTTGCGCGCGAGCTGTCCAGTCTCGGTGTCGAGCCAGCCTGACAGGTCGTCGAGGAAGGTCACGGCCCCGGCGCTCAGCAGCAGCCCGAGGACCCAGTAGAACGCGGCGATCGTCCCGAGGAACACGAGCACCCGCGCGGCGCGGATCCGGCCTGGCGTGAGCAGGAACCACACGGGGATCAGCAGCGTGCCGAAGCTCGTGGCGTCGATCAGGGCGAGCAGGACCAGCGGTCCGAGGAGTGCGAGTGTCATGCCCCGACCCTCCGCCCGCGCGGGTGCGTGGCGCGTCGGCCGGTCGGCCGATCCTCGCGGGTGGGGGCTACATCCTTCGGCGTATGCCGGAAGGGCGGCGTGCGTGCTGCAATGGCACGGTGAACCAGACCGCCGACCTGCCGCGGCGCGACGTCGACCTCGACGTGCGCGGGCCGCTGCTGATGGCGGTGGTGGGGCTGCTGCTCCTGCAGATCGACCTCGTCGACATCTGGGGCGACAGCCTGCCCGGGCCCGACAACCGGTGGTGGCACGCGGTGCCGCTGCTGGCGCTGTGCGCGCTGATGGCCTGGCGGCGACGACGGCCGATGACCTGCCTGGCGCTGGGGCTGGTGGTGTTCGTGGCCGAGGCGGCGTTCGGCGGGAGCGTGGGGTCGCTGCTGGTGACCATCGAGCTGGTCTATGCGGCCGGGCTGCACGGGCGGCGTCCCGTCGTGGACTACCTGGAGTGGGTGGTGGCCGGGGCCGTCCTGCTGTCCGGCGGAGTCACCCTGGCCGCGACCCGTGACCTGCGCCTGGCCGTGCTGACGGCGCTGACGGTGTTCGCCGTGTTCGGCACGTCCTACTGGTGGGGGGCCTCCAGCCGCAAGCAGCTGGACCTCGTCGAGGCCGAGCGCCGCCGCGCCGCCGACGAAGCCCGTCTCGCCGAGCTGCGCGAGGCCGACGCCCGCCGCTCCGAGCGCGAGCAGATGGCCCGTGACCTGCACGACGCCCTGTCCGGCAGCCTGTCCGCCATCGCGATCCACGCCGAGGCGGGGCTGCAGAGCGAGGCAGCACGCGACGAGGCCCTGCGGGTCGTGCGGGCGACCTCGCGCCAGGCGATGGGCGAGCTGCAGACGATGCTGACGGTGCTGCGGCCCGACCCTGCGGCGACCTCGTCCCCGCTGCTGCAGGGCCCGCAGGACCTCGCCGGCGTGGTCGAGCAGGCTCGCGCCCGCGGCCTGGCGGTCCGCCTCGAGGTGTCCCCCGACCCGCTGCCGCCGCTGCCCGCCGCGGTCGGGCAGGCCGCCCACCGGGTGCTGCAGGAGTCTCTGCACAACGTCGGTCGCCACTCCCCCTCGCGGTCCGCCGTCGTGGGGATCCGCGCCCACGGCGACCTGGAGCTCGAGGTGGTGTCGGTCGGCGGAGCGCCGGCGCCCTCGTCGAGCTCGGCGGGCTCTGCGGGGTCGGGGTCCTCGGGGTTGGGCCTGCACACGATGCGGGAACGCGTCACCGCCCTCGGCGGCTGGCTGGACGCCGGCCCATCTCCCTCGCCCGCTGCCGGTCGAGGCGACGGTCCGGGCGGAGGTGCGGACAGCGTCTCCGGCGGTGGCACGGAGCAGTGCGGCGACCCCGAGGTGTGGCAGGTCCGCGCCGTCATACCGCTGCCCTCTGCAGGAGAAGCCACATGATCACCGTCCTGCTCGCCGACGACCACGCGACCGTGCGCTCCGGGCTGCGGCTGCTCCTGTCCGCGCAGCCCGACCTCGAGGTGATCGGCGAGGCCGGCGACGGCGCCGTGGCCGTCGCGCAGGCCCGCGCCCTGCGGCCCGACGTCACGCTCATGGACGTCCGGATGCCCGGCGTCGACGGGTTGGCCGCCACGGAGCAGATCGTCGCCGCCGGGTGGTCGCGGGTGCTGGTGCTGACCAGCTTCGAGGTGGACGAGTACGTCGCGGGGGCGCTGCGGGCGGGCGCCGACGGCTACCTGCTCAAGACGGTCGACGCGGGTCCGCTGGCCGACGCCATCCGTCGGGTCGCCGCCGGCGAGGCGGTGCTGGCGCCGGAGGTGACGCGGCAGGTCATCGCGGGCTTCGCCGCGGCGCAGGCACCGCGCACGCCCCCGACCAGCCTCGATGGCCCCGCTGCTGCCGCCGCGGCCGACCGGGTCGCCCGCCTCCACGACCTCACCGACCGCGAGCGCGAGGTGCTCGAGGTGATCGCGCAGGGCCTGTCCAACGCCCAGATCGCCGCGGCCCTGATCATCAGCGAGGCCACCGCCAAGACGCACGTCTCCCGCGTCCTCGCCAAGCTCGGCTGCACCTCGCGCGTGCAGGCCGCGATCCTCGCCCGCGAGGCCGGCGGCTGACCGCACGTCCCCGCCTCCACGCGTGAGAGGGCACAACACGTCCTCGCCTCCACGCGTGAGAGGGCACGCCTTGCCCCTCCACGCGTCCGCGAGCAATCACGTCCGCCCTCTCCCTGATCCGGCCCCGGCAGCGGGGAGCTTTGGTGCTGCCATGGCGACACCAAGCTTCCCCAACTGCGGGGGTGGGGCGCCGTGGGCGGGCGCGTCATGGCGTCATGGCGAGACGGGACGGCGAGCGGAGGTCAGGCGCGGCGCTGGCGGCGACGCTCGACCGCGCGCGTCACGGCCCGCCCGACCCACGTGATCGGCACGTCGCGCCCGGTGGCGGCGTGCTCGACCGCGGTCTCCTGCAGCAGCACCGGCGTCATGGAGGCGAGGGCCCCGAGGCGCCCGGCCACGAGCACCTGGTCGCCGGGGCGCAGCAGCATGTCCTCGTCGGGCATGTGGTGCGGGGTGCCGTCGCGCATGAGCACGAGAGGGACGACCGCGAGCATCCGCTCCCGGTCCTCGGGGTCGCGCAGCAGGTCGCGGAGCCTGAAGTCGTGGTTGCGCACCCAACGCGTGAGGGCGGGCGCGTTGCGGAGGTCGATGGTCACGAGGTCCCGCTCGGGGGCCTTGCGGCCGCACCGGTCGGTGAGGCGGGTGAGCGCGGCGGCCGCCCAGTCCTCGTCCTGCCCCAGCGCGTGCTCGACGAAGGTCCAGAAGGTCGGCGTCACGACCCGCGCCAGCACCTCCGAGGCGACGAGGTCGCTGGGGGTGTAGACGGAGTCGATGTCGAGGGCGCGCACCAGGGCACGGCGCTCGGTGGAGTGCTGGCGCACGACCACGAAGATCTCGGGGTCCACGAGGCGCGCGTGCTCGGCCATGGCGAGGTTGAGGGTGTCGCTGTCGGACCCGGCGATGAAGCCCGTGGCTCCCCGCAGCTCGGGGTAGCCCTCGTGCGGGTCGACCCACTCGACCTCCTGCCCGGCCCGGCTGAGGTCGTTGCAGATCTCGTCGCGGAAGTGGCCCTCGGCCGCGACGATCCAGCGACCGTCGTGCTTGTCCTCGCGCCGGGCCTGCAGCGGCATGCCCGCCGAGCTCATCAGCCACGAGACGAGGTGGAAGGTCGTGGGGCGCTGCATCGCGAGCAGCAGGTAACCCCCGAACCGGTCGCTGGGGTTGATCACGGCGGCCGCGCTGAAGTCGTGCATGCGTTCCTCGGTGACCCGGCTGTGGCAGCGCGCGAGGACGGGCAGCTCGGGACGCAGGAGGTCGACGCACATCACGACGGCGAGGTTGACGTCGTCGTCGTCGGTGAGGGCGATCACGCCCTCGCAGTTGGGCAGCCCCAGCCCAGCCAGACCGAGGACCCCGGGCAGGGAGGCGTCGGCGTCGATGCCGGGGACGTCGGCGTGCAGCTGGTCGGACGAGAGCTTGTCGACGCGGTCCTTGTCGCTGTCGATGACGACCATCCGCCGCCCGGCCTCGTCGAGCTCGGCGCACACCGCGCGCCCCGACTGGCCGTAGCCCGCGACGATGAAGAACGGTTCCTTGATGGTCATCACGCGCCGGCGGAAGCGCTGCGTGGCCACCGCCTCACGGAAGGCCGCGTCCTGGAAGAGCGCGAGCAGCGTGCCGATCGCGTAGGCCCAGCCCACCACGGTGCTGTAGATCGAGAAGGTCACCCACAGCCGCTGGATCGCCGTGAACGGCACGATCTCGCCGAACCCGATGGTCGTCGCGGTGTAGCTGATGAAGTAGAACGCGTCGAAGGGCGAGATCCGCTGCCCGTCCTTGCCGGGGATCAGCGCCAGCCCGAACACCGAGATGGAGAAGATCGCCACGAGGACGACGAGCGGGGTGCGCATCCGTCGGAGCACGAGAAAGATCGCGTCGGTCGAGGGCACCTCGGTGGGGACGCGGACGCGCTCGCGCGGTCGCCGCACGCCGTGCTGTCGGGTCGAGGGGCGCGCGAAGAAGAGGAGAAGCGGGTTGGTCATGCCCGCACCTCCTCGTCGGACGCGCCCTGGTCAGCCATGACGGGAGCGGTATGCCGCAGCCGGGGTCACCGGCGGCGGAAGGACACCGTCTCGGCGACGAGCAGCACCAGCGACACCATGTTGGCGAGGGCCGCCCCGCAGGCGAGGGAAACGACGCTCGCGATCTCGGGACCGGTGATGGACTCGGAGTGCGACGCCGTGAAGTAGATGTAGAGCGACGCGGCGGCGATCAGCTGCAGCACCGCGACCAGGCTCGTGGCGAGGTGGGTGGCGCCGATCTGCGTGCGGTCGCCGAACTTCAGCACCAGGGCGACGACGTTGACCACGATCGCGGCATACAGCTCCCAGATGTTGTGCATGTCCGGGTCGCCGAGGTCGCCGACGACGAAGCCGAAGTTCACCGTCGCCGCGAGCAGCACGAAGAACCCGAAGATGACCTTCTCGAGATTCACCCTGCCGAGGCTACCTGCGCGGGCGCGGACATCGGGGACGGTCGACGCCGACCGGCGCATAACGATCTGTCGCGCCGACCTCCCCGACAGGCCGTGGATCAGGCGGCGGCGCCGGCGATGTTGCACATCCAGGCGACGCCGAACCTGTCGGTGACCATGCCGAACTCGTCGCCCCACATCTGCTTCTCGAGCGGCAGGGTCACCTGACCGCCCTCGGCGAGGCCGGCGAAGTAGCCGCGCAGCTCGTCGGCGTCGTCACCGGACAGGCTGCAGGAGATGCGGGCGCCGTCGTCGTGCGGCATGCCCTCGGGGGCGTCGGACACCATGAGCGTGTAGCCGGCCGCGGTGTCGAGCTGGCCGTGCATGACCTTGTCCGCATCGGCCCCCTCGGTGCCCATCTGGCCGAAGGTCATGATGCGGGGTTCGCCGCCGAAGACGGACGCGTAGAAATCGAGGGCCTCACGGGCCTGGTCGACGAAGGAGATGTAGGGGTTCAGGACGGACGACATGGTGGACTCCCGGTGGTTTCAGGAACGTCGGACGACGCGGTGGCGGGCTGCCAGTTCGCAGCGTAGCCGTGACCTAGGACACACCCCAGGGGCTGCGGACGCCGGCCACCCCGACGGGTGCCCGCACGCCGCCTGACGGTGGTCGCACCCGGCATACGACCGAGGTCGCACCACCCGGCCGGCGGGTCCCGACCATGGGCCGATGTGCGCGAGCGCCCGCGGGCGAGAGCGTGGAGCCATGACCACCCACGACCTGTTCACCGTTGCCATCGCCTTCGTCGTCGCCGTGATCCTGCTGGCCATGACGTCGGTGCCGTTCCTGCTCGACCTCGCCGACCGGGCGGCCGCCTGACCGGCGGCGTCCTAGGGTGGCCGTATGACGCGCACCACCGCCTTCGCCGGCCACCGGGTCCCTGCGATCGGCCTCGGCACCTGGAACGTCGGCGACTCCGCCGCCGCGCACGACGAGGAGATCGCCGCCCTCCGGGCCGGCCTGGACGCGGGGCTGAGCGTCATCGACACGGCCGAGATGTACGGCTCGGGCCGCTCCGAGGAGCTCGTCGGCGAGGCCCTGCGAGGACGACGCGACGACGCGGTCCTCGTCTCCAAGGTGCTGCCCTCCAACGCCTCCCGCCGCGGCACGGTCCAGGCCTGCGAGGCGTCCTTGCGCCGGCTCGGCACCGACCACCTCGACGTCTACCTGCTGCACTGGCGCGGCCACCACCCGCTCGCCGACACCGTCGCCGCGATGGAGGAGCTCGTCCGCGACGGCAAGATCCGCGCCTGGGGCGTCTCCAACCTCGACACCGAGGACATGGCCGAGCTGCTGCGGCTCGACGGCGGGCCGGCCTGCGCGACGGACCAGGTCCTCTACAACCTGTCCCGCCGGGGGCCGGAGCTCGACCTCTTCCCGATGCTGCACCGCCATCACGTGCCGGTGATGGCCTACTCCCCCATCGAGCAGGCCCGTCTGCTCGAGCCCGGCGCAGGGCTGCACGCGCTGGAGGACGTCGCCGAGCGTCACGGGGCGACGCCCGCCCAGGTGGCCCTCGCGTGGACGATCCGGGACCCCGGGGTCATCGCGATCCCCAAGTCCTCGTCGGTCGCGCACACCCTCGACAACGCGGGAGCGCTCGAGCTCCGCCTCTCCGAGCGCGACCTCGACGACCTGGACTCGGCCTTCCCCGCCCCGTCCGAGCCCGTCCCCCTCGAGCTCCTCTGACCTACCTCAGGTAGGCACATCCGCCCGACTTCGCACGCCAGGCCGACAGACCTACCTCAGGTAAGCACATCCGCCCGACTTCGCACGCCAACCCGCTCAGGCCCACCCCGCCCGCAACCACCTGACGAGCCAGGTGCACCATGGTCGGAAGGCCGCCCGCGGCAGGCTGCCGCGCGGCCCTGCGCACGAGGAGGTGCGGCCATGAAGGTTGCCGTCAAGCTCGGCCCCATCGGCGAGGGACCACACATCGACACGTCCGGGCAGCTGGTCACAGACTCGGCGGGCACCCGCCTGGTGTCACGGCTCCTGCGGCTCTATCCCGAGGCGGTCGTCGTCGGCCCGGAGCCACGCACCGGGCCCGGCCTGCAGGTCGTCACCCTCGAGGACCTGGACCCGACCAGCACCCTGCTCGTCAACATGGAGCCGCTGGACTCCGTGGCGTGCTTCCAGGTGCTGCACCGGCACCTCGACGAGCCGCGCATCCTGAACCTCGTCTGGACCAACCCCAGCTCCTTCCACCACCCGGTCAACTTCGCGGCGCTGGGGCTGTCCTTCGCGATGTTCCCGACCTACTGCAACAGCGAGCGCACCGCCGGCGAGGTGCGTGAGGTCGTCCAGCACTGGACCGCACCCCACCTCGCCTCCCAGGCCCGGATCGACTGGACCAACCTCGGCGTCAACGTCGAGCGCGCGTCCACGCGCAGGCCCACGGACGTCCCGGTCGTCCTCTATCCCGCGATCACGCTCGAGCGCCGCAAGCGGCCGGGCCTCTTCATGGACGTGGTGCGGCGGGTGGCCCGACAGGTGCCGCTCCGCGCCGAGGCCCGGCTCCAGGAGCAGCACCTCACGTCGACGGCGGCGATGGACATGACGCGGGACAAGTGGATGTGGGTCGGGCCCCTCACGACCCGCGACGGCTACTGGGACGCACTGTCGAGGACGACGGCCTTCCTGGCCACCGCGGCCCAGGAGTCCTACGGGCTGGAGTATGTCGAGGCCATGCTCGAGGGCGTGATCGGTATCCTCCCCGACACCGGGTGGGCGCGGGCGCTCGTGCCCGAGCGCTACCCCTATCTCTACGACTCGCCCGCCGTCGCCGAGCAGCTGCTGCTCGAGGCCCTCCGTGACCCGGAGGCCTGCCGTCGCGAGCTGGACGCCTGCGTTGGCGGCAGCTTCACGGCGTGGATCGCGGCCCGCCACAACGACGACGACTTCGAGCACGCCTTCACCACGCGGGTGACCGAGTGGTTCGGGGCGGGTGCGGCGACGCACGAGCCGATCGTGCACCATCGCGAGCGCCTCACCTGAGGGTCGGGCGGCAGGGGACCGCGCCCATGCCGTATGACGGGACAAACCCGTCATACGGGGAACGGTCTGGCGCTCGGTAGGATCACGGTCGTCAGTGACGACGCCCTGACGTCCCCCTCCCCAGCGAAGGTCACCCATGTCCCAGGCCTCCCTCGCGCCCACCCCGCGCACCGTCCACCCCGTCGACCAGGTGCCCCCGGCGCCGAAGCTGGCGGTCCTCGGGCTGCAGCACGTCCTCGCGTTCTACGCCGGGGCGGTGATCGTGCCGCTGGTGATCGCGCAGGCGCTGAAGCTGAGCCCGCAGGACACGGTCCACCTCATCAACGCCGACCTGTTCACGTGCGGCATCGCCTCGATCATCCAGGCGGCCGGCTTCGGCAAGGTCGGGGTGCGGCTGCCTCTCGTGCAGGGCGTGACCTTCACCGCCGTCTCTCCGATCATCGCGATCGGTCTCGCGTCCGGTGGCGGCACGCAGGGGCTGGCCGAGGTCTACGGCGCGATCATCGTCGCCGGTCTCGTGACCTTCTTCGCGGCGCCGTACTTCTCCCGCCTGCTCCGCTTCTTCCCGCCCGTCGTGACCGGCTCCGTGCTGACGATCATGGGCACGACCCTGCTGGGCGTCGCGGCGGGCGACGTCGTGCGCAACGCGCAGGACCCCGCCAACCCCGCGGCCCCCCTCGACCACGCCGCCCTCACCGAGTCGCTGCTCTACGCCTTCGGCACGCTCGCGCTGATCATCGTCATCCAGCGGGTGTTCTCCGGCTTCCTCGCGACGGTGTCGGTGCTCATCGGTCTCGTGGCGGGCACCGCCGTGGCCTGGGCGCTCGGCGAGCCGATCTTCGCCGGCGTCGCGTCCGCGGCTCCGGTGGGCGTGACGACGCCGTTCTTCTTCGGGTGGCCGGCGTTCTCCCTGACGGCGTGCATCTCGATGATCGTCGTCATGGCCATCACCGCCGTCGAGACGACCGGCGACGTCTTCGCCACCGGCGAGGTCGTCGGCAAGCGGATCCGCCCGACCCACGTGGCCGCCGCGCTGCGCGCCGACGGTCTGTCGACCACGCTCGGCGGCGTCCTCAACTCCTTCCCCTACACCTGCTTCGCCCAGAACGTCGGCCTCGTGCGCCTCACCCGCGTCAAGAGCCGCTGGGTCGTCGTCATGGCCGGCGTCATCATGATCGTGCTGGGCCTGCTCCCCAAGGCGGCCGCCGTCGTGGCCGCCATCCCCGCCCCCGTGCTCGGCGGCGCGTCGATCGCGATGTTCGCCAACGTCGCGGTGGTCGGCATCCAGACGCTCGCCAAGGCCGACCTGCACGACAACCGCAACGCCGTCATCGTCTCGACCGCCCTGGGTCTCGCGATGCTCGTCACCCTGCAGCCGCACGTCGCGGACGTCCTGCCCTCGTGGGCGCAGATCCTCTTCGCCTCAGGCGTCACCCTCGGATCCATCACCGCGATCCTGCTCAACCTGCTCTTCTTCCACGTCGGCCGGCAGCGTGGCGCCGAGGTCGCCCGGTCCGGCGACCGCACCGTCACCATCGACGACGTGGACGCCATGGGCCGCGACGAGTTCGTGGCGACCTTCGGGTCGCTCTACACCGGCGCGGCGTGGCCGGTCGAGCGCGCCTGGGAGGCACGGCCGTTCGGGTCCACCACCGCACTGCGCGCGGCTCTGCAGGAGGCCGTGCTGTCCGGCACGCGCGAGGAGCAGGACGCCCTCGTCCGCAGCTATCGCGACGTGGGCGAGCTCGTCCTCGCGGCCGTCGACGCCGAGGACGCCGGCGCGCCCCGCGGGCCCATCGCCTCCGACACCGAGGTCGCCCTCCTCGACACCAGCTCGCTGGCCCTCGACCGGATCGACGACGTGCAGCGTGACGAGATCCACCGCCTGTCGACGGCCTACCAGGACACCCACGGACGGCCGCTCGTCATGTGCGTCACCAACCTCGCCGACCTCGACCAGCTCGTCGAGCAGGGGTGGCGCCGCGTCGAGAGCTCGCCCGCGCGCGAGCACCGGGCCTCCCTCGGCCAGGTCTCGGCGATCGCGGACGCCCGCTTCGACGCCCTCGTCGCCGACGCCAGCCCGATCCGCAGCGCGTGGAGCCGCAAGTTCGAGCAGCTCACCTGACCCGCCACACCCGCCGGCCAGCCCTCCGGACGACCCGAACTGAGCTCCCAGCTCACCACGGGTCGCCCACACCCCCGCCCCAGCCCTCCAGGCGACCCGAACTGAGCTCCCGGCTCACCTCGGGCCGCCTACACGCCCGATCCAGCCGTCCGGACGACCCAAGCTGAGCTCCCGGCTCACCTCGGGTCGCCCTTGACACCCCTCGGCCGTATGACGCCGCCCGCCGCCATCGCGACTACCGTCGATGGCGGCGGGGTACGACATACCGACGGCCCTCCCCCGGGCGCACCGGGAACCTCGAGGGCCGACCGGACGTTCTCCGACCGCCCCCGCACCCTCCCCCCAGTCCCCGGAAAGGCCCATGCGCACTCGCCAGCCTGACGAGCCCTGCAGTCCCGGCACCGCCACGCGCGGTCTCACCCCTGAGGGGCAGGCGCGATGAGCCCGGTCCTCTCGCTCGTGATCGGCCTGGTGGTCGTGCTGCTGATCACGGCGGCCACGGGCTACTTCGTGGCGCAGGAGTTCGCCTTCATGGCGGTGGACCGGTCCCGGCTCGGGGCGCGGCACCGCGAGGGTGACGAGGTCGCCGGCAAGACCCTCGAGATCACCCGCCGCACGTCGTTCATGCTGTCCGGCGCGCAGCTGGGCATCACCGTCACCGGGCTGCTCGTCGGTTACGTCGCCGAGCCGCTGATCGGCTCCGCGATCGGCACCATGCTCGGCGACACCGGCGTCCCGGTGGCCGTGTCGGTCACCATCGGCGCGGTCTTCGCGCTCGTCTTCTCGACCGTGGTGCAGATGCTCTTCGGCGAGCTCTTCCCCAAGAACTACGCCATCGCCCGCCCCGACCAGGTCTCCACCTGGCTGACGCGGTCGACCTCGCTCTACCTCACCGTCCTCGGCCCCGTCATCTGGGTCTTCGACAAGTCCGCGGAGCTGCTCCTGCGGGCCCTGCACATCGAGCCGGTCCACGACGTGCAGCACGCCGCCACGGCCCGCGACCTGCAGCACGTCGTCGAGCTCTCGCGCGAGAGCGGCGACCTGCCGGACGAGCTGTCGATCATGGTCGACCGCATCCTCGACTTCCCCGGCGAGGACGTCGCGCACGCGATGATCCCGCGCGCCCAGGTCGACTCGCTGCGCACCGAGACCACGGTCGCCGAGGTGCGCGAGCTGATGCACACGGGTCACACCCGCTACCCGGTCATCGGGGACGAGGACGACGTGGTCGGCGTGGTGCACCTCGTCGACGTGCTGTCCCACCGGGGTGACGACGACGCGCCGTGCTCCGAGATCATGCGCGAGCCCCTCGTCGTGCCCGAGCTCATGAGCCTGCCCGACGCGCTGCGCGAGCTCGACGACCGCCGCGAGCAGCTCGCCTGCGTCGTCGACGAGTACGGCGGCTTCACCGGGATCCTGACGATGGAGGACCTCGCCGAGGAGATCGTCGGCGAGATCACCGACGAGCACGACCCGGAGGAGCCGTCATACGTGCCGGTCCCGGACGACGGCATCTGGGTCATGGAGGGCGACGTCCACATCGACGAGGTGGAGCGTTCGCTCGGCGTCGACCTGCCCGAGGGTGACTTCGAGACCATCGGCGGCCTGGTCATCGACCACGTCGGCGGCCTGCCGGAGGACGGCACGCTGATCGAGGTGCCGCTCCGCCAGGAGCACCTGCACCTCGACGACGACCGGCGCAAGGTCCTCACGGTCGAGGTGCTGGAGGTCGAGCGCTACGTCCCGTCCCGGGTTCGCCTCACGCTGACCGAGACCGACGCCGTCGACGCCGACTCCCCCGACCGCAGCGACGGGGACGGCGACGGCCCTGAGTCCCCACCCGACCGTGAGTCTCGCCACCACTCCCATCAGGACGCCCAGGGTGGCGCCACCAACGTGACCGAGGAGGGCACCCGATGAGCTGGCTCGTCACCACCCTCGCGACCGTCGCGATCATCGCGCTCAGCGCGTTCTTCGTCGCCGTCGAGTTCTCGCTGATCAACGCCAAGCGCCACCGGCTCGAGGACGCCGCGGCCACCTCCGCGTCGGCACGGGCCGCCCTGCGCAGCTCCTCCGAGCTCACCCTGCTGCTCGCCGGGTCGCAGCTCGGCATCACCGTCTGCACGCTGGCCCTCGGTGCCATCACCAAGCCGGCCGTCCACCACGCCCTGATGGGGCCGCTGGAGGCCGTGGGCCTGCCCACCGGTGCCGCGGACGTCGTGGCCTTCGTGGTCGCCCTGATCATCGTGACCTTCATCCACCTCGTGGTCGGTGAGATGGCCCCCAAGTCCTGGGCCATCGCCCACCCGGAGAGGTCCGCGATCCTGCTGGCCGTCCCCATGCGGGGCTTCCTGTGGCTGACCCGTCCCGCCCTCAAGGCCCTCAACCACGCCGCCAACGCCCTCGTGCGCCGCACCGGCGTCGAGCCCGTGGACGAGGTCGACGAGGTGCAGGACGAGCACGGGCTGCGCGAGCTCGTCGAGCACTCCGCGGACGCGGGCACCCTCGAGGCGTCCTACAGCGCCTCGATCACCAACGCCCTCGACATGCGCGACATCACCATGGACGAGCTGATCCGGCACCGCCGGCGCCCCACGGCCGTCGACATCGACGCCACGGTGGCGGACGTCCAGGCCGCGACGGTCGAGCACGGCCACATGCGGATCCTGCTGCTCGACGAGGGCCGGGTCGCGGGCACCGTGCACGTGCGCGACACCTTCGGGGAGCCGGCGGACCGTCCCGCGCGCGAGCTGGCCCGCGAGACCCTGGCCGTCGCGGCCGAGACCCCGCTGCACGAGGCGTTCACGTTCATGCGCGAGACGCAGACCCAGCTGGCCGTGGTGCATCGCGGCGGCGAGTTCGCCGGCGTCGTGACGATGAGCGACATCCTGCCGCGGTTCTTCCCCCGCGAGACCAGCGCGCGAGCCTGACCGCCGCACCTGACCGCGAGGGGCAGTAGCTCCACGCACGACTCGGCCCCCGTCCCAGCTGGGACGGGGGCCGAGTCGCACCCGCCGGGGGCCGAGGCATCAGCCTGGGGAACGAACGCCGGTCGATGCCTTCGCCCCCGGCGGGTCTGCGCACGGGGGTCAGCGGCGGGCGCGGTCCGTCACGTCCAGGAAGGGATGCGGACGCGCCACCGCGGCCTGCCCCTGGCCCTGCGCCACCGCCGTCGCCCCCGCGGCTGCCCCTCCTGTCGCTCCCTCAGCCGCGACGCCGCCGGTCGCAACGCCACCGGTCTCAGCGCTGCCAATCGCAACGCCACCGGTCGCAACGCCGCCGGTCGCAGCACCACCAGCCGACGTGCCGCGGGCCTGCATCACCTGCGTGAGCCGTGCGCTCACCTCGTCGTATGCCGCCGCGCGCTCTCCCGGCGTCGTGCTGTTGGCGCGCATGAACTCCAGCGTCGCCGTGACCTCCTCGAGCGTGCGGCGCTCGTCCTCGGTGAAGGTGCTCGCGACGAGCCGCTCGGCGTTGGCCTCGGCGGCCTCGAGGGCCACCTGGAAGTCGGCGACCGCCCGCGCGTAGTCGGTGTCGCGCACGTCGCGGGTGCCGGCCGGTGGGGTGGCGGCCCGCAGCTCGCGGCAGCGCAGCATGGCGTCGATCGCGCCGCGGGTCAGCGGGTCGGTGTGGTCGCTCATCACCGGGAAGTTGACCGCGGCCTCCAGGTCGCGCTCGTAGCGCAGCAGCCGCTGCGTCAGCTCCGTGTCCAGCGCGATCAGGCTGGCCCACTCCCGCGGGAAGTCCGCCGGGGTGCCGCGGCGCATGGCCCGGCGCCGCGCGACCAGGGGTATGCCGTCCGCCACCGCGTCGACGCCTGCCCGCACCTGGCGGGTCACCCTCCGGCTCGACAGCCACATGCCGGCGGCCACGGTGCCGAGGCCACCCATGGCGAGGACGTTGTAGACCCCGAGCGCCAGCGCTGCGGCGGGGTCCGCCACCTGCAGCTGATCGGTCAGGACGAGCACGTCCGGCGACAGGACCAACCCACCGCCGGCGGCGGTCAGGGCGACGCCGGGCGCCAGGCGGTGACCCGTGATCGCGTCCTTGCGGTGTCGCCAGCGGTCAGCGGCATACCGTCCGACCCCGACGGTGACGGCCACCAGGCCCGTGCTCACGAGAAGTCCGGTGAGGACCACCCTCATCACTCCCAACCGATGCGTGCGTGTCTCGATGACAACGCTGCCGGTGGGACGGACGTTCCGCCAGGGGGGATCCCCCTGAGCCGCCCCTGCCTCACGATCGGCGAGACCGACGTGGGCAGGGGGCAGGGGCGGCAGGGGCGGCAGGGAGGCGGTGATCAGCGGGCGAGCGTGCCGATCTGCTGGTCCATCGCGCTGCGGGTGAGCACGCCGATGTGCTGGGAGCGCAGCACGCCCTCCTTGTCGATGAAGAAGTGCGAGGGCAGGCCCATCACGCGGTACTTCGAGGCGAGGGCGGTGTCGGGGTCGGCGACCTGGGGAAAGGTCAGGCCCAGCTTGCCGGCGTAGGACACCACGTCGGCGGGCAGCTCCTGCATGTTGACGGAGACGATCTCCACCCCGGAGGCCTTGGCCGCCGTGTAGGCCGCCTGCATGTCGGGGGCCTCGGCGCGGCAGGCCGTGCACCAGGACGCCCCGAAGGTCAGCCACACCGGCCGGCCCTTGAGCTCGGACAGGGAGATCGGCTCCCCCTTGACGGTCCGCGCCGTGAAGTCCTGCGCGGGCTTGCCGACCTCGGGGGCCGGCCCGGAGGTGTCGCCCGTGACCTGGACGGCCTGGGCGCCGTTCAGGGGGGCGCTCTTGGCGGAGCCGGCCTTGCCGCCGAGCAGCCAGGCCCCTCCGGCGACGAGCAGCGCCGTCACGAGCAGGACGATGAGCTGCTTGCTCCCGCTGGCTCGTATGCCGCCGCGCCAGTCCTCCTTCGGCCCGGCCTGGGTGGCGCCCGCCGTCGGCTGGTCGGCACCCGCCGCTCCCTGGTCGGCACCCGCGGCGTGGGTGCGGTCGGTCACGTCGCTCACATCGACCCCCCGTAGGAGTGCAGGCCACCGAAGAAGTAGTTGCCGAAGAAGGTGAACAGGATGGCCACGAAGCCGAGGATCAGCAGGTAGGCGGACCGGTCTCCGCGCCAGCCGCGGGCCACGCGGGCGTGGAGGTAGGCGCCGTAGATCAGCCAGGTGACCAGGGCGGCGGTCTCCTTGGGGTCCCAGCTCCAGTAGCGGCCCCACGCGATGTCGGCCCAGATCGCGCCGAGGATGATCATGACGGTGAGGAGCGGGTAGGCGATCATCACCGCGCGGTAGCCGAGCTCGTCCAGGAAGGACCGCTTGGGCATGCCCTTCCAGGTGAGGTGCGGGGCGACGAGGTAGCCGATGCCCGCGCCGCACGCCACCGCGGCGGCGCCGTAGCCGAGGACGGCGGTGAAGACGTGCGCGGTCAGCAGCAGGGAGTTCTGCAGGGCGGGGACCAGGGGGCCGGGCTTGGCGTCGACGGTGGTCGCGTAGGTCAGCATGGCCGCGGCGATCGGGAGCACGAAGACGGCGAGCGCCTTGACGTCATACCGCCACTCGAAGAAGACGTAGGCCGCGAGGACGCCCCAGGCGAAGGACACCGCGAACTCGTGCTGGTTGGAGAAGGGCCCGTGGCCGGTGGCCGCCGCGCTGGCGGCGAGCGCGACCGTGAGGCACAGGAGCGCGATCTGGGTGACCTTGGTGGCGTACCACGCCGGTCCGCGCACCCCGGTGCGGCCGAGGGCGGTCGGCGCGTGGCCGGTCAGGACGGCGGTGCCGCCGCCCGCGAGCGCGGCGCCGCCGACGGTGGCGCGCGCGGGGGCGATGGCCTCGCGCTCGGCGGGCTTGCGGGTCAGGTTGACGATCGTGGCGGCGACACCGAGCCACACGAGGATCGTGCCCGCGATCAGGGCGTACTGGGAGAGGGCGAACATCGTCAGGCTCCTACCGTGCTGGCAAGGTCGGCGCGGTCGTGGTCACGACCGGCGGTGGTGTGGTGGCCCGGGGTGGGCGTGGCGCCGAGGTCGGCGGACAGGTCGTCGACGAGGCGGGAGACCCAGCCCTCGTAGGCCGTGTCGTGGCGCTCGGACGAGGCGAGGCGGATGCGCGAGCCGTCGCCGGACGGCTGGACGCGGACCCAGATCCGGCGGTGCCGGAAGAACATCGTGATGGTCATGCCGGCGACGATCATCGTGGAGCCGACCCAGACCCACAGGGCGCCGGGGTCGTCGGAGACCATGAGCCCGGTGTACTGCTGCTCGCGCAGGAAGGTGTAGGTCAGGTCGCCGATCTGCGCGGTCTGGCCCTGGGTGATGACCTTCTGGCCGATGGTGCTGTCCTGGTCGGTGGGCTGCACCTTGATGGCGACGTCGCCCGGCTGGATCTGCGCGTCGGTCTGCCCGGAGGCCGCCGTGATGACGAAGGCGTCGACGCCCTGGTTCGGCAGCGGCAGCTTGCCGAAGGAGTTCTTCTGGTCCTCGGTCGTGTACTGCAGCGGCACGCCACCCTCGTGGAGCACCTTGCCGGTGGAGTCCTTGACCTGGATGCGGGCCGCGAAGCCGAAGCTGGCCTGGAAGAACTTGACCCCCTCGTAGCGCAGCGGCTCGTTGACCCGGGTGTCCTGCTCCTTGACCTGCACACCGTCCTTGTAGAGGACGAGGTGGCTGACGTAGTCCTTGGGCCGGCCGTCCTCGTAGTAGGTGTCGGAGAAGGAGGTGGCGGTGATGGTCAGGCCGGTGCCGTGGCCGATGTCGACGCGGTCACCGATCGAGACCGGGACGTTGTCCTCGGAGAAGCCGGTGTTGGACGTGACCAGGACGCCGAGCAGGATGATGACGAACGCGACGTGGGCGAAGATCGTGCCGAACGGCGGCCACCGGAACTTGTCGGTGTAGAGGTTGAGGCCGGGCCCGCGGGGGTCGTCGATCACGCGATAGCCCTTGCGCCGCATGGTCGTGCGGAGGTGCTCGAGGCTCTGCTCGGCGGGCACCGGGGCGGTCACGTCGTGGTGGATGCTCGCGTGGGCGAAGAATCCCTCGGTGACGTGCAGCTGGGGGCGGGTGGCCCGCTTCCACAGCAGCGGGATGCGGTGCATGATGCAGCACAGGATCGAGATGCACAGCAGCACGTTGACGGCCTTGAACCACACCGAGCCGAAGACGTTGAACATGCCGAGCAGGTCCAGCACGCCGGTCCAGCCCTGGTAGCGAGGCCGCACCGAGTCCAGCCAGTCGGCGTAGGCGGTGGCGTCGGCCCGGTTGTTCTCCGTGGACTGCTGGATCAGCGTCCCCATGAGGGTGAGGAAGCCCATCGCGAGGATGAGGCCGATGCCGGTGCGCTTGGAGATGAAGACCCGATAGACCTTGTAGAGCGGCCGGGGCATGCGGATCGTGTCGGCGGACTCGATCGTGTCCTCGGTCAGGAGGTGGGTGTCGTTGCTCATGAGCTCTGCCTGTCTCACACGCCGACGGCCGGGATGAGGCCGGACAGCTTGCCGAAGATGTTGGTGACCATGGCGAACCCGATGAGGACGAGCATCGCGCCGGACAGGAGGGACATCGCCATCTCGTGCTTGCGCAGCCAGCCGAGACGGGCGGTGATCTCGGTGGCGCCCATCGCGACGAGCACGAAGGGGATGCCGAGACCGAGGGCGAAGGCGACCAGCAGGAGCGCGCCGCGCCCCACCGAGTCGCTCGCCGTGGCGAGCCCGAGGACGCCGCCGAGGACCGGTCCGATGCACGGGGTCCAGCCGGCGCCGAAGGCGAGGCCCATCAGCAGGGATCGCCGGTATGTCGGGGCCTGCTGCCCCGGGAGCTGCGGCCGGCCGCCGACGGGGGCGTGGACCTCGCGGTAGAGGACGGGGATCTCGATCAGCCGGGCGACGTGCAGGCCCATGACGATCAGGGCGGCCCCGCCGATGATGCGCAGGGCGTCGCGGTGGTCGCCGACGGCATACCCGATCAGTCCGATGGAGCACCACAGGGCGATGAAGACGACCCCGAAGCCGAGCACGAAGGCCAGGGCCTGGGCGGCGGCGTTGCGCCGGGCCCGTCCCCCGCCGACCGGCGAGGTCCCCGCGACATAGCTCACGAAGACCGGCACGACCGGCAGGAAGCAGGGTGAGGCGAAGGCGACGATTCCCGCCAGCAGCGCGAGCGGGATGGTGATCCCGTCCATGTCACTTGCTGGTCGTCGGTGCGGGCGTGGCCCCGGAGCCGTGGGCGGCGCCGGTGGGGGCGGGCGTCATGATCGCGCCCATGTGGTTCTGGACCTTCTGGGCCAGCGGACCGTTGGGGTCGAGCTCGATGACCTTGTCCCACAGCGCCTTGGCGCCGGCGGAGTCGGGCGGGGTCTGGCTGAGCTTGAGGAAGCCCAGGTCGTAGTACGCCTCGGCCTTCTTGGGGTCGACCTTGATCGCGTTGTTCCACTGGGCCTCGGCGCCCTTGAGGTCGCGGGCGTTGAAGAGCGCGACCCCGGTCGACAGCATCAGGTTGGTGTCGTTGGGCTTGAGCGCCAGCATCTTCTGCCGCAGGGCCGCGGCCTTCTGGAAGTGGTTGGCCCCGAAGTAGAGGTCACCGAGCTCGGCCATGGCCTGCTCGTCCTTGGGGTTGGCCTTGATCTTGTCCTCGAGCGCCTTGGCCTTGGCGGTGTCCAGGGTCGTGGCGGTCGGCGACGGCTTGGCGGTGGCGCCCGCGGCCGCCTGGTCCGCCATCGCCACGGGCGGGTTGGCCTGCGTGGGGTTGCGGGACGGGCCCCAGACGTAGACGCCGACCACGATGGCGGCGATCAGTGCGATGGACCCGAGCACGGTGACCAGCTTGGGGATCTGCGGCCGGTCGCCCGTCCGCCGAGCCGCCGTCACGGGCGTCGCGCGGCGGCTCAGGACGTCGCCGGCCTTGCCGGTGAGCACGGCGTGGGCCGCGTCGGCGGCCGTCGCCTGCTGGGTGGCCCAGCCGGACAGCTCGGTCGGTGCCGAGGAGAGGTATGTCGCGACGCGCTCGTGGGCGGCCTCGACCGCCTCGGGCGTGGCGTCGGCGGGGAGGCCGAGCGACGCGAGCAGGGCCTGGCGCAGGTCGCCGCTCTCGTGCGTCGGGGCGGGGGTGCCGCCGCCTGCGGGTGGTGTCTGGGGCGCCTGGCGCTGCGTCATACGAGTGTCCTGTGCTCGGGCGGCCGGTGGGCCGCGGGGAGTCCGATGACCCAAGCCTCCGCCTGGACCACCCGGTCGGACCATCCGTCGTAGGGCACGTCTTGGATAGAACCAGGGTATTTAGAGGATATAGACGACAGTGGCGGGGATAGACCGGACCTGTGCCCCGACCGTCGCGGGAGGGCGGGCCAGGACCCCCACGCACGGGCAGACCGCCTCGTCCCCACGAGGCGGTCTGGTCCGTGTGGGAGGGGCACCGAGTCGGGTGCGGTGCCCCTCCGATCCCGTCAGCGAGACGGGGTGGGCGTCGGCGTCGCCGTCGCTGCCGGCGTGGCCGGAGCCTTGGGGCCGGCGGCAGCGGCCTTGGCGTCGGCGGCCTTCTTCTCCTTCCACATCTGGAAGGCCTTGGCGGCGGTCGGGTCCGCCTTCTCCTTGCCCAGCAGGGCGAGCTGGCCCTTGCGGACCGCGTCGGTCGCCGTCTGCATGTAGCGGATGGACTCCTCGGGGGCGTGGAAGCCCGTCGAGTTCTCCGAGATCACGTAGTCGATGTAGAACGACGCCTTGCGGTGCCAGGTCTGCGCGGCCACGATCCGGTCCTCGGGAGCACCGGCCTTCTTGGCGTCCTCGAGGTCCTTGATCAGGGCGGTCAGGCCGTCGAAGGCCTGGCTGCGGCTGGTGGCCACGCGGGTCTGGATCGTCTCGACGCGGGACTTCAGCTCGTCCTCGGAGGCGTGGTGGCACACCTGGCAGGACTTGTTGACGTTGAGCATCGGGCTGCGGACCCAGTGGTCGGAGACCTTCTGCGCACCGACCGCGGTGTACGGCATGTGACAGTCAGCGCAGGTCACGCCGGCCTTGGCGTGCACGCCCTGGTTCCACATCTCGAACTCGGGGTGCTGGGCCTTGAGCATCGGGGTGCCCGTCGTCTTGTGCTCCCAGTCGGTGAAGCCCACCTCCTGGTAGTACGCGAACTCGTTGTCCAGGTTGACGCCCTTGGCCCACGGGAAGGTCAGCGTCTTGTCCTTGCCCTTGAAGTAGTACTCCACGTGGCACTGGGCGCAGACGAAGGACCGCATCTCCTGGGTGGTGGCCTGGGTGTTGACGTCGAAGTTCGGGACGCCCTGGCTGGCCTTGAGCGCCTTGATGCCCTCCTGGAAGGCAGGACGCGTGATCCGCAGCTGCATCGTCTTGGGGTCGTGGCAGTCGATGCAGGCCACCGGGTGGTCCACCAGCTTGGTGGCCTCCTGGTAGGTCATGTGGTTGATCTTGTCGAAGCCGGCCTTGGCGTCACCGTTGCCGAGGTCCTTGTAGACCTTGGCCATGGAGGCGTGGCAGTTGAGGCAGGTGCCCGGCTGCTTGAACTCGTTGACCCGCTTGGTGTCACGCTGGTCGACGAGCATGTAGGCGTGGCCGCGCTTCTCGCGGTAGTCGGTCGCGAAGGCGTAGCCGGCCCACATCTGCACGAGCCGCGGGTCCTTCTCGAGCTTCTGCCCCGCCACGGTGCTGCGGGCGTCCGCGCCCTCGGGGACGTGAGGCACCGCCTCGGAGCCACCGAACTTCGTGCGCTGCTGGTCGGTGGTCCGCTTGTACATGTCGTACTGCAGCGGGAAGTTCTTGCCCCACACGGCCGGGTCGACGACGGTCTCGTCGAGCTGCACCACTGCGAAGTTGGTGTCCTGGGCCTCCTGCTTGTGCTGGAAGATGTTGACGAGGAGGGCGACGACGCCCACCGTCACCAACGCGGTGGCCAGGACGATCGCGGCCAGGAGCCCCTTGCGGCCTCCGCCACGACGCTTCCTCGCGCCCTTGGGATTGTCAGTTGCTGTCGCGTTCATGTCCTCACCTCATGTGCCCGACGTCGGCGTGACACTGCACGCACGAGACCTTCTGGTTGGTGGGCCGGCTGTGCTGGATGCCCTCCACCAGCTGTTGGTGGCAGCGCAAGCAGTTCTCCTCGACGGTCGCCAGGCTCCGCTCCTTGATCTGGATGTTCTGCGGGAAGTTGCCCGTCGTGAAGGCGAGGGAGTGGTTCCACCCGTGCTCGGCCTTCGTCAGGTACTTCCCCACCAGGTCGTGGGGGGTGTGGCAGTCGTTGCAGGTCGCTACCTTGCCGTGGCTGGACTTGACCCAGGCGTTGTACTCCGTGTTCATCACGTGGCAGTTGACGCAGGCCTTCGGGTCGCTCGAGAGGTACGAAGCGCCATTGGCGTAGACCATCGTGAAGAGCACGACGCCGACCAGGGTGCCGATGCCCAGGGACAGGAAGACGGAGAAGAGTCCTCTGGGTGACATGAGCCACCCGAGGCGCGACCCCTGGGGAGCGGCCACCTCGTCACCATCCTTTGCGTGCGCGTGCGGACCTGCCGCTGTCGGCACGTCCATCGCACTCATCCTGCTGCCGGTGGTGGGGCCCGGACCATCCGTCGATGGATAGAAAAGAGGTATATGCAGGATCCCCCAGGCTGTACCCAGGGGTCAGGGGTGGCCGGGGATCAGTCGGTGCGCGGCGGCTCGGCATAGCCCGAGCGCACCATGTAGGCCGCGGCCTGGATGCGGGTGTCGAGCCCGAGCTTGTGCAGCGCGTTGTGCACGTGGTTCTTGACGGTGCCCTCGGTGATGGACCGCGCGCGACCGATCTCGCGGTTGGACATGCCCCGCGCGACGAGCTTGAGGGTGTCCATCTCGCGCTGGGACAGCTGAGGCTCCGCGGCCTGCGCCGTGGCAGGCGAGGTATGCCGAGCGCCGCCCCCGCGCAGCTCGGCCAGGAGGCGGCCCACCAGCTGGGGAGACACCGGGGTCTCGTCGCGGGCCGCCGACCGGAGCATGGCGAACAGCTCCTCGGGGTGCAGGTCCTTGAGCAGGTAGCCGTGCACGCCCATGCGGATGGCCCCGAGCAGCCGCTCGTCGTCGTCGCAGACCGTCAGCATGATCACCTTGATGCCGGGGAGCTGCTCGAGGATCACCTTGGCGGCCTCGATGCCCGTCATGACCGGCATCTCCATGTCCATGACGACCAGGTCTGGCTGCAGCCGTCGCGCCTGCTCGACCCCCTCGAGGCCGTTGTCGGCCTGGCCGACGACCTCCAGGTCCGGCTGGGCGTCGACCAGCGTCGCGATCGCGCGGCGGAACAACGCGGTGTCGTCGACGAGCAGCACCCGGGTGGGGCGCGCGGTCGTGGGGTCGGCGGCGTTCGTCATACGGACATCCCGGAGGGGTGACGGGTGCCGCGCTGACCGCGGGGCACCGTGATGGTGATCTTGGTGCCGAGCCCGGGGCCGGACTCGACGAGCAGGCGGCCACCGACGAGCTCGGTCCGCTCCCGCATGGAGTGCAGGCCGAAGCCCTCGCGCTCGCCCGGGGCCACGTCGACCACGAAGCCCTGGCCGTCGTCCTCGACGACGAAGCTCGTCCAGTCCAGTGTCTCGTCGACGGTGATCCGGGCTCGCCGGGCCCCGGAGTGCTTGCGCGCGTTGGTCAGGGCCTCCTGGATGATCCGGATGACCTGGACCTCGCGGTGCGGGGTGAGGGAGGGCTCGCCGGGGATCTCGGCGACGACCGTGGTGTCGATGCCGGACTGCCGCGAGAACTTCTCGGCATAGCTGGCCAGGCCCTCGAGGAAGGTGTGGTCGGTGCGGTTGTGCTCGCGCAGCCCCAGGATCGCCTCCCGCACGTCGCGATAGGCGTCCTGGCAGTCGTGGGCGACGTCGGCCAGCTCGGTCTTGAGGTCGTCGTGGTCCTGGACCGCCGGGTGGTATGCCGCAGCCTGGAGCCGCAGCTGCGTGGCGCCCAGCACCTGGGCCAGGGAGTCGTGCAGCTCGCGCGCGATCCGGTCGCGCTCGGTGACGGTCGACCGATAGCGGTCGTCCTCCACGAGCTGGTCGATGAGCCGGAACATCATGAGGCCGAACGCGATCGCGGCCAGCGCCGTGAGGACGCTGACGATGGTGTCGCCGTCCCGCGGCCAGTAGCGGTCGAAGAAGATCGGCCGCAGCAGCTGGACGATGACGATGAACAGCGCCGGCAGGCCCACACCCACGAGGCGCAGCTGCCGCAGCCACAGGTCGTTGTCGCCGTGTCGGCCCAGCTCTGGCACAACACCTCCCTGGGCCGTTCGGTCTAGCCTCCCCGTATCTTCCACGGGAATGACAGGGGAAATCCTAGATCCTGGGTGTATCGGTCGGCATGGTGGGGTCGCTCTCCGGGGTCTCTGGGCCGTCTGGGCCGTCAGGGCCGGCGCTGCCCTCCCGCTCGTCCCGCTCCGCCCACGCCAGCAGCGGTGCGATGTCGTGGGCGACGTCGTCGATGTGGGCGTGCAGGTCCCCGAGCCGGGCGAACCGCTCGGGCACGGTGGCGATGGTCAGGTCGGACGGCTCCACGTCCGCGACCTCGTCCCAGGTGATCGGGCACGAGACGGTGGCCGTGGGGGTGCCGCGCACGGAGTAGGCCGCGGCGATCGTGTGGTCCCGGGCGTTCTGGTTGTAGTCCACGAAGACCGCTGCGGGGTCGCGGTCCTTGCGCCACCAGGTGGTGGTGACCAGCTCTGGCGCGCGGCGCTCCACCTCGCGGGCGAAGGCCAGCGCCGCCCTCCGGACGTCGGCGTGCTCGTGGTCCGGGGCGATCCGGACGTAGACGTGCAGACCGTGGCCGCCCGAGGTCTTGGGGTAGCCGACGATGCCCAGCTCGTCGAGCAGCTCGTGCACCACCGCGGCCACCTGACGGACCTGGTCCAGCCCGGCCTCGGGCATCGGGTCGAGGTCGATGCGCCACTCGTCGGGCCGCTCCACGTCGGCGCGGCGGCTGTTCCACGGGTGCAGCTCGACGGTGCTCATCTGGACGGCCCACACGACGTGGGCGAGGTCGGTGACGCACAGCTCGCGCACCGTCCGCTTGAACCGCGGGAAGTAGACCGGGGCCGTCTCCACCCAGTCGGGCGCCCCCTTGGGGAGCTGCTTCTGGTGGACCTTGTCGCCCGCCAGGCCGTCGGGGTAGCGGTGCATCATGCAGGGGCGGTCGCGCAGGGCCCGCACGATCCCCTCGCCCACCGCGAGGTAGTAGTCGACGAGATCCCGCTTGGTCGCGCCGATCTCGGGGAAGTAGACGCGGTCGGGGTTGCTGACGCGGACGACCCGGCCGGCGACCTCGACCTCCTCGGCCGAACCCCGCGAGGGCGTCACGGTCGGTCCTCGCGCGGGGCGTCGCCGACGTGTCGCGAGCCTCGCCGGTCCCGGCGCTCGGGCAGTCCCGCGGCCCAGAGCGCGGCGGCGACCAGGGCGGGCTGCCCGAACAAGCGGGCCAGGCGCCTGCCGTCGGTGTCGAGGCCGAACGCGTCGACGCCCTCGACATACTGGCCGATGTTGCCGGGGAACACGGCGACGTAGAACGCCGCCAGGGCGATGCCCGTGAGCCGGCGCTGCCGCGGGAGGGCGAGCAGGGCTGCCCCGAGCCCGATCTCGACGACCCCCGACGCCAGGACGACCAGGTCCTCGTCCAGCGGGAACCACCCCGGGACCTGGGCCTGGAAGTCCTGCCGCGCAAAGGTGAGGTGGGAGACGCCGGCGAACGCCATGAAGGCGCCCAGCGTCAGCCGGGTCACCTCCTGCGAGCGGGTGGGCGGGGTGCTGCTGCGAAGGACGGACATGGGTGGCTCCTCGCGGTGGGGATCACGGGCAGGTCGCGCGGTGCGTGGTGCGTCGTGGCTCATGCTGGCACGCCGGACCCCGTCTCCCCGAGGTTGAGGGGGTTCGGGGTGAGTGGCACCCTCAGGTGACGGGTCCTGATTCGGCGGACCGCTCCTGGCCCGGGCCCTGCTGGTGGGCTGCACCTGGCCTCTGGCGGTCGCCATACCGGCACGATCGCGCCGGTATGACGACAAGGCCACCCCCACTCGTCATCACCCGGCCGAGACCGGCACGATCGTGCCTACGAGCCTCCGATGGAACGCCTGGCGCGCTAACCTGGGACCCGGACCGGCGCGATCGTGCCGGTGCGACGACTGACGCGGCAGGAAGAGCAAGGAGGCGAACATGTCCTTGGGTCACGAGATCCGCGAGCGGCGTCGCTCGCTCGGCCTGCTGCAGATCGACGTGGCCGAGATGGCCGGCGTCTCCGAGAGGTTCGTCCGGGAGGCGGAGCACGACAAGCCCACGCTCCGGCTCGACAAGCTGGCCGCGGTTCTCGACGTCCTGGGCCTCGAGCTCCACACCCGGCCAAGGGGCGCCGCGTGAGCACGCTCCGGGCGGACCCACGCCGCGTCGCGACGGCCGAGGTGCACAAGGCGGGCCGCCTCGCGGCTCACCTCACCCGCACCGATCACGGCGTGGAGCTGCGCTACACCCCGGCCTACCTCGACGACCCGGGACCGGGCATCGCCACCACCCTGCCCGTCACCGAGTCACCCGTGCTGACCGCCGGCGGGGCCGTACCGCCGTTCTTCGCGGGGTTGCTGCCCGAGGGGCGGCGCCTCACCAGCCTGCGGCGTGCCGTCAAGACCTCTGCCGACGACGACCTGTCGCTGCTCATCGCTGTCGGTGCCGATCCGGTGGGAGACGTCCAGGTCTTGCTGCCCGGGGCCGAGCCCGCCGCAGCGGACGTCCCTACGGTGGAGTCTTCCTGGGGCGAGATCGATTTCGCCGAGGTGCTGTCCGCCGGCGGCATCGACCCAGCCGCGCTGGCCGGCGTCCAGGACAAGGTGTCCGGGAGGATGCTGACCGTCCCCATGATCCGCGGCGGCCGCCTCCACCTGCTCAAGCTCAACCCGCCCGAGTACCCCTCGGTCGTGGAGAACGAGTCGTACTTCCTCTCCGTGGCCCGCCGGCTCCGTCAGGGCGCCGTCCACGCCGAGGTCGTCCGGGATCGGAGCGGGGCGTCGGGGCTGCTCGTGGAGCGGTTCGACCGGACGCCGCTCGACACCGGCGTCGGTCGCATCGCGGTCGAGGATGCGGCACAGCTGCTGGGGAGGTACCCCGCCGACAAGTACTCCGTGTCGACCGAGACGGTTCTCGCGCGGGTGGGGACGGTGTGCCAGGCCCGGCTGCCTGCGGTCCGCGCCGTCCTGCAGCAGGTCGCCCTCGCGTGGCTGACCGGTAACGGCGACCTGCACGCCAAGAACCTCTCGGTCCTGCGGACCCCGGAGGGGGGTTGGCGACCGACCCCGATCTACGACATACCGTCGACGCTGCCGTATGGCGACCACCGCATGGCACTCACCGTCGCGGGACGGGACGACTCGCTGTCGCGCAAGCGATACCTGGCGCTGGCTGACGGCGCCGGCCTGACCGCTGCCGCCGCCGATCGCGCCCTCTCGGAGGTCCTGCGTGCCACGGCCGACGTGGACGAGCGGATCGGCGACACGGTCCCCATGGATCCACGCACCCTGCGGGACGTGCGCAGGGTCCTGCGCAGGCGACGGGCCGACCTGGGGGGTTGAGCACCGCTTCGCACAGGCGCTGCCCGGTCGCACGCAGATCGACCGGCCTTGGTCACATCAGCCTGGGGTGCGAAGGCCGGTCAATGTGACTACCTGGGGTAGGTCGTAGTCGACGACGACCGGGGCGTGGTCGCTGAGGCGCTCGGCCGCCGAGGCCTCGCGGTCCGTCCCGCCCGCGATCGCCGCCCTGGCGAGGCGCGGGGAGGCGAGATGGTAGTCGATGCGCCAGCCGGTGTCCCGGTCGAAGGCCCCTCCCATCCAGCTCCACCACGAGTAGGGGCCGTCCACGTCCGGGTGCAGCCGGCGCACCACGTCGACCAGCGAGCGCGGCGACAGGATCGACCCGAACCACTCGCGCTCCTCCGGCAGGAATCCCTCAGAGCGCTGGCTGGTGCGCCAGTTCTTGACGTCCAGCCGGGTGTGGGCGACGTTGAAGTCCCCCATCACGAGGAGCTCCCGGCCTTGCGCCGCGGCTGCCCGGCGGGTCGCCGTCAGGTGTCGCGCGAAGCCCCGCAGGAAGCGCATCTTGCGCTCGTACTTCGCTCCCCCGTCGGGCTTCTCGCGCATCCGGCCCGGTTGCTGCAGGTGCGCGGGCAGCCCGCCCTTGGGGAGGTAGAGGGACGCCACCGTGAGCGGCTGGTCCGCGAGATCGACCTCCACGTAACGCCCCTCGGCGGCGAACGCCTTGAGCTCCCGGGCGAGAGAGCCGGTCTCGGCGTGCTCGCGCAGCTCGACGTGGCTGTCGCCGGGTGCGCGGACGAGCACGCCCGCACCCCAGCTCCGCACGGCGGCCGGCGCCTCGCGCGTCAGCACGGCCACGCCGTTGCGCCCGGCCGTCTGGCCGGCGTCATACGTCAGGTGGTAGTCACGGAAGACGCCGTCCGGCAGGAGCGGGACGGGGCACCGGACCTCCTGCAGCGCCACGACGTCGCAGCCGCGCGCGGCGAGCCAGTCGTCGAAGCCACGACGCTGCGTGGCCCGGATCCCGTTGACGTTGAAGGAGGCGATGCGCAGCACCCGCCGATCCTAGTCAGCCGCCGGCGGTGGGTCCGCCGATGGACGGCACGGGCAGGGGCCGCTTCTTGTCGATCGTGGACCTGGTGTCGAAGAACTGGGTGATCGCGGAGCGCTTGCCGTCGAGGGCACGCTGCATCGACAGCCCGTCGACGTTGACTCGCGCCTGCCGCAGGGTCGTCGGGCCGAGCTGCACCCAGCTCGGCGAGGTCCCGTCGACGCCGAAGAAGTAGTCGAACTTCTCGGTGCCGCGCAGGAAGGCGACCTTGGGGTTGGCGTCGCTGTAGGGCTTGGCGTCGGAGACGTCGGCGCCGAAGGGATAGATCATCAGGTCGGTGTCGCCGAGGATCGGGCGGACCTCACGGTCCCAGCGGCCCGCGTCGGCCTTGATCTGCCCGAGCCCGCTGCGGGTCATGTTGATGTGGCCCCAGGAGTGCGAGGCGAACTTCCAGCCGTTGGCCTTGATGGCGTCGGCGACGACCTTGGCCTTGGCCTGGGCGTCCTTGGTGGTGGGGTTCGCGCCGTACTTGCGCTCGGAGGTGCGGTAGCCGAGGACGCCGTTGTAGCCGGTCATCGCGATGGACCCCTTGTCGCCGTGGTAGGCGAAGTCCGGGTGCTCGCGCACGAAGTCGTCCAGGATCGGCACGCAGTCGTAGCTGCCCTCGACGGTCTTGCCGGACCGGTCGGTGTAGGTGTTGACGACGCGGCCGTCGTCCTTCTTGATCAGGACGTTCGCGAAGCCCTTGCCCATCATGTACTCGTAGTAGCTGAGGTCGTCGAGGGACAGCACGACGGGCTTCTTGCCGGGCGGCAGCATGATCGGCTGGAAGCGCATGACCCCGTCGGGGCCCTTCTTGGCGATGCGCTGCGGGTGCACCAGCACGAAGCCCCGCTCGTGCATCTGCTTGATCTGGGCCTTGAACTCGTCGACCGTCGCCATGTACTGGCTGAACCCGACACCCTCCGAGCCACCGGTGAAGGTCTTGGCGGGGTCCACGGACAGCGAGTGGTAGAAGAGGTGCGGGATCTTGGTGTTGTCGGCCCACCTCACGGCCTTGGCCTTGGCGGCCTGCACCTGGGCGACCTGCGCCTTGGCCTCGTCGGACCCGTCGGCGGACAGCGTCTTGAGGGCGCCGTCGTAGTCGTACTGCGCAGCCTGGACCTTGGCCTTGGCGAGCGCGTCCTGGGTGGGGGTCGGCGTCGGGGTCGAGCCCGCACCCGAGGAACCTGCAGACCCGCCCGACGTCGCGCCGTTCGCCCCGCCGGAGCGCGCGGCCTGGCCGCCGCCGTCGTTGCTCCCGGTCGTGCAGGCCGCGAGCAGGACGGCGCTGACGCCGAGCACGACGACCCCGAGCACGGATCCCCCGACCTGACGGCCGCGCCCTCGCTGCACCGTCGTTCCCTGGTCCCCCCGAGACATCCACTTCTCCCTTGCGAATCATTGGCAACTGCACTATTCGCGACGGTACCGCTTCGTAGCGTCACCGTTACGTATCTAGGACGCCCCTGACCCCTCCAAGGTTGTGAGGGGTCAGGGGCGTTCTCCTGGCGGAGGCGATCGTCTCCCCGCCCGCGGAGCCTCGGCCGGGGTCAGTGGGCGGTCCAGCCCCCGTCCAGGGCGTATGACGACCCGCTCATCGAGGCAGCGGACGGACCCGTCAAGAAGGTGACGAGGTCCGCGACCTCCGCCGGCTCGACCAGGCGCTTGACGGCGACCGGTGTCAGCATGATCTGCTCGACGACCTGGTCCTCCGGGATGCCGTGGGTCCGGGCCTGGTCGGCGATCTGCTTCTCCACCAACGGGGTCCGCACGTAGGCCGGGTTGACCGTCACGCTCGTCACGCCGTGCGCGGCGCCCTCCAGGGCCACCGTCTTGCTGAGGCCCTCCATGCCGTGCTTGGCCGTGACGTACGCCGACTTGAAGGCGCTCGCCCGCAGCCCGTGGACGCTCGACACGTTGACGACCCGGCCCCAGCCGCGGGAGTACATGTGGGGCAGGGACTGGCGGACGAGGTAGAACGGCGCGTGCAGCATGAGCCGCATGATCAGCTCGAACCGCTCGAGCGGGAACTCCTCGATCGGCGAGACGTGCTGGATGCCGGCGTTGTGGACCAGGATGTCGACGTCGTGGGGCAGGGCGGCGAGGCCGTCGAGGTCGGACAGGTCGCAGGGCACGGCCTCGACCCCCTGGACCCGCGCGGCGAGCGCCGCCAGCCCGTCGGCGTCGCGGTCCACGGCGAGGACGTGCGCCCCGCTCGCAGCGAGGCTCTCGCAACAGGCGGCGCCGATGCCGCTGGGGCGGCTCCGGTGACGAGGGCGCCGCGGCCGGTGTGGTCGATGGTCGGGCTCATCAGGTTCTCCCTGGGTCGGATCGGGCGGTGCGAGATCGGGTCGGGCGAGGTCGGGTCGGGTGGTGGGAGGCCGGATCGGGCGGGAGGAGCGGCATACGGCCGGGTGCGGCGCGGTCAGACCAGGCCGGTGGCGTAGAAGACGCCGATGACGACGAAGACGGCGACGGTCTTGATGATGGTCATGACGAAGATGTCCTTGTAGGACTCGCGGTGGGTCAGGCCGGTGACGGCGAGCAGCGTGATGACGGCGCCGTTGTGGGAAGCGTGTCCATGCCGCCGCTCGCCATCGAGGCCACGCGGTGCAGCACCTCCATGGGGATCCCGGAGGCCTGCGCGTTGGCGATGAACTGGTCGGCCATGGCGCCGAGCGCGATGCTCATCCCGCCCGACGCGGCCCCGGTGATGCCGGCGAGCGCGGTCACCGAGATCGCCTCGTTGACCAGGGGGTTCGGGATCGCCTTGAGGCCCTCGGCCACCGTGAGGAAGCCGGCGAGGGAGGCGATGACGGCACCGAAGCCGTACTCGGAGGCGGTGTTCATGGTGGCCAGCAGGGACCCGCTGATGTCGGGCTTGGCGCTCTCGGCGAAGGACGTGACCACGGGCCGCCACGCGAGGACGAAGACGCTGAGGATCCCGACGAGCAGTGCCCCCTCGACGGCCCAGATGGCGGTGCTGGCGGCGACGGGGACGCTGACGGGCTTGGCCGCCCCGACCACCGCCGGGTTGAACGACACGGACTCGCCGTAGAACCCGGGGATGACCGTGGTGAGGACCTTGTTGACGACGCCGACCAGGACCAGCGGGACGATGGCCAGCAGAGCGTGCGGCAGCGTGCCGCCCTCGTATGCCGTGGGCTCGTTGCTGTGCTGCTTGCCGTAGCCCTCGCCGCGTGCTGCGGCGCGCCGGCGCTGCCACTCGAGGTACGCCATGCCGATCGCCAGCACGAACGCGGCCCCGACGAGGCCGAGCACCGGGGCGGCATACGCGTCGGTCTTGAAGAAGGTGGTGGGGATGATGTTCTGGATCTGCGGCGTGCCCGGCAGGGCGTCCATGGTGAAGGTGAACGCGCCGAGCGCGATGGTGGCGGGGATGAGCCGCTTGGGGATGTCGCTCTGGCGGAACATCTCTGCGGCGAAGGGATAGACGGCGAAGACGACGACGAACAGCGAGACGCCGCCATAGGTCAGGATCGCCCCGACCAGGACGATCGAGAGCATGGCCCGCTTGGGCCCGACGATCCGCATGACCGACGTGACGATGGCCTGGGCGAATCCCGAGGTCTCCATGAGCTTGCCGAAGATCGCTCCGAGCAGGAAGACGGGGAAGTAGTTCTTGATGAAGCCGACCATCTTGTCCATGAAGAGGCCGGTGAAGACGGGCGCCACGAGCTGCGGGTCGGTCACCAGCACCGCCGCCATGGCCGCGATGGGGGCGAAGAGGATCACGCTGTGGCCGCGGTAGGCCATGTACATGAGGAAGGCCAGGGCGGCCAGGACGATGATGAGGCTCACGCGTGCTCCGTTGCATAGGGGCGGCGTCACTGCCGCCGAAGGGCTTGTGCCGCGCCCTAGTTGGTCGACGGTGACACACTGTGACCGGGTCCACGCCCGCAGCGGGAACAACGGGGCGTGACTTTTCGTTGACGCTTCAACGAGTACGGTTCGACCCGTGACCCATCTGACCCCGCAGACCCCAGGAGACAACGCATGAGCATCGCCGCAGCCCCCGCCCGCATCGCCACCGGCCTCTTCCTGATCAACTCCGGCCTCGGCAAGCGCAACCTGCCCGAGGAGGCCGCCCAGGGCCTGCGCGACATGGGCGCCGTGGGCGTCCCGCAGCTCAAGGACGTGCCGGCCAAGCAGTTCGGTCAGGCGCTGGCCTACGGCGAGATCGCGCTCGGCGCGGCCCTGCTGCTCCCCGTCGTCCCGGGCTGGCTCGCCGGTGCGGGCCTCGGTGCGTTCAGCGCCGGCCTGCTCAACATGTACCGCCAGACCCCCGGCATGACGATCGACGGCATCCGCCCCACCCAGGAGGGCACGGGCGTGGCCAAGGACGTCTTCATGCTCGGCATCGCCGGCTCCCTGGTCGTCGACTCGATCGCCAACTGACCTGGTCCCTCGCGCCTCGCGCCCGTCGACCTGACGGCCCCCTCCACCCGGTGTGGAGGGGGCCGTCGTTCGTCCGCTGCGACAGAGTGGTCGCAGATCCGACGTCTGGGGCGCCCTGGTGTCGGGTCTGTGACCACTCTGTCGTCCGGCAGCATCGCTCCAGGGCCGTATGACGCCGCCGCCCCGCGTCTGACGGTGGCTAGGCTGACGCGCAAGGAGGGTCCATGACCGCTGCGAGCACGCCCACCCCCACGACCTCGAAGACACTGCCGGTGCCCCCGCTGCGCCAGACGCTCGACCGCTATCTCGAGACGGTGGCCGTGCTGCTGTCGCCGGAGGAGCTCGAGGTCACGCGTGGTGCGGTCGAGGCCTTCGCGTCCGGCGACGGGCCGGCCTGCCAGTCCGCCCTCGAGGCCTTCGCGGCCGAGGAGGACGCGCTCGGGCGGAGCTGGCTGTGGGAGGCCTGGCTCGAGGCCTACCACGTGACGCGGGTGGCGCTGCCGCTGTCGAGCAACGTGGGCTTCGAGCTGGCCATGCCGACGACCGGGAGCGGTCTGGACCGCGCGGCCGAGCTGGTGCACCGGATGGCCGCGGCCTACCTCGCGCACCTGCGCGGGGACGCGGGCGCCGACGTCAGCCCGCGCGGCGAGCCGTTGTGCCAGCAGCAGTGGGACCACGTCGAGGGCGGCCTCCGCGACCCGAGGCAGGGCCTGGACGTCTTCCTGCCCGGCCGCCAGGACGCCGCCGACCGCGAGGTCGTGGCCCTGTGGCGCGGGCGCGCGGTGGCGGTGGGCGTGAGCGACACCTCCGGAGAACCGTTGTCGGTCACGGCGATCCGCGCCGGGCTCGACGAGGTCGTGGCGCTGCCGGAGGCCGAGGGGCCAGGGTTCACCGCTGCGGGCTACCTCGCGGGTGACGACGCCGCCGCGATGCTGGCCGAGCTGCAGCAGGACGGCGACAACGCCCACACCTACTCGCGGCTGCGGGAGGCGTTGTTCCTCATCGCCCTCACCGACTCCTCCGCCGAGGCCTCCGAGGTCACCGGGTCCACCGAGGTCACCGCGGTCACCAAGGCCTCCAAGGCCTCCAAGGTCACTGAAGCCACCGAAGCCGCAGCGCCGGAGGACGGAGCGGACACGGCGGACCACCTGCGGCAGGTGGCGTTCGCACCCGGTCTGGCCTGGCCGTTCAAGCCGGTCACGCTGCAGGTCGACCTGGCCGACGACTTCACGGGCCTGCACCTCGAGCACAGCACCCTCGACGGGTCCACCCTCGTGGCGATCCTCGGCCGGGCCCAGGACGTGACCCTCGACCAGGGCGGCCCGCACGACGAGCCCGCGTCGACGGAGCCCCTCGCCTGGGCCCTCTCGGCCGACCAGCGCGCGGCCCTGGAGCAGGGCGTCGGCGACTACGCCCGCGAGGCGGACCGGCAGCGTGTGCGCATCCTGCGCGTGCCGGCCGGCCCGCTGCCCACCCTGCCGGTCAAGGTCTCGATGGACGCCTGCCTGCAGGCCGTCATGCTCTACGCCCAACTGCGGACCTACGGCCGGGTCCGCTCGACCTACGAGTCCGTGGACATGCGGGAGTACCAGGGCGGCCGCACCGAGTGCCTGCGCCCCAACACCAGGGCGGCCGTCGAGCTGGCGAGCGCCCTCGTCGACGGCACCGCCACCCCGGATCTCCTGCTGGCCCACCTGGACTCGCACCGCACGCAGGTCAAGCGGTGCAAGAGCGGTCAGGGGATCGACCGGCACCTCTTCGGCCTGCGGCTGATGGCGGATCGCCACGGGTATGCCGTGCCGCTGCACGACGACCCGGCATACGGCCGGCTCACCACCGACTTCCTGTCGACGACGTCGCTGGGCGACCCCTCGCGCATCGTGCGGGCGGCCTTCGCGGCGACGAGCGAGGGCGGCATCGGCATCTACTACGTGCCGCTGCCCGACCAAGGAGTCGTGGAGTTCACGCTGAGCTGGACCGACGGTGTCGCGGAGCACGTCGGCGAGCTGGAGCAGGCCCTGGCCGATGGGGTCGCGGCCCTGTGGAGCCTCCTCGAGGACGCCGCCGGCTGACGGCCGGGGCGGTCGGCTCAGTCGAACGCGTTGGCCAGCTGCGGGGTGTGGGCCAGCAGCTCGCGCGTGTAGTCCTCCTGCGGGTGGTCGAGCACCTGCGCCGTGAGCCCCTGCTCGACGACCCGGCCGTCGCTGAGCACGACGATGCGGTCGGCGATCGAGCGCACGAGGGCGAGGTCGTGCGTCACGAACAGCATGGAGATGCCGCGCTCGGCCTTGATCCGGTCGAGCAGCGCCGTGATCGAGCCCTGGATCGAGACGTCGAGGGCGGAGGTGATCTCATCGCACACCAGCACGTCCGGCTCGGCGGCGAGGGCTCGCGCGATCGCGACCCGCTGTCGCTCGCCGCCGGACAGCCGCCCCGCGCGCAGCCTCAGCAGGGAGGGATCGAGCTGGACCTGGTCGAGCAGCTCCGCCGAGCGCTCGCGGGCCGCCCGGCCACGAGCGATCCCGAAGAGCGCGAGCGGGCGGGTGAGGATCTGCTCGACCGTGCGGCGGGGGTTCAGCGACTGGTAGGGGTTCTGGAAGATGTACTGCACCCGCTTGCGCTGCTCCGGGGAGCGCCGCCGCGCCGACGCCACGAGCTGCTCGCCCTCGAGCTCGATCCGGCCGGTCCAGTCCTGGTGCAGGCCGGCGACGCACCGCGACGTGGTGGTCTTGCCGGAGCCGGACTCCCCGACCAGCGCGACGATCTCGCGGCGGGCCAGGTCGAAGCTGACGTCGTGGACGACCTGGGTGCGGCCATAGCTCACGTCCAGCCCCGCGACCTCGAGCACGATCTCGCGCTCCCGGTCGGGGACGGTGTCGCTGACCGCGCGGTCCTCGGGGTCCCACGGTGGCAGCTCGTCGACGCGGATGCAGCGCGCGACGTGGCTCTCGCCGCCCGTCCGCGAGACCTCGACGAGGGCGGGCTGGGTGGCCCGGCACGCCTCGACCGCGTGCTCGCACCGGTCGTTGAAGCGGCACTCGTCGGGCCGTCGCCCCGGTGCGGGAGCGAGGCCGGGGATGCCGCTGAGGGCATAGGGCTTGTGCAGGTGCGGTATGGCGCGCAGCAACGCCCGCGTGTAGGGGTGGGCCGGCTCGGCGAACACCGCACGCGTGGCGCCGACCTCGACGACCTGTCCGGCATACATCACCGCGACGCGGTCGGCGATGGTGGCGACCACCGACAGGTCGTGGGTGACGTAGAGCGCGGCGACGTCGAACCGGCGGCACAGCTCCCCGAGGGTGTCGAGGACCTTGCCCTGGGTCGTGACGTCGAGGCCCGTGGTGGGCTCGTCGAGGACGAGCACCGCCGGGCGCGGCAGGAAGACCATGGCCAGGGCCACCCGTTGCACCTGCCCGCCGGACAGCTGGTGGGGGTAGCGGCGCAGGAAGGCGTCGTCGGCGGGCAGCCCCACCTCGGGCAGGATCTCGCGGACGCGCTCGTCGCGCTCCTGCGGGGTCCCGATCGAGTGCAGGTCCAGCAGCTCGCGCAGCTGCTGCCCGATCCGGATGGCGGGGTTGAGCGCCGAGCTCGGGTCCTGGGGGACGTAGCCGACGTCGAGCCCGCGCACGGCCCGCACCTGCTGCCAGCTCATCGAGCGCAGGTCGTGCCCGGCGACGTCGATGCGGCCGCCGGTGATCTCGGCGCCGGTGCGGGCATAGCCCAGCAGCGCCGTGCCCGTGGTGGTCTTGCCCGAGCCGGACTCGCCGACCAGGCCGAGCACCTCGCCGGCGGACACGACGAGGTCGACGTCCTCGACCACGTCGAGCCCGCGTCCGGTGAGCCCGACGCGCAGGCCCTCGACCACGCAGACGGGGCCCTCGGGGGTGTCGGGGGTGGTGCTCGCCGCGTCTCTCGCGGGTCCGGTGCTGTCCATCACTCCCCCTTGGCGGCCCGGGCGCCCAGCGCGTCCGCGATGAGGTTGGTGCCGATGGTGAAGACCGCGATGATCAGCACCGGCGCGAGCACGCCCCAGGGCTGCACGAGCAGGCCGAGTCGGTTCTCGTTGGTCATCTGCCCCCAGTCGGCGGCGCCGGGGTCGGAGGCGAACCCGAGGAACCCGATGCCGGCGATGAGGCCGATGGAGTAGGTCAGGCGCAGCCCCGCCTCGGCGAGCAGCGGCACGGTGAGGTTGGGGCCGAGCTCGGTCGCCACGATCCGCCAGCGCTTCTCGCCGATGGCCTCCGCGGCCCCGACGAAGTCCTGGTGGACATAGGTCAGGGCGACGCCGCGCGCCACGCGCGCCACCCGGGGGAAGTGCGCGAGGCCGACGAACAGCACGATCACCCACCAGGCCGGCTGCTTGACGGCGGACAGCACGAGCAGCGCCACGAGGATCTGCGGGAACGCCAGGAGGACGTCGTTGGCCCGCATCAGCAGCTCGTCGGCCCAGCCACCCGCGTAGGCGGCGAGGACGCCATACACGACTCCCACCAGCACGCCCAGGACGGTCGCGAGGACCGAGGTGACCAGGATGGCGCGCCCGCCGTGCAGCACCCGGGACAGGACGTCCTGCCCGAGGTAGTCGGTGCCGAGGAAGGAGCCCTGGCGCGTGAACGGCCTTCCCACGATGTCGAACTCGCCGTGCGGGGCGATCCACGGGCCGCACACGCCGAGCAGCACGACGACCAGGGTCAGGATCGTCCCGATGACGACGCGGGGGTCGCGCGCCAGCCCGGCGAGACGCGACCGGGAGCGCGTGCCGGTGCCGGTCTGGCCGCCGGTGCTGGTGCTGCTGCTGCTGCTGCTGCTGCTGCTGCTGCTCATGCGACCATCCCCGTCCGGGCGCGCGGCGTCAGCAGGATCGACAGGGCGTCCGCCACGAGGTTGAGCAGGACGTAGGCCGCGGCGATGAGCATCGCGAGCGCCTGCACCATCGGGTAGTCGGAGTTGCGGACCGAGTCGACGAGGGTCGCGCCGATGCCGGGGAAGTTGAAGAGGTACTCGACCAGGACGACGCCGCCGACCAGCCAGGCCAGCTGCAGCGCGGTGACCTGGACGGTGGGGACCAGGGTGTTGGGCAGGGCGTGGCGGCGCAGCACGCGGTCCTCGGGGATGCCCTTGAGCCGGGCGAGCTCGACGTAGTCCGAGTCGAGGGTCTCGACGAGGTTGGAGCGCAGGATGCGGATCAGGTAGGGGACGACGGCGACGACGAGGGTGGCCACGGGCAGGACCAGCGACGCGGGACGCTCCCAGACCATCGCCCCGGCGGGCAGGACCGTGACGGCGGGCAGGACGTGGAAGACGCTGGTGGACAGCAGCGCCACGAGCAGGATGCCCGTCACGAACTCCGGCACGCCCGCGAGCGCGAGGGTGATGACCTGCAGGACGTTGTCGACGGCGCGGCCGCGGTGCCGCGCGGCCAGGACCGCGAGACCGAGCGAGAGCGGCACCATCACGAGGGCGACCACGAGGACGAGGAAGGCGCTGTTGGCGACCTTGTCGGCGAGGAGCTGGCCGACCGGTTGCTGGCTGGCGATGCTGGTGCCGAGGTCGCCGCGGAGCAGCCCGCCGAGCCAGGTGAGGTAGCGCTCGGGCAGCGACTGGTCCAGGTGCAGCGTCTCGCGGATCTGGGCGACGCGCTCGGGGCTGACGGCATAGTCCTTGCCAAGGATCGCGCGGACCGGGTCGCCGAGGGCGGTGGTCGCGAGGAAGACGATGACCGAGACGACCCAGAGGCTGGCGAGGGCGAGCAGGACCCGGCGGACGAGCCAGCGGGTCCAGGCCCGGACCGGCGAGCGGCGGCTCGAGGCGGCGGCGCTCTCGCTCGACGCGGACGGGGCGGTGTGCTCGGTGCGCGGGGTGTGCGGGGTGGCTCCCATCAGCTCCCCTTCAGCGTGATCGTGTTGAACCGGAATGCCGAGACGGGTTGCTCGCGAGCCGGCTGCAGGCCGGTGACCTGGTGGCTGTAGCCGTCGACCTGGTTGGCGAACGCCCAGATGATCAGGCCGCCCTCCTCGTGCTCGATCCGCTGCGCGTCCTGCACGAGCGTGCGGCGCCGCGCGGGGTCGGTGGTGCGGCGGGCCGAGGTGATCAGCTCGGTGAACTGCGGGTGGTTGAAGTGGGTCTCGTTGTAGGCCGAGGTCTTGAGCGCGCACGCGATCGCCTGCGGGAGGTAGAGGCGGGTCGACCAGAAGTCCTGGGCGAACACCCAGGACAGGTAGCGCTCGCCATAGAAGGCGCCGGCGTCGGCCTTGGTGACGCGCACCTGGACGCCCGCCTTGGCGGCCTGCTGGACGAAGAGGTTGGCGGACTCGACGCCGCCGGTGCCGACGGCGGTGGAGGTGACCAGCTCGACCTGCAGGTCCTCCTGGCCGGCGGCCTTGAGCAGGTGCCTGGCCTGGGCGATGTCCTGGTGCCGCTGCGGCAGCGCGCCGCCGAGGTAGTCCGGGTCGAACGGGCCGTAGAGGTCGTTGCCGGGCCGCCCGAAGCCGCTCAGCGCCTGGTCGATCATCTGCTGGCGGTCCACGATGAGGCGCATCGCCTGACGGACCCGGTTGTCGGAGAACGGCTTGGCGTCGACCCGCATCGTGAACGGCACCCAGCCGCCCGTCTCGGAGACGAGGGTGTGGGCGCCCTGCCGCTCGATCGCCCCCGCGAGGTAGGCCGGGAGGTTGTCGATGGTGTGGACCTGGCCGGCGAGCAGCGCCGAGACCTTGGCGGCGTCGTCGGTGAAGTCGATGATCACGAGCGAGTCGACGCTGGCCTTGCGGTCCCAGTAGCCGTCGTGGCGAAGGAATCTCGAGCGCTGCCCCGGCACGAAGGACTCGTAGCGGAAGGGGCCCGTGCCGATCGGACGGGCCAGGTCGAAGTCCTGGGGGACGATGCCCATCGTGTAGGCCGCGAGCAGCTGGTCCATGATCCCGTAGGGCTGCTTGAGGACGAGCTGGTAGGTGCGCGGGTCGACCGCCCGGCTCGCCGCGAAGTCGATGAGCGGGGCGACGTCGCTGAGCAGGGCGGTGGGGTTCTTGGGGTCGCCCATCCGCTCGAGCGAGGCCTTGACGTCCGTGGCGGTGAGGGGCCGCCCGTCGTGGAAGGTCACCCCCTCGCGCAGGTGGAAGGTCCAGCGGGTGGCGTCGGTGTTGTGCTCCACGCTCTCGGCCAGGCACGGCTCGATGCGGTAGTCCGGGGTGAACCGCAGCAGCGGCTCGAACAGGCTGCGCACCCGCGCGATGTCCGGCATCGTCACCGGGAAGTGCGGGTCGACGGTGTCCTTGAGCCCACCGCCGGTGGCGCCGTGGATCAGCTCGGAGGTGACCGAGTCGGGGGCGGGCGAGCACGCGGCGAGGGCGGCTCCCGCGGTCAGTCCCGCGCCGAGCCGAAGCACCTCCCTGCGACTGATCGCCTTGCCTGCCATAGCCGTTCCCTCTCCTCTGAGGTCCTGCCACAGTACCGAGGGGGACGCGCGGGCGTTCGGCGGGCGCAACGCTTGGCGGATCGGGCGCGGGGCCGCGGGAGATGCCCGACGTGCTCTCCCTCAGCGGGTGGCGCCGACCCCGGTGCGCTTCTCGCGCTCGATGACCGTGGTGAGCGCCGGGGCACCGTCCTGGGGCGTGCCCTCGGTGCCGGGGTCGATGCCGCCGGCGGCGATCCGGTCGAGGACCTGCATGCCCTCCTTGGTGACGTGGCCGAAGACGGTGTAGTCCGGTCGCAGCCGCGAGTCCTCGTAGACGAGGAAGAACTGGCTGCCGTTGGTGTCCGGGCCGCCGTTGGCCATGGCGAGGGTGCCGCGGGGATAGAGCTTGCGGCTGCCGTCGGGGAAGCCCGGCCAGTTGGTCAAAGCCTGGGCCGTGGTCAGCTCGTCCTTGAACGAGTAGCCGGGGTCGCCCCAGCCCGTCCCGAGCGGGTCACCGCACTGCAGGACCGACAGCGCCGCCGGGGGCGTGCGGTAGGCCGTGAGCCGGTGGCAGGTCGTGCCGTCGTAGAACTTCTGGCGGGTGAGGAACAGGAAGCTCTGCACGGTGCAGGGGGCTCCGGCCTTGTCGAGGACCAGGGGTATGTCGCCCCGGTTGGTCTGCAGGACGACGGCGGCCTTGCCGTGGGTCTGGGCCTTCTTGGGGTCGGGCGGCAGCCCCACCCACGTGGAGTAGGTGCGGTCCTCGAGCGGGGTGAAGCCGCACGCGCCGGTCGTGGGGCCTCCGGGCGGTGCGGGCCTGGCGGCTGCCGAGGCGGTCGCCGACGAGCCGGGGGCCGGCACGGCCGTGGCGCTCGGTGCCGCGGCGAGGGCGGTGGTCGCGGCCAGCGCCACGACGGCCGCTGCGGCACGCGTCGCTCGCGCAGGTCCGGTGGATCGCGTGGACCGGGCAGACCGGGTGGCGCTGTCAGGATGGATGAACCAGGCAGAACGGATGGACGTCATCGTCGGATCCCTTCGGGGGGTGGGGGTCACGGCTGGTCGAGCCGTGGCTCGTCAATCTAGACGCCGACCGCCCGCTCGGCAGGAGATGGGTGGGCCCTGGCAGATCGGTGGGCCCTGGCAGATCGGTGCAGGTCCGGTGTCAGATCTGACGTACGACCTGCACCGGTCCTGGCGGGCCCACGCGGGCGCCTCGCGCAGCAGGTCCGCCGTGCTCGGCAGGACATCTGTCCTGCCAGGCGTGCCCCCGCCGTCCCTGCCCCCGCCCGACCCCGGCTCCTAGCGTCGATGACATGGCCTCCGACGGCCACCACCCACGACCCGCAGGAGCACCCCATGACACGCACCGCTTCGCTCGCCACCCATCCCCTCCCGTCCCGCCGCACGAGCCGCGCGCCGTGGACGGCCGACCTCGCGGGGACGGGGGCCGCGGTCGTCTGCGCGCTCGTGACCTGGGCCTGCGCCGTCCCCCTGGTCGGTGTGGACCTGACCGTCCTGACCGGCGGGTAGACCCGGCAGGTCGGCCCGCTCGACGTCGTGGTGGCCGCCGCCGTCAGCGCGGCTGCCGGGTTCCTCACGCTGCGGCTGCTCGAGCGCCTCACCCGCACGCGCCGGGCCCTGCGGATCTGGCTGGTGACCGCCACGGTCGTGGCGCTGGTCTCGCTGCTGGGCACGACCGCCGGGGTCAGCCGCGATGCGACCATGACGCTGGTCTCGCTGCACTCGGTGGTGGCGGCGGTCGTCATCGCGGCCGGCTGGCGCTCCCGGACGTGCTGAGCACCGGCGTACGGTGAGTCTCATGCGGGTGCGCAGCACCGTCACCCAGCGGCACGCCGCCGTCCTGGTGTGGGTCCCCGTGCTCCTGGCGCAGCTCGTCGTGTCGCGACCGGCGGGGTCGGCGGCCTACCTCAGCCTCGCGCTGGGCCTCGTCGCGGCGGTCACCTGCGTCACGGCGGTGCTGCTCAGCTGGCCGACCCCCACGTGGCGCTCGACGCTCGCCCTCCTCGCGCTGGCCGTCGTCGTCCTCGGATCGACGCTGGCCTGGCCGGGGTGGGAGCCCGCGTGGCTGCTGGTGGCCATGACCGCCGGAGTAGCGCTGCGGGGTCGTCACGGGCTTGTCGCCATACCGGCCTGCGCGGTCGCCGCCGGGGTGACCATGTCCCAGGTCTCGGGGGTCGACGACGCGACGGTGCCGCAGGCGTTCGTCGTCGCCCTGGCCGGCACCACCGCCGCCGCGCTGAGCCGGCTCGTGGCCACGGCCGAGGCGCTGCGGCGCACCCGCGAGCAGCTGGCCGTCAGCGCGGTCGGCGCCGAGCGGGAGCGCGTCGCGCGAGACCTGCACGACGTCCTCGGCCACACCCTGTCGCTCATGGTCGTCAAGGCCGCGGCGGTCCGTCGGCTCGCCCCGACCGACCCGGCAGCGGCCGCGAGCCACGCCGAGGGCATCGAGCGCATCGGGCGGACGGCGATGAGCCAGGTCCGCGACACCATCCACGACGCCCAGGCGCCCACCCTGGAGGAGCAGCTCGGCGCTGCCCGCGACGCCCTGTCCGCGGCCGACGTGGTGACCAGCATCCGCATCGAGTCCCCACCGGTCGGCGTGGCCGACGAGCTGCTGGCCTGGACGCTGCGCGAGGGGGTCACCAATGTCCTGCGCCACGCCTGCGCCGACCACTGCTGGTTGACCCTCGCGCACGCCGGGGGCGCCCACCGGCTGACCGTCTGCGACGACGGCGTCGGGTCGCGTGGCCGTCCCCTTGGGCAGGGCGGGCTGGAGGGCCTGCGCGTGCGCCTGGAGTCCGCCGGCGGAGGTATGACGACCCGCGGCACCCCCGAGGGGTTCACCCTCACCGCCTGGGTCCCCGACGAGCAGGGGGAGGCATGATCCGTCTCCTGCTGGCCGAGGACCAGGCGATGATGCGCAGCGCGCTGGCCCTGCTCCTGAACCTCGAGGACGACATGGAGGTGGTCGCCGAGGTGGGTGACGCCGAGTCGCTCCTCGCGGTGGCGTCCCGGTCACGCCCGGACGTCGCGCTGATCGACATCGAGCTCCCCGGGCGCAGCGGGCTCGACGTCGCAGCCGAGCTGGTGACGGTGCTGCCGGGGTGCGCGATCGTGATCGTCACGACCTTCGCCCGCCCCGGCTACGTGCAGCGCGCGATGGCGGTGGGGGCGCGGGGCTTCGTCGCCAAGGACGGGCCGGTCGAGGCGCTGGTCGACGCCATCCGCCAGGTCGTCGCCGGAGCCACGGTCATCGACCCGGAGCTCGCCCGGCACGCGCTGCGCAGCGGCGCCAGCCCCCTCACCGAGCGCGAACGGGCCGTGCTGGTGGAGGCGGAGCACGGTGGCTCGACCTCCGACATCGCCGGCCGGCTGCACCTGTCGCGGAGCACGGTGCGCAACTACCTGTCCAGCGCGATCGGCAAGACGGCGACGCGCACCAGGACCGAAGCCGCGCGCGTGGCCCGCCGCAACGGCTGGCTCTGACCGGCTCGGGCGGACACGTGGAGATGGGTGGGCCCTGGCAGTTCGGTGGGCCCTGGCAGATGGGTGAGCCCTGGCAGATCGGTGCAGGTCCGGTGTCAGATCTGACGTACGACCTGCACCGATCCGCGCGGGCCCACGCGCACCGGCGGTCAGAGGGCGGGCCTCAGAGCGGGCCACGCCCAGTCGCCGGGCGGGTCCTCGCCGACGCGGCCGTCGATCGCCTCGCGCAGCAGATCGGCGTGGCCGGTGTGGCGGCCGTACTCCTCGACCAGGTCGCACACGAATCGCCGGATGCTGGGCCGCAGCCCGTCGGGCTGCAGGTGCGCGGGCTCGTCGAGACGCCCCTGCGCCACGATCTCGGCGAGCCGCGTGCGCGAGCGGGCGACGGCCTCGTCATACAGGGCGTAGATCTCCTCGGCCGTCTTCCCCTCCCCCACGGTGAACTGCCACACGTCCACGTCCACGTCCTCGCCCTGGGGCACCCGCGTCCTGGTGACGGGCCGCTCGCCGGCGATGGCCCAGCACAGGACATCGTCCTCCACGAGGGCGAGGTGCTTGAGCAGCCCGCCCATCGTGAGGGTCGAGGACGGTATGCCGGACCGGAGCTGGGCCAGGTCGAGGCCGTCCGCCTTCCAGCGGAACGTCGCGCGCAGGCGGTCCAGCATGCCGACGAGGTGCTCGGCCTCGTCGCCGGCGATCGGGGGCTCCCAGGGCGGGAGGTCGGTGGTGGTCATGGCGTCTCCTTCGGTGGGTGGACTCGCGCGGCCTGCGCGGATGGTGCGGGTATGCCGTGGACGGGGGTGGCAGGGGTCGCGTGGGCAGGGGCGACGGTGCGGCTGAGGATCCAGGCGTGCTTGCCGACCTGGCGCACGCGCTGGAAGTCGTGGTCCTCGTAGAGCTCGGCCGTGGCGCTGAACAGGAACCGTCCCTGGGCCTGCCGCCCCACGGTGGTCTCGCTGATCGCCTCCACGAGGCCACCTCCTGCGGCGGCGATGAGCTCGAGCGCGCCGCTGAGGGCGAGCCGGGCGATCCCCTGCCCGCGGTGGCGGCGGTCGACGTAGATGCAGGTGATGCGCCAGTCCGGCTCGGGCGGCGGGTCCTGGTCGTAGGCCCGCTTGTGCTTGATGCCGGCGAGCTCGTCGGGGTCGCCGTACTGCGCCCAGCCCTGCGCGAGCCCGTCCTCGTCGATCACGAGCGCGGCGTGCGCGCCGTCCGTCATGACGCGCTCGCGCTTGGCGGCGCGGTGGTCGATGCGCTGCCCGCACTCGGGGTGGAAGCCGATGCACCAGCAGCCGCCATACACCCCGTTGTTGCGCTCGACGAGCTCGGCGAACGGCTCCCAGGTGTCCGGTCCGAGAGGGACCACGCGATAGCTCATGGCCCCGACGCTAGGGCCCGTTGCGGACGATCCGCGTCCTGACGCTCATCCTCACGATGATCGGGGCGGGGGGCCGCAAGGGCCGCCAGGCGCGGCCGGCGAACTAGGCTCGAGGAACGTCATGGCGGACGAGCATCCGGCTCGGCGCCCAGTCCACCGGGAGGCCCCCATGTCCGAGAGCTTTCAGCCAGGTCACGAGCACGTCGAGAGCCGCGACGCGATCGTCACGCTCAGCACCCCCATGCTCGAGCAGCTCGACGACCGGCAGCGCCGCATCCTGGTCAACGACCTGGTCGAGCTGTCCCAGTCCGGGCGGGACCACCACGCGGTGTCGGAGATGCTCGGCGAGCGCCTGACCAAGCTCGGCATCGAGCAGCCCAAGCACGTCGTCGACCGCCTCTCGGAGAACATCGCGAAGGCCAGCAACCTCACCATCTCCCTCGACGACGGCACCGTGCTGCACGGCGACCCGAGCTGGACCCCGGCGACGCACGACACCGACGTCCAGGGCACCGAGGACCCGGCGGACGACGACCGCCCCACCTACAGCTGACGCCCGGGGTCGGGGAGTCGACGTCCCAGCGCCTCAGCGCCCCAGAGCGCCAGCGCCCGCGCCCCAGAGCCCCAGAGCCCCAGAGCACAAAGATCGTGAGGGTTGGTCCAAGGATGTTGGACCAAACCCTCACGATCTTGGGGGTGGTGCGGGATCAGGGGGTCGGCATACCGCCGTTGACGTTGAGCGTCTCGCCGATCACGTAGCTCGACTCGGGCGAGGCGAGGAAGACGTAGGCGGGGGCGAGCTCGGTCGGCTGGCCGGCGCGGCCGAGGGCGGTCGACTTGCCGAACTCCGGCAGGTCGTCGGGGAGCTGGCCGCCGGACGGCTGCAGCGGGGTCCAGATCGGGCCCGGGGCCACCGCGTTGACGCGAATCCCCTTGGGCGCCAGCTGCTCCGCCAGGCCCTTGGTGAAGTTGTTGATCGCGGCCTTGGTCGACGCGTAGTCGATCAGCGTCGCCGACGGGGAGTAGGCCTGGATCGACGTGGTGTTGATGATCGTCGCGCCCGGCTCGAGGTGCGGCAGGGCGGCGCGCACGAGGCGGAACATCGCGAGGATGTTGATGTCGTAGGTCGCCTCGAGCTGCTCGTCGTCGATGTCGTCGAAGGACTCCGTGGCGACCTGCTTGCCGCCGTTGTTGACCAGGATGTCCAGACCACCGAGGGTCTTGACGGCCTCGTCGACCAGGGTCTTGGCAAAGGCCTTGTCGCGCAGGTCACCCGGGACGGTGCCGACGGTGCGGCCCTCGGCCTCGATGATCGCGGCGACCTTCTTGGCGTCCTTCTCCTCCTCGGGGAGGTAGGTGATGACGACGTCGGCGCCCTCGCGGGCGTAGGCGATCGCGGTGGCCGCGCCGATGCCGGAGTCGCCACCGGTGATGAGCGCCTTGCGACCCTCGAGCCGACCGGTGCCGCGGTAGGACTTCTCGCCCAGGTCCGCCTTGGGCGTCATCTCGGCGTCCAGACCGGTGCCGGGCAGCGCCTCGGCGGGCGGCGTGATCGAGGGGTACCGCTTCACGGGGTCCTGCAGCGTCAGCTGGTCCACGGTGGTGGTGTTGGTGTCGTCGGACATGTGACTCTCCTTCGATGGTGGGCTTGTTCGTGCACCTACCCGGCAGGGAGGGGGTCTCACACGAGCGCCTCGCCGTCATTTCCCTCCCCTCAGCTGTCGATCTCGTGGGGGCCCGCGCGTCACAGTGGTGAGGTCGCACCCGCGGCCCGCAACCCGGATGGGAGATGACCATGGCTGACTACACCGTGCTGATCGTGGGAGACGCCGACCGTTGGTGGACCTCGATGAGCCTGGCGGAGCGCAAGGACGGCTACGCGCAGTACGAGAGGTTCGGCGAGGCCCTCGCCGCGGGCGGCCACCGCGTCGTGGGTGGTGCGGAGCTGACCCGTTCGTCGCAGTCGAGGTCGATCCCTGCGGGCGGCGGGCCCGTGACCGAGGGGCCCTACGCCGAGACGGCCGAGCAGGTCGGGGGCTACTACCAGATCGAGACGGACGACCTGGACGGCCTGCTCGAGTGCTGCCAGATCATCGCCGAGACGGGCGACGGCGTCGAGGTCCGCCCCAACGTCGATCCCGCGGATCGCCCGTCGTGACGCGCTATCTCGTGCTTCTCGCCTACGACCCGCGCACCTGGGAGTCGGCGACGGCGGAGGAGCAGCAGGAGTATGTCGACGCGCACGCCGCCTTCGAGGCCGCCGTCGACGCGCGCGGCCGCCGCCTCGGCTCGGCGCCCCTCGCGGGGGCAGACACCGCAACGACGGTGCGCCACGAGGGCGGCGAGGTCGTGGTGACGGACGGTCCGTACGCGGAGACGGCCGAGATGATCGCCGGCTACTACGACGTCGAGCTGCCAGACCTGGACGCAGCGGTGGCGGTGGCGCGGCTGCTGCCGGCGACCTACACCGTCGAGATCCGTCCGACGATCGAGCTCGGCTGAGGCGCCGTGACCGGCGAACCTGACGCGTCGCTCGCGCTGCTCGGGTCCGTCGTGCGCGAGGAGTGGGGACGCCTGACGTCCCTGCTCCTCGCGCGCTTCCGCCGGCTCGACCTGGTCGAGGACGCCCTGGCCGACGCCGTCGAGGCCGCCGCGCGACGGTGGCCCGTGGACGGAGTCCCGGACAGCCCGGTGGCCTGGCTCCACACCGCGGCCGCGCGGCGGGTGCTCGACCGGCTGCGCGCCGAGGCCATGCAGCACCGCCGTATGCCGTTGCTGGTCAGCGACATCCAGCGCACCGCAGGGAGCGGAGGCGCCATGGCCGACCCCGGGGGTCTGGTGGAGGACGACCTCCTGAGGCTCGTCCTCATGTGCACCCACCCCGCGCTGGCGCCGGAGGCCGCGAGCGCCCTCGCCCTGCGTCTGGTGGTGGGGGTCAGCACGCCCGACATCGCCCGGCTGTTCCTGGTGCCCGAGGCCACGATGGCGGCCCGGCTGACGCGGGCCAAGAAGAAGGTCGTGGCGGCCGGCATCCCCTTCGCCGTGCCGGGTGCCGCCGAGCTGCCGGGCCGGCTGTCGACGGTCGCGCAGACGGTCTACCTCGCGTTCACCGCCGGGTATGCCCCGGGCAGCGGGCCTGACCCGGTGCGCGCCGAGCTGGCCGGCGAGGCGGTCCGCCTGGTCCGTGCGGTGCGGGCGCTGACGCCCGGGGACCCCACCCTCACGGCCTTGCTCGCCCTGGTGCTGCTGCAGCACTCGCGCCGGGACGCCCGCACGGACGACGCCGGGCGGCTAGTGCTGCTCGCGGACCAGGACCGGAGCCGCTGGCACCGCGACGAGATCGCCGAGGCGGTGGCCCTGCTCGAGTCCGCACCCCTGCGTGGCGGGCTGCCGGTCCAGGCCGCCGCCTACCTCCTGCAGGCGCGCATCGCGGCGGAGCACGCGCTGGCGCCGCGGCCCGACGGCACCCGCTGGGACCGGATCGTCGCGCACTACGACCTGCTCGTGGCGGTGGCGCCCGGCCCGAGCGTCGAGCTCGCCCGCGCCGTGGCGGTGGCGCAGGCCCGCGGGCCAGGGGCCGGCCTGGCCGCTATCGCGGCGATCAGCGGGGTCGGCGGGGTCGGCGCGAGCCACCGGTTCGACGCCGTGCGCGCCGAGCTCCTGACCCGGGCCGGGCGAGTGGCGGCGGCCAGGACGGCATACGACGCGGCGATCTCCTTGTGCCGCAACGAGGCCGAGCTCAGCCACCTGCACGACCGGCGCGCTGCCCTCGACCAGCCACCGGGCTAACCCCCACCGCGACGACCGCCCCCTCTAGGGTCGACGGACCGCCGGCGCGACACGAGGAGCAGCATGTCCGGGACGATCTCCCCACGACGCGAGTCCGACCGTCTGGCAGACCTGCTCGGGCCGACGCGGCTCACGGAGGTCGTCGACATCGGGGCCAACCCGCTCGAGGACGAGCCGCCCTATCTCGCCATGCTGCGCGAGGGAGCCTGCCGGGTCACGGGATTCGAGCCGCAGCCCGAGGCGATCGAGCGACTGCGGTCGGCCGCAGGCGATCTCGAGCGCTACCTCCCCTATGCCATCGGGGACGGCGCCACCCACACCCTGCACCTGTGCGCCTCGTCCGGGTTCTCCAGCCTCTACGAGCCCGACCCCGCGCAGCTCGAGCTGCTCGTCGACTTCCCCCGGCTGGCAACGGTGGTCGACCGTCTGCCGCTCCCCACGACCCGCCTCGACGACGTCCGCGAGATCGAGCTGCTCGACCACCTCAAGATCGACGTGCAGGGCGCCGAGCTCATGATCTTTCGCGGCGGCCGCGAGACGCTGGCGCGGGCCACGACCATCCAGGTCGAGGTGGGCTTCCACCGGCTCTACCGGGCCCAACCGACCTTCGCCGAGATCGACCTCGAGCTGCGCGAGCAGGGGTTCGTGCCGCAGGGATTCGTCTCGACCAAGACCTGGCCGATCGCTCCCGTCCAGTGGGCCGACGCCGACGAGCGCCAGGCTCGGCAGCTCGTCGAGGCCGACGCCCTCTACGTCCGCGACCTCACGCGGCTCGACCTGCTCGACGACGAGCAGCTGCGTCACCTCGCGCTGGTCGCGCACCAGGTCTACGACCAGCGTGGGGTGGCGCTGCACGCCATACGGGAGCTGGTGCGACGGCGCGCGCTGGACCCGTCGACCGAGTCGCGCTACCGAGCGCCGTGACCAGGGGTTGTGCAGCACGTGTTCACCTCCTGTCCAGCGCCCGTGGCGAGAGTCGGCCCATGACCGACGTCGACGCAGCCCGCGAGACCGGGGTGGCCCGCGCGGAGCTGATGGCGACCGCTGACGGGCGGCAGCTCTACGAACGAGCAGGCTTCTGCGTGGCTGCCTTTCCCGCCATGCGCGCCGACCTGCGGGCGATGATGGAGCCATGACCGACACCGACACCGGCACCACCCAGACCAGGCGACGGATCCTCATCACCGGCGCGACCGGAGGCATCGGGCTGCTGCTGGCTGACCGCCTGCGCGACGACTACGAGATCGTGCAGCACGGCCGCACCCCCAAGAACGACGAGCAGGAGCGAGTGCTCCAGCGGGCCGACCTCGAGGACTACGCCGAGGTGCTGCCGCTCATGGAGGGCGTCGACACCGTCCTGCACCTCGCGGGCTCCGCCTCCCCCGAGTCCGACTGGGACGACGTGCTCGCCGCCAACATCGTGGGCTACCGCAACGTGCTCGAGGCGGCTCGCGAGGCCGGGGTGCGCCGCGTGGTCTACGCGTCGTCCAACCACGCGATGGGGATGTACGACCGGCTCGAGCAGTGGCCCGTCTATCCCCACCAGCTGCCGCGCGCCGACTCGCTGTACGGCGTGTCCAAGGTGTTCGGCGAGACGCTGGGCCGCTACTACCACGACGAGCACGGACTGGACGTCATCGCGCTCCGCATCGGGTGGATGTCCGACGACCCGTTCGACGCCGACGAGGACCTGCTGCACGCCATGTGGCTCAGCGAGGACGACACCGAGCGGGTCTTTCGCTGCGCGATCGAGGCCGAGGTGACCTTCGGGCTCTACTATGCGATCTCCGACAACCCCAACCGCCGCTGGGACCTCACCAACACGATGCTCGAGCTCGGCTACCGGCCGCAGGACTCGTGGACCGAGCGCACCGACGAGCCGGAGGACGTGGTCGAGGGCGGCGCCCCGGTGCGCGACGACTGGCCGCTCAACTCCTGACGCGCCCCGCCGTGCCCCCGGGGCGCGCCATACCTCCTGGGCACCCCCGAGGATCGTGAGGGTTTGGTCCAAGGATGGTGGACGTTGGGTCTGGTGGCAGAGGACCCCGCGCCCGGGCACCCCTCCTGACGGTGACCCGGCGTCGGGCCCAGGCCCCACCGACCGTCGGGCCCCGGCATACTGGCCCCATGACCCAGCTCAACGTCCTCGGCGGTCCGCTCGACGAGTGCGGGCAGGACCCCGTGACCGGGTTCTATCGCGACGCGACCTGCACGATCGGTCCGGAGGACCTGGGGCACCACTCGATCTGCGCGGTCGTCACCGTCGAGTTCCTGGCGCACCAGCGGTCGATCGGCAACGACCTGTCGACGCCACGCCCGCAGCACGGCTTCTCGGGGCTGCGGCCGGGCGACACCTGGTGCGTGACGGCGCGCAACTGGCTGATGGCGCACGAGGCGGGCGCGGCGGCGCCGGTGCGGCTCGCCGCGACCAACCAGGCGGTGCTGGGGATCGTGCCGCTGGAGGTGCTGCGCGGCTACGCCGTCGACGTGCCGGACGACACCAGCTCGCTCGATGGGTGACGGGGGCGCGCGGGCGACCGCCACGCTCGTCGGGTGCGGCGACCTCGGGTCCCGGATCGGGCTGCGCCTCGCGTCGGCCGGCGTCGATGTGCGCGCGGTGCGTCGCCACGCCGACCTGGTGCCGCCTCCGCTGACCGGCCTCTCCGCCGACATCACCGATCCCCGGGCTCCCCTGCCGGACCTGTCCGCCGACCTGCTCGTCGTCTGCCTGACCGCGGACGAGCGGGACGAGGCGGGCTACCGGCGCACCTATGTCGAAGGGATGTCGCGCGCTCTCGAGGCGGCCACCCGGGCGGGCCGGTCACCTCGCCGGGCCGTCCTCGTGTCCTCGACCGGGGTGTATGGCGACGCCGCCGGTCTCGTGGACGAGACGACCCCGCCGGAGCCGTCACGCCCGACCTCGCGCGTGCTGCTGGAGGCCGAGTCGGCGTTCCGGGAGGCGGTGCCGCACGGCACGGTGGCCCGGCTCAGCGGCCTGTACGGCGACCGCGAGCCCCGCATCGTCGCGCAGGTGCGCCGCGGCGAGGACCCGCACCCGCACCGGTGGACCAATCGGCTGCACCGGCACGACGCGGCGGCCGCCGTCGTCCACCTCCTGACCCGCCCCGAGGCGCCGGACCCGCTCTACGTCGTCACCGACGACGAGCCCTGCACCAGCGGCGAGCTGAGCGCGTATGTCGCTGCGCTGCTGGGGATCTCGTGGTCGGTCAGCACCCCTGGTCGATCCGTGGCCGAGGGTCGCTGCCTGTCCAACGCGCGTCTACGGGCGACCGGCTTCACGCTGCAGCACCCGACCTATCGCGAGGGCTACCGCGCCCTGCTGACCGGGCTCGGCCTCACCGTCTGACCCGGATCGGGTGAGTCTGCTGCTCGTCGACGAGCAGCGGACTCACCCGATGACGCGCGCCAGGCGCAAGGACGCCTCAGCCTCAGAGGGCCACGATCTCGTGGCGGACGAGCTCGCCTGCGGCGATCTCGAGGATCCCGGCCGTGTGCTGCGGCTGCCGCCTCTTGTCGGTCGGCGACCCGGGGTTGAACAGATGCGTCCCGTCCTCCACGAGGTCCATGGGGATGTGGGAGTGGCCGTAGACGACCACGTCGGCCTCCGGGAACCGCCGCCGCATCCGCCGCCCTCGCCCCTGCCGGGGACCGGCGTCGTGGATCATCGCGAGGCGGACGCCGTCGACCTCGAGCGACATCGTCTCCGGGACGCCGCCTCCCCACGCGGCGACCTCCGGGCCGTCGTTGTTGCCGAGGACGACCCGGACGGGCGCGAACGCCGACAGCTCGTCGAGCACCGCCGGCACGCACACGTCACCCGCGTGCAGGACGAGGTCCGCCCCCTCCAGCAGGGGAACGAGCCTGGGCGGCACGGACTTCCAGCGCCGGGGAGCGTGCGTGTCCGCGACCACCAGCAGCCGCGTCATACGGCTGACCACGGCGATGGCGACGGCACGGGAGACTCAGCCGAGCCGCGAACGGACCTCGGCCAGCGAGGGATTGGTGGCCGAGCTGCCGTCGGGAAAGACCACGGTCGGCACCGTCTGGTTGCCGTGGTTGATGGTCTCGACCAGCTCGGCGCTGGCGGACGAGTCCTCGATGTTGACCTCGGTGTAGCCGATCCCGGCGCGGTCGAGGTCGCCCTTGAGGCGGCGGCAGTAGCCGCACCAGGTGGTGGAGAACATCGTGATGGTGCTGGCCTGCGGCAGGGCGACGCCGGGGGGGAGGATCTCGCTCACGTTCATGCCCTCCCCAACACCGGGGCGGGCCGCGCGATTCCGCAGCCCCGCCCCGGCTCGAGCCGATCAGCGCGTCGGACGCCAGGGCTCTGCCTTGCCTGCGTCACCCACGCACGTGTCGACGATCGAGGTGGGCATGCCCGGCGCCCTGGACCGCAGGGTCGCGCAGGTCGGCGTGTCCTGGCCGCTCCACACCTCGGACCAGCCGTTGGCGCCCTGGGCCCACAGGGCGGCCGCGCCCTCGCACTCCGGCGCGAAGTAGCTGCCGCGCGCGTAGCCGCCGACCCGCTCGTCGACGCGGGCCCCGAGGTCGCAGCCGTCGCCGGCGTTCATCGTCCGCAGCCGCCCGACGAGGTAGGTCCGCAGCTCGCCCGTCGCGCCCGTGACCTGTGGGTCGGGCTCGGCGACCAGGCCGGGTCGCCAGGTGACGGCCTTGCCGTCGAGGAGGCACTGCCCGGCGATGCTGGTCGGCATCTGAGGCGCCAGGCGGGCCAGCTCGGTGCACTGTGGCGGCTCCTGCCCGCGGTGCACGACGTGCCAGTCGGCCGCCTCGCTGTAGGCCCAGATGCCCTTGCCGGCATCGCACTCCGGCGCGAAGTAGCTGCCGCGCGCGTAGCCGCCGACACGCTTGTCGACGCGGATGTTCACGTCGCAGCCGTCGCCCGCGTTGACGTCGGCGAGGTGCGCCTCGAGATAGACCTTGAGCCCGCCGGTCGCGCCGGTCACCTGGCCTCCCCCCTGCGTGCCCGTGGACGGGCGCGCCGCGCGGGTCGTGGTGCCGGTCGAGCTGCCGTATGTCGCGGCCGGGGCCCTCGGGGTCGGGGCTGTGGTGCCGGTCGTGCCGGCACCCGCGCTGCCCGTCCCGTTGGTGGCGGTGGGCGCGGACGGCATACCGGCCGTGCTCCCGCTGGACGCCGACGCGGCGCTCGACCGGGCCGCCGAGCTGCCCGCCGCGTCGCTCCCCCCGGAGCCGCAGGCGGTCAGCGCCAGCACGGCGACGGCGGACGAGGCGAGTGCTGCGATGCGAGTTCCCATGACGTTCCCCCTGTTTCATGGACCGGGCGGTGCGCCCTGGCTCTGCTGGGGAGACGCGGCTCACGGGCCAGGAGGTTGCACATCCATCCGGGCGACCCATCTCAGCACCACTTGGCCGCGATGGCCTCGACCACGGTGCGGTTGCGGTTGGTGGCCATCCCTGCGACGCGCTCGACGGCCGTGTTGGTGAGTCGCGACCGGTGGTAGTCGGGGCCGAGCAGCAGGTGCACGGCCCGCCCACGGGGCACGACCCGCTCGCCGGGAGCCTCGAGGGCGTGCAGCGCAGTGACCACCTCCGCGGACGGCTCCTGCGGCAGGAAGGACACGTAGTGCCTGCCCTCGTGCCCCTCGCCGACCTCGTCCAGCTCGTCGGCCACCGCGCGGACCTCCGCCGGCGTCAGCAGCGCCACCGGCACCTCGAATCCCCTGTCGTCCAGGAATGCCCGCTCCATCGCGGCGACGACCTTGTCGCGCGAGCGCATCGTCGTGGTGAGGCGCACGTTGCCGGTGTTGATGTGGGTGGCGACGTCGGTGAACCCCGCCGCCTCCAGGCACGCGACGATCTGCTGGGGCGAGAACGTCCGCTTGCCGGCGAGGTTGATCGCCCGCAGGAAGCCGATCCAGGTGCTCATGACGCCATCCTCCCCCACCACCCGCCGAGACGCCCCCGCCCACCCCGTCGAGAGGCTCCCACCCACCCGTTGAGAGGCGACAAATGGGGGTTGTGGCCGGCTCATCACCCCCATTTGTCGCCTCTCGACGAAGGAGGGCGGGAGGGAGGCGGGAGGGCGGGCTCGACGGGCGGGCACCTAGACTCGCGGGCAGTCGAGAGGAGCGAGCGTGCGTGCTGTCGTGATGGACGAGCTGGCCGGGCCGCTGCAGGTGCGGGAGGTGGCCGACCCCGCGCCGCCCGCGGGCGGGGTGGTCGTCGACGTGCACGCCACGGGACTGTGCCGCAGCGACTGGCACGCCTGGGCCGGGCACGACGACGTCGCGCTGCCCCACGTGCCAGGGCACGAGCTGGCCGGCGTGGTCAGCGTCGTCGGCACGGGCGTCTCGCGCTGGCGGGTCGGCGATCGCGTGACGGTGCCCTTCGTGTGCGGGTGCGGACGCTGCGACTGGTGCCTCACCGGTCAGGCGCAGGTGTGCCCCGCGCAGGAGCAGCCCGGTTTCACGCACTGGGGATCCTTTGCCGAGCGGGTGGTGCTGCACGCCGCCGACACCAATCTCGTCGCCATCCCCGACGGCGTCACGACCGAGGCGGCGGCCAGCCTGGGCTGCCGGTTCGCGACGGCCTACCGCGCCCTCACCGCTCGTGCCGACGTGCAGCCCGGCGAGTGGGTGTGCGTCGTGGGGGCCGGGGGCGTCGGGCTCAGCGCGGTCATGGTCGCGAGCGCGCTCGGGGCGCGGGTCGTCGCGGTGGACCGGTCGGTCGGGGCGCTCGAGCGCGCCGCCGCGATGGGCGCGACCAGCACGGTCCTCAGCGAGACCGGGGTGGACGTCCCCGCCGAGGTGCAGGCCCTGACCGGCGGGGCGCACGTCAGCGTCGACGCGGTGGGCAGCGAGCAGACCGCCGCGAGCGCCGTGCTCAGCCTGCGCCGACGCGGGCGACACGTGCAGGTCGGTCTGCTGCCGCCCGTGGACGGCCATCCGCGCCTCCCCATGGACCGCGTGATCGCCTGGGAGCTCGACCTGCTCGGCAGCCACGGCATGGCGGCCGCGGACTACCCCGGGATGCTGGCGCTGATCGAGGGCGGTGCGCTGCGACCGCAGGACCTGGTCGAGCGGGCCGTCGGCCTGGCGGACGCGGCGCGGCTGCTGCCCGCGATGGACACGGCCGCGCCCGCCGGCATCACGATCATCGATCCCCGCCGCTGACGCGCCCGGGCCTGGCACGGCTGCACGGCCCCGGCCCGCCCTCACGCCCCCGCGTAGGACCCGATGGAGTACTGGTTGCCCTCGGGGTCGGCGACCGAGGCCGACCGGCCGCCGTAGTCCTGGTCCGACGGCGCCATGATCGAGGTGCCGCCCGCCGCGAGCGCGCGCTCGTGGACCTCGTCGACCTGCTCGTCGGTGGGGACGACGAGATAGCAGGTGGCGACGCCGACGCGCCGCTGGTAGCCGCTGCCGGACGGGACGGCCCGCCCCGCGGAGCCGCACATGACGCCACCGGCGGCGCCGGCGGCGCCCCAGGCGAGCTCGGCGTGCACGACCGTGCTCGGGTCGTCGGGGTCGCGGTGGACCGCGCGCTCGTCGAAGCCCAGCGCCCGCAGGAAGGTCAGGCCCGCGTCGGCGTCGTCGAAGTGGACGCTGTGGAACAGGGTTGGTGTGGTCATGGCTCCAGCCTCCTGCGGCTCACGCCGGATCGTCTTGAACGATGGGGAACACCTCGGACCGCCACTGCGTGGGCGTCTGCCCGGCGAGTGCACGGAACTCGCGGCTGAGGTGGGCCTGGTCGGCATACCCCGCGCGGGCGGCGACCTCGACCCACGGCTGCCCGGCGCGCGCGAGGCGCATCGCCGCACCGAACCTGTGGAGCTGCCGGACCTCCTGCGGCGGCAGCCCGAACTCGCCGGTGAAGCGGGTGACCAGGTGGCGCCGCGACCAGCCCACCTCGGACGCGAGGCCGGATACCGTCACCCGCCCGCCCCGGCGGTCGAGCAGCCGCCACGCGTGCGCGAGATCGTCTGGCACGACGGACCGTTCGCGGGAGGCAACCTGCAGCAGATGCTCCTCGAGCAGGGCGAACCGCGCGTCCCAGCCCCACCGATTCAGCCCCGCCAGCCGCTCGTGCAGGTCGTGGGGGATGCCCGTGGGCAGGTCGGCGTGGGCGACGAGACCGCGGGCGATCGCGGCGGCTGGCACCCCCAGCAGCGCACGGCAGCCGGCCGGCGTGAGGTCCAGCTGGATGCCGTGCTGCACGCCGTGGGTGCGGATCAGCGCCGGGCGGGTGTGGAGCCCGGAGGCGAGCAGCCACTGCCGCGAACGCGCGTCGGGCTGGTCGCACCAGGTCACGTCGAGCGGCTCGTCGAAGCTGATGATGACGGTCGCGCTCGGGCCGGGCACGCCGTGGTGCACCGCGCGCGGGTCGAGGCGCAGGTCATAGCCCGACATCCGGTGGACCAGGCCCGCCAGAGCGGGGTGCACCCGCCGGTCGTGCTGCATGGCGTCCAGGCTGGCACGTGCAGGACGGCCCGTCGAGGGTGGCTGCGGCATGCGGGTGCGAGGGCGGACCCGGTATGACGAACCGCCCGCACGACGCGGCCGCGGGCGAAGGCCATGTTGGCGAGGGTCCAGGCGGCCGGTCTCTCCATGGCGGGGTCGTGGAGCCGGGCGAGGCCAGCCTCCAGGTCCGCGGTCAGCTGCTCGACGGCCGGGTGGCGGGCCGCGAGGGCGGCGATGAGGGCCGACCGGAGTCGAGGTGGGAGATCTCGCTCACGGAGAAGCGCGCGTCGGCGAGCGTGATCAGCGAGTCCCGCGGAGGGGCCGCTCACCCCCCGGTCATCGGGCGGATCGCGGGTGATGTCCCGCGCGACGGCGCCTGTCGCCCCGAGTCTCAGTAGCTGAAGGTCGTGGCCCCCTCGTCGCCGATCCACTCCCACAGCTGGACGGACCCACCCTTGCGGGCGTTGTCGAGGAAGGTCGACGGGTCGAGCCCCTTGGCGTCCACGCAGATCCCGCAGACGATCATGGTGCCGCCCGCGGCGGCATACCGCGAGAGCAGGGTCGGCAGGGGCGGGCACCCGTCGCAGGCGACCCCCCGGGCGACCCCGTCGACGGCGAGGCGCACGGCCTCCTTGGTGAGGAACATCGTGGTCTCTCGGCCCGACTCCGCGGCGCCGACGGCGACGAGGAACGCGACGGTGACGCGCTCCGGGTCCTCCAGGCCGGTGGTCAGGCTGATGGCTGCCTTGCTCATGGTGCGCTCCTCGTGCTGGGGGCCGCTGCTGGGCCCGACAAGCCGACGCTAGGCCGGCACGCCACGGGATCGCATCGGTGCCGCCACCCAACGCGAGGCCGCGCGCCCAGCCCGCGCGTAGTCGCCCCCGCCCGCCCCCGCCCGCTCGTGCTCGCTCAGCCCTCGCGGACCCATTGCGCCGCGGCGGCCGCGCGTGCCGTGGGGCCGCCGACGCCGAGGCGGGCATAGGCGTTCTGGAGGTGCCGCTCGACGGTGCGGACGCTGAGCGACAGGATGGCGCCGATGCCGGCGTTGTCGAGCCCCTGCGCCGCGAGCGCCAGCACCTCGCCCTCGCGCGGGGTGAGCAGCTCGCGCGCCGAGACCGCCGGCGCGACACCACCGTCCGCGCCCTCCGCGAGAAAGGCCGACACCTCGCGGAGGAACACCGGCCAGGCCGGCTCGTCCTCGAGCAGGATGTGGTTGCGGCTGTCGAGCAGCACCAGTCGGGCGCCCGGGATCCCGCGGGCGAGGATCCGCGAGTGCTCGACGTCGTTCATCCGCTCGTGCCGCGAGTGCACCACCAGGGTCGGGACGTCGAGGGTCGCCAGCAGGTCGGTCGCATCGGCCTGACCCCGCTGCCGGCGGGACTCGTAGGCCGTGCGCGCGCTCACCGCGCGGCGGTGCAGGTCGTCGAGCCAGCGCATCTGCTCCTCGGTCGCGTCCGGGATCATCATCGACGTGAAGACCCGGCGAAAGACGGGGTCCCGGCGGTCCCAGCCCGCGCGGATCATCGCCTCGAAGGCCGCCTCCAGCTCGCGGTCGTCGTCGGTGACGTGGCGCAGGGCGCCGGCGTAGGTGCTGGCGCACACCAGGTGCGTCACTCGCTCGGGATGCCGCGCCGCGTAGTGCAGCGCCACCGGGCCGCCCTGCGCCATCGCCATCAGCGCGAACCGCTCCAGCCCCGCGTCCTCCACCACCGCGACGAGGTCCTCGATGCGCCGCTCGAGCCCGAAGTCGGTGACCTCGCGGTCGGACAACCCGTGCCCGCGCTCGTCGAACCGCACCACCGTGCGCGTGCGCCCCAGCTCGACGAGGTAGTGACGCCATACCGGCGACTGCCAGTCGAACTCGAGGTGGCTCAGCCAGCAGCTGTCGAGAACCAGCGGGGGCCCGGCCCCGTGGACGGCGTAGGCGATCGTCGTCCCGTCGGACGATCGGCAGAACCGCACTCGCTGAGGGCTGTCGCGAGGAACGCCGTTCCTCATGGACCAAGGCTAGCCCCCGCCTCGCGCGGCGCCCAGGCTCGTCGCAGGCGCAGGACCACACCTCCCAGGGTCCAGGCATAGCGTCAGTGGCGTGAACCTCGACGGCGGCGCGACATCGGACAGGCCAGGCGACCGGGTCTCCCCGGCCGCTCGGGGAGCGATCGTCGGCCTGGCAGCGGGAGCGGTGACCGTCGGCGTCGCCGAGCTGCTGGCCGGCTTCGCGCAGCGGGCCACCTGGTCCAGCGGCACGCCCTCCCCGATCGACGCGGTCGGGGGTGCCTTCGTCGACCGGACTCCCCCGTGGCTCAAGGACTTTGCCGTCGCGACCTTCGGCACCCACGACAAGGCCGTGCTGTATGCCGGGATCGCCGTCACCCTCGTGGTGCTCGCCTGCGGCATCGGGCTCTTGGCGCTCCGCACGGCGCGGGGCGCCCTGGCCGCCCTCGCGCTGCTGGTCGGCGTCGCCATGGCCGCGGTGCTGTCCCGCCCCCAGGCCGCCGTCACCGACCTGGTCCCGTTGCTGCTCGGTGGCCTGGCGGGGATGTGGGCGCTCTCGCGCTGGGCGGCTCCCGCCTCGGCAACCGTGGCGGCCGTCTCCATGACCGAGCCGCGGCCGGTGTCGCGTCGGGTCCTGCTGGGCTCGGGCATCGCCGCCGTCGTCGGAGGGGCCGCGGCGGTGGCCGTCGGTCGCCTCGTGGCGGGCAGCGCGCGAGCCGGGGCGGCGGCCCGGGCGGCGTTCGTCGTGCCGAGGGTCGCCGCGCCGGTGGTCGTGCCGGCGGGCGCCGACCTGGGCATCGCCGGCGTCACGCCGTTCGTCGTGCCCAACGCCGACTTCTACCGCATCGACACGGCGCTGGTCGTCCCGCAGGTCGACCCCGCCACCTGGTCCCTGCGCGTGACCGGCCTGGTCGACCGCGAGATCACCCTCGACTGGCCGACCCTGCTGGCCAAGCCCATGCAGGAGTCGATGGTCACGCTGATGTGCGTCTCCAACGAGGTGGGTGGCACCCTCAACGGCAACGCCGTCTGGACGGGGTGGCCCGTGCGAGAGCTGTTGCGCGAGGCCGGGGTTCGCGACGGCGCTGACATGGTGCTGTCCACCAGCGTCGACGGTTTCACCGCCGGCACCCCGCTGGAGGCCCTGACCGACGACCGGGACGCCCTGCTCGTCGTCGCGCAGAACGGCCAGCCCCTGCTGCCCGAGCACGGCTTCCCCGTGCGCCTGGTCGTGCCCGGGCTCTACGGCTACGTCAGCGCCACGAAGTGGGTGACCGAGCTCAAGGTGACGACCTTCGCGGCGGACCAGGGCTACTGGACGCCGCGCGGCTGGTCGGCGCTCGGTCCGGTCAAGACCCAGTCCCGCATCGACGTCCCCCGCGACGGGGCGACCGTGGCCGCCGGCACCGTCGCCGTGGCGGGCGTCGCGTGGGCGCAGCACCGCGGGATCACGGGCGTGCAGGTGCAGGTCGACGGCGGCCCCTGGGTCGACGCCCGGCTCGGCGCGGACGCCACGTCCGACGCCTGGCGCCAGTGGGTCTACGAGTGGCCGGCCACGTCGGGGCGGCACACGATCGCCATCCGAGCCGTCGACGCGACCGGGCAGCCCGAGACCGCCGAGCCGGCCCCACCCGCGCCGAACGGCGCGAGCGGCCACCACACGATCTCGGTCACCGTCTCCTGACCTGCCGGTCGGTCAGCCTCGGCGGGCCCGTCCAAGCTCAGCCGGCAGCGGCGGGTCGGGGCTCCTGAGCTCGACGAACATCGAGTGCGTCGGGGTCGTGCTGCAGGTCGGCTCAGGTCTGGCCATTCGGGAGTCGGACACGATCCGGTCTCGCGTCGCCTGGGCCGGCTCGGCCCGGCTCCTCCTCGGCCCCGAGGTCGGCGAGCTGTCCCGGGCGGACCTCGTCGACGCCGACTCCGACGCCGACGTGCGCGTCATCGATCCGATGGAGTACGGCCGCGACACCGACGACCTCGACCACGGTGACGACCTGCGAGGCGACGAGCGCAACCGGGACGAGTTCCGGGACGGCGACGCTGACCGGCTGAGCGACAGCGACGCCGGGCCCCGCGGGGACCGTGACACCGGTGTCCTGGACGACGGCGACGCCACTCGCCGCTGACACTTCGCCTGACAGAGCGGGACGGTGCCCTCGGCGCCGTCCCGCTCTGTCGTGCCCCTCCGTCGCCCCGCTCTGTCGTCCCCCTCCGTCGTCCCGGGGCGGGCGACCGCGGCGGGCACGGATCCGCAGAGCGGTGGCAGGTCAGGCGTGGCGGCGGCCGATGTCGAAGCAGTTGCCCTCGGGGTCGAGCAGCGTCGTCCACCGGACGCCGTACTCGTCGAAGTCGGCGACGCGCTCGGCGCCCAGCGCGACGACGCGCTCCACCTCGGCCGGGTAGTCCGGGTCCACCAGGTCGACGTGCACGGGGGCCTTGCCCGCAGCCCGGGGCTCTGCCCGCAGGAACAACCAGCCCGGCCCGTCGCCATACATCCCGATCGCGGCGAAGAACTCGCTGGCGCCCGCGTCGACGGGTCGCTCGAGGACCTGGGACCAGAAGGTGGCGGTGCGGGTGACGTCGAGGCAGTCGAACGTGACGGCGCCGAGGGTGAGGGACATGAGTTCTCCTGGGTGAGTGGCGGATCGACGGTCAGGATGCGGGTGGGTGAGAGATCGGCCAGGCGATCTCGGTGCGATAGCGGCTGGGGTCGCGAACGGTCGGCGGGCCGACCAGGTAGGTCTCGCGGATGGGGCCGGCCAGCCCGATGCCGGCGGCGGAGACGTGGCGGCCCAGGGCGGCATAGGTCCGGCTCACCTGGGTGAACGGCCCCTCATGTATGGCGACCGCGTAGGCGCCTCCCGCGATGGTGACGGCATCGTCGCCCTCGCTCACGGGCACGAACGCCACGACCTCGCCCACGTCGTCGGCGAAGAACGCGTCGGCGTAGGTCGCGGCGCCGGGTCCGGCGGGCAGGCGCGCGCCGAGCTGGGCATAGAGCGCGCCGAAGGCGTCCGCGCACCAGGCGTCGATGTCGCTGCGCTCCACGCGAGCGGCCCGGGTGAGCGCCAGGAGCGGCGGGAGGTGACGGAGCTCGACGTCGATCTCGACGCCCGGCTCGAGCATCGCACGAACCTGGGCGACCGCCTCGCCGGTGGCGGCGAGCGTGCTCTGCAGGTCGTCGAGGTGGCCGGCCAGCAGCGTCGTGCGGTCGGCCTCGGCGGCGCGGACGAGCTGGGCGATGCGCGGCAGGGCCATGTCCAGGCTGCGGAGGGTGGCGACGAGCCGCGCGTCCTCGGCCTGCCGGACGTCGTAGTAGCGGTAGCCCGTGCGCGGGTCGACCCGGGCCGCGACCAGCACGTCGTTGTCGTGGTAGTGCCGCAGCCGCTTGATGCTCAGGTGGGTCATCCGCGCGAAGGTGCCGATGGGGACGAGGGTCATGGCCACATCGTGACGTCTCCCGTCGTGGGAGGGTCAACCCCCTCCGCTCGCGTCGGTTCGGCGCCAGCTGCGGCACCTGCCCCATGGGTGAGCGCATCATGAATCACCTGGCGCACGCCTGCTCCACCCCCAGCCTCATCACGAAGGAGTCATGATGCGAAACCCCCTCGCCCACAGCGGCGCACGACGAGTCATCGGCACGGCCGCCCTGGTCCTCACGCTCTCGGCCGGGGCCTTGACCCCCGCCGGGGCGTCGACCGGCGCCTCGGTCCTGCCGTCCCGCATGCCTTCGGCGGCCGCAGCTGCGGCCGTCGACCTCGCCCCCTACGCCGACCCCCAGCTGGGTCCGAACGTGCTGGTGATGAAGCCGACGATGAGCGTCGAGCAGATCCGGAGCGTGTTCGACACGGTGGCGCAGCGACAGGTCCCCAACCACTTCGGGCCCGAGCGGTACGCCATCGTCTTCGAGCCCGGCACCTACGGCTCCGCCGCGAACCCGCTCGTCGTCCAGGTCGGCTACGGGACGCAGGTCGCCGGGCTGGGGCGGACGCCGGCGGACGTCGTCGTCCACGGCTCGATCAACGTCTACAACCAGTGCGACGCCAACGGCTGCATCGCGCTCAACAACTTCTGGCGCTCCCTGTCCAACCTCACGATCAACGTCGCCGGCGGCGAGGGCTGCCGCAAGGACACCCAGTTCTGGGCGGTCTCGCAGGCCGCGCCGATGCGCGACGTCGTCATCAACGGCCGCACCACGCTCATGGACTACTGCACCGCCGGCCCGCAGTACGCCAGCGGCGGCTTCATCGCGAACTCGACCCTGACCGGCCCGCCCGTCGTCAACGGCTCTCAGCAGCAGTTCTTCGTCCGCAACACCGCGCTGCCGGGGTGGAGCAACGGCGTGTGGAACCAGATGTTCGTCGGGTCGCCCGGCGCGCCCGCGTCCACCTTCCCGAGCACCGCCCCCGGCCCCTACACGACGATCGACCGCACCCCCGTCGTGCGAGAGACCCCGCGGCTGGTGACCCAGCCGGACGGCACCCGCGGCGTCCTCGTGCCGGGCGTCCGCACGGACAGCGCCGGCCCGTCCGCGACCTCGGGACGAGTGATCCCGCTGGACCAGTTCGTCATCGCCGCCCCGTCCTCGACGGTGCCCGCCATCAACAAGGCACTGCGCGAGGGGAAGCACCTGCTGCTCACCCCGGGCACCTACTCCCTGCAGCAGACCATCAGGGTGAGTCGCCCGGGCACGGTCGTGCTGGGCCTGGGCCTGCCCGCCCTGTCGCAGCGGACCGGGCAGCCGGTGCTCGCGACCGCCTCCGTGCCGGGGGTGACGATCAGCGGAGTCATGCTCGACGCGGGCGCGAAGCGCTCGAAGACGGTCCTCCAGGTCGGTGACGCGCACGGCAACGCGGGCTCCACGCGCCGGTCCGGCGGGTCCGGGGACACACCGACCCTCGTGTCGGACGTGTTCCTGCGCGTGGGTGGCGCGGCGGCCGGGTCCACGACGACGGCGATGACCGTCGACGCCTCCAACGTCATCCTCGACAACATCTGGGCCTGGCGCGCCGACCACGGCGAGGGTGTCGGCTGGACCACCAACCCCGCTGACCACGGCGTCGTCGTCAACGGGGACGACGTCACGGCATACGGCCTGTTCGTCGAGCACTTCCTGCGCACGGAGGTGGTCTGGAACGGCGAGCGCGGTCGGGTCTACTTCTTCCAGAACGAGAAGCCGTATGACGTGCCGTCCCAGTCGGCCTGGATGATGACCCCCACCTTCAAGGGTTACCCCGCGTTCCAGGTCACGTCCGACGTGCGGTCCTTCGAGGGCTGGGGCATGGGCAGCTACAGCTTCTTCAACCAGCACCAGGGCATCCACCTGAGCACGGCCTTCGTCTCACCGACCAGGCCGGGCGTGCGCCTCAACCACCTGCTCACGAGGTGGCTCGACGGCGACGGCGGCATCGACTCCGTCGTCAACGGCGTCGGCGCCCCGGTCGACGCCACGAACCCCGGGCCCTCGACGGTCGTCAGCCACCCCGGCACGTCGCGCTGACCCCTCCGTGCGGCGCCCGTGCGCGGGTGCCGATGGGGACGAGGGTCATGGCGACAGCCTGGCCTCTCCCCCGGTGGGAGGGTCAACCCCCGGGGCGCTGGGTCAGGCGGTCGTGGCCATCGATGCCCCGTTCAAGACGCGAATCCGCCTCAGCGGGCTCGACCCGGGTGATGCCCTGCTGACCGGGGCTATCCTTCGGGTGGCTCTGGCTCACGAGCAGAGCCACGACGGGGATCCTGACGAGCTGGCGATCGCGCAGGCCCTGCGTCCTCACATCAGTGCGATCACGACGAAGCGGCCCGCGGCACCCATGCCCACGACCACTGCAGCACCGCAGTGCACGGAGTGAGCGACGCCTGAGCGCGGGCCCCGACACCACGTCCCGCGAGGCGCCCGCGCGTCACGGCGCCATGCCATAGACGCGGTCCACCACGATGCGCAGCACGAGGCGTCGCTGCTCGATCATCGCCGCGCGGTACTCCTCCCAGTCCGGGTGCTCGCCGCTCAGCTGGCGGTAGAGCTCGACCAGCTCGTCCGCCGCGGCGTCGTGTGGATCGCTCGCCACCTCGCCCACCCGGGCGGTGCCCTCGGCGACGACATACTCCCACTGGCTGTCGCCGGCGACGAGGTAGCTGGCTCGCGGGTCCCGCCGCAGGTTGCGGGTCTTGGCGCGGTCGTCGGTGACCGAGACGGACAGCGTGCGCGTGGCCGGGTCGTAGTGATGCCTCACGACCGACATCTGCGGCCGGCCGTCGCGCTTGATCGTGGTCAGGACCCCGGTGCGGTCCGGGAGCTCCAGGATGCGGTGGAGGGACACATCGCTCATGCCTGCAGCGTATGGCGGTCTGCCGCCTCCCGCCCCCGGTCCCGATCCTGTCAGCGGCGGTATGGCGCCGCAGCCGCGACCTGGCCGCGCTGGGGCTCGGCTCCGTGCTGGTCTTCGCCGTCCCACATGCCGCCTACCACCTCGTGCACGGCTCGGGGCCCTGGCTCGACGCCGGTCTGGGTGCGAGCGTCGGCGCCTACGGGCGCAAGCAGGGTTCGACGGACCCGCGCCTGGCCTGCAACCGGTTCCAGTGCGCCCCCGGGCTGCTCTGGCTCGCCGAGGCCCTCGGTGAGGACCCCGACACGGTGCGACGGGCGATCGCCGCAGTCGAGGCAGGTCCTGCCCGGGGGCCAGCCAGTGTCGCGCCGTCCGCGAGGTCATCCCCGGGTCTCATCCCCCATACGCCCCTCCCCCCGGGTCCTCGGCGGGAGGGACGACCCCTGCCCCTCCCTCGACCGTGGGTGAGATCGCCGGTGGTCCTCGGCGATCTCACCCACGGTCGCGATGAGGCGGGGTCAGACGGGGGTGTCGAGGAGCTCGCGCAGGTGCGCGTCCAGCTCGTCGAGGTAGGACTGCTCGAAGCCGAAGAGCCCGTAGTGGCCGGCGATGCTGTGCAGCATCCGCACCTCGGCGCCCGGCGTCATCGCGGCCTCGGGCTCGCAGTCGCGCGGCGGGAAGAACATGTCCTGCTCGATCGGCATGACGAAGACCTTGGCAGTGACGCGCGCGAGGGCGGCCGCGAGGTCGCCGCCGGCGTTGCGGGCTACGTCGCCGCGCTGCCACTTCCAGGCCATCGTCAGCAGCGCGTTCGGGTCCATCATCGTGAAGAGGGCCCGCACGAAGTTCTGCTGGAACTCCTCGTAGGTCGAGAACTCCAGGCCCTCGGCGATCGGCTGGACGCCCCTCCAGAACTCCGTCTTCCAGAAGTCCGTCGTCAGCCCCATCGTCGCCCAGATGTCCGCGTGCCGGGTCAGGCCGTCGCGCACATCCTCGTGCGAGGCGTACTCGCCGCCGGCCCAGCCGGGGTCGGAGGTGATGGCGTCCATGAGCGTCTTCGCGAAGAGCGTGTCGTGCGGCGTGTTCTGCGCCGTCCCGGCGATCGGCGCGGCCCGGAGCACCTTGTCGGGGTAGCGGACGGCCCACTCCCACGTCTGCTGGGCGCCCATCGAGCCGCCGACGACGAGCGCGAACCGCTCGACACCGTAGTGCTCGCGCATCAGCTGCTCCTGTGCACGGACGTCGTCGCCGATGCGGACCTGCGGGAAGCGCGACATGGCGATGGACGGGTCATCGGTCGTGTGGGGCGAGGTCGAGAGGCCGTTGCCGATCTGGTTGACGACGGCGATGAACCACTTCGTCGGGTCGAGCGCGCGACCCTCGCCGATGTACACCTGCCACCACGTCGCGTGCGTCCCGGAGAACCACGTCGGCACGAGGATCGCGTTGTCCCTCGCCTCGTTGAGCTCGCCGAAGGTCGCGACGGCCAGCTGGAGATCGGGGATGAGGGCGCCCTCCTCGAGCTCGAAGCGGCCGATCGACCGCAGCTCGTACGGCCCCTGGATCTCGGGCGTGTAGAACGGGTTATCCAGGGGCATGGCGGGTCCTCTCGTCGCGACGCTGCTGACCGGCTGATGCTAGGCGGTGCGCGCCCCCGGCGGAACCCCGCCCGGCATCCGGACGGTCTCAGCGCGGTCCAGGCGGTCAGGGGGCGGGGGTGGTGAGCCGGCGGACGGCGAGGACGCAGAGCGGACGCCTGACCATGACGAGCTCGCCGAGGTCGACCGACTCCCGCCGCGAGTGCGCGAGCCGGACGTCGCCAGGGCCGTACTGGAGCGTCGGCACCCCGGCCGCGGCGTAGAGGCGCAGGTCCGAGCCGTAGGGCGCGCCGCCCGCCACGGGTCGCACCGCCCCGGCGGCCTCGGCGGCGTCCGCCACCTCGTCGGCCAGCGAATGGCCCGCCGGCAGCCGCCCGGACGCGAACGCCCCGCCGGGCCAGGTGACGACGGGAGGATGCTCCCGCAGGCGAATCCGCGCATGCCGAGTACCCGAACCGCCCCCCAATCTCTTAACACAAGCTCTGCGACTGCATGAAAGGCAGGACGCTCAGCGTCCGGGTTGCTCACAGCCATGCTGCTCAAACTAGAGTCCGCTACTCACCAGGAAGCGTTGGCAGCCCGCACATTTTCGGCATCCTCGCGCCGGGCGTAGACGCGCCACCACCTCCGGTATCCGGTCGCTGGTCAACGAGACTCCGCCAAAGTCGCCGATCTAACCCCGATTCGCCGTGCGATCCATACTCGGAGCAGTTCAACTCCTTGCTGCAAGTGTTCGACCTTCACGTCAGGCGCCACGGTCGGTCGATTCGCATGCTTGACGGAGTTGTACGAGTCAGCGAAGTCTTGGCCGAAGGCAACGGGTGAGAACGAGAGGTCCCCCGCCACCTCTGAGAGCAAGTGGTCAATGCGCATGCTGACGTTGGTCTTGTTGGCTGAATACGTCGACTTCCCCGATTCGGTCAACGCCTCGTAGCCCACAGCCTCAAGAGCGATACCCAGTTGTGAGATCAATGCGTCGACAGTCGCACCTTCCAAGTCCAAGAGACGCACGAACGGGACGATGCCTCGGCTGTACCTCGTAGCCAACTGGAGCCAGCAAGAAACACCACGGGCTCCGATGTCTGAGAATCGAAACAGAAAGCGATCATCCTTAGGAATCCAAACACCCTCGGCGATCCCAGTCGTTGCGGTCCGAACCTCTCGCCACTGATGGCGGGCCTCCCCATCGCGTTCGACGTCCTCCAACACGTTCGCAGCGAGATGGGCCTGGAAATTGATGGGCTTCCACGCCGCGACCCTCACCAAGTTTCGGATGCAGGAATGAAGGTCGACATGCGACCTCCACGCGGCGGGCGACTTTGTGAACGTCTCGATGAAGACGCGGCTGGTATACGCAACATCCGGCGACCACGCACCTGGCCCGGTGCCGCTCACGACTCCCCTGAGGTTCATGCGCCTAGCGAGAGGAAGTGCGTCGACACTCTTCAACGTGGTGGTGATCTCGAGCCCTGCACCGTCCCTTGGAACTTTGACGATCGTTTCGTGAGCGGAGAGGCCGAGCCAGTGGCCGAGTCCGTCAATCTCGGATCGAAAGCCATTGAGCACTTTGTAGTGAGCCGCGCTCCGCGCTCCTTCCACGGCATAACGGGCACGCACCGTGCCGCGCCCGACGCCTCGGCACACTGCGGTATTCGCTCGGCCACTCACGCAGCCAAGCAAGGCGACGGTCCCGCGGTCGTCGGCGTAGTCAAGCTCCGATGGTGGTTGGTATGGGTACTTCGTGCGATCTGGATCATCTCCGTGCACCACGCCATGAGACTACCAACGGGAGCGAGGGTCCTCGTTACTCAGGAACGGCACGTGCAGGCGAACCCCTGTGGTGTCGTATTCGTAGAGCGCACTCATCATCTCCGTATCGGGATCGCCGTCCGCGAGGAACCCAATGCGCGTCGACCGGTCTTCAGCCATCACTTGCCCCGATCCATTAGATCTCTAACTGGAAACAACGACTCACCGTGGCCCTGCAAGCGATTCAGCGCCTTGTCTGCGGCGCAGCACATGCCTGAGCGCCAGTCACCTTCTTGCCTGCTGGTCATGGGCGGTCTCGTAGAACACGTCAGCCAGCGCCACGACGACCCCATGCGCCCCGGTCCCGTCATTGAAGAATTAGTCCGCCATGGTGTTGTGCGCGTCGTGGTTCTCCACAACCGCCTCAAATTGTCCTGCTGTCGATTGATAGAGAGAAAATTGCAGATATCGCAAGGATCTCGTCAAATCCTCACAATGAAGCATTGCGATCAAACTCGATCAGCTTGAGTGTCCGTTTCGCCCGGGCTCATCCCGCTCGCCTCGGCTCTGCCAACAGAAACCCACGAGACTCCTGGCATGTCAGGGGCGTGCAGGCGGGGACGGTGCGGCGGCCCCGAACTCCACCCAATGCGTCACACCACCATCCTGGCTCGGCAGAGAGGCCCGTCGGCATCCCTTACCGCCTCGGCGCCGGCGGCGCGCACGTTGCTCACGCAACCGTGGAGCCCGCCAACTGGTCCATGGCCACCAGCCAAGTGGTGTGCAACGTGCATACGCAATCTTCGGCTGCGCGCCCCGCATGAAAGCCCACCGTATCTAGCCCTCCCCGTGGGAGGACTCACTCAACCAGCGTTGAGTCGGCCAAATACTGGTCGAGCCAGATATCCGCTACCTCACGCCGCTCGACGTCGGACAGCACATGGACTCTATCAGCGTCCCGTGGTACGCCATCCAGTAGCTTGCTGACGCAAGCCGCAATCTCGCCTTGGAGCAGTTGAATAGCTGGACCAATGACGCCCTCGTGCTTGAAGTTGACTGCATTGCCTTCCAACATGAGGTAGAAGAAGTGACGATCGTGATCGGGGGCAGCGAAATCTATCCATCTATGGACATCAGGATTGTAGCTTTTCTGCGACCTGTAACCCGCATCCGCAATGGAACGAACATCTATCTCGTCATCGCAAGAGGTGACTGATGCAACGAAAGCCCCCCGCTGGAGAAGCCGCACGTGGTCGCCGTCCAACGGTCGCTTTCCTGCGTCGCGATCGGCGCCCGCCCCTGTGGCGCTGACCACGAGATTCAAGTCACGAGCAAAATCTTCAAAATGGTGGCGGTAGTCGAAGACGCGGAATCCTTGAGCTGCCGCGGAGGCAAGTTGGATTGGGTCAATCTCGCACACTGAGACCGGGATTCCACGATTTCTTAGCGAATGCGCCACACTCCGCCCGATTGGTCCGAACCCGATTACTCCGGCCCGCCGTGACTGCAAAACGATGTTGGATTTTCGCAGGAGAGCCTCGATTGAGAAAGTCACCGCGACCCCGACGAGGTGATTCTCTGGGCGCTTCAGCGGGCTCCTTGCAACGGAGTAGATGGAGAAGCCGCAGCCACTCGGCAGGTGCGCGGCGGCACTCTCATATCTCTTGTGGCCGTTCTCGGTGTCCTCGACTACTCCTCGCAATTGATAGCCCCGACCCTCGAGTTCACTCGCTATTCGAAGCAGTCCACGCGCTGGGCCATCTTCTGCTGATACGAAGTATCCTCCAATGTCAAGCAGAACGACAGAAACTGGCTCTGCCGCTTCTAAGACTGGAGGAAAGGCTTCGCGGATGATTTGCTCGGGCTCCTTTCGAAACGCCTCCTTGTCGAGAACGAACTCGCGATCCGGCACGGCCGCTCGAAGATAGTCGCGCGCTGATCGCTGGATAGAACTGGGCTTCCCTAGTATCGCTTGCACGGGGTAACGCTCATCTAGGGCTGGGATGAACGGGATAGCGCTATCCACAAGATGGACGACAGCCGCTATTCTCGCCTCGGACTCAGCGCTGGCGAGGGAAATCACTCTACGAAAGAACGCGCGAGCCTTTACGTGATCGGGGTTTGTTTCGACTCTCACAGGAGTTTCCCTTCCATGCGTGTGGCCCTCGGTCAAGCGCCGAGGGCCACACATGACTATTTATCGCTCAGTCTCCGCATGCCATCTTCTCTCCTGTCTTCTGTGATCATCTGGGACCTACTACGCCCAGGTGAGTTTGTGAACTCCCGCCCGCGCAGGCTTTTCCCCTCCCCCGACACTGTATTGTGTCCATTCATTGCGCGTATCAGGTAGGACCGGCGCTGCTGCAGTCCAAACCGAGTCATTCAACGGAAGGAAGCTGTAGGCGCAGTTGGCAGGCGGCCGCATGAAGGCAACCGTCACGGTCAAGGCCTGGATGGAAGCAGAGGCCGTAAAGGAGAAGAATCGCTCAAATACCCCCGCCTCGTCGATGTAGACGGACTCGGTCAAGAGGTCTATTTCAGAATATGGTTCAACGATTGCTCCGAGGTCAACTAGATATCCGCGGCCGTTCCCATCGCGGAAGGTTCGACCGTGCATGCGAGGTCGGAGGTCAGATCCTTCCACAGTCGCCGAGATCGTTGGCGGTTGGTGGATCCCATGCCCGCTCCATGCATACGATCGCTCGAGAAACCTCAACGGCTGCAGCACGCGTAGCACGGAACGTCTACGGTTGACCATCTTGATCTGATTGGGCTCCGGGAACTCCAAATAGGACTCCGCCAAGATGACCTCGTAAGAGCCAAGGCTCTTCACGTCCGGCCCACTCCGGTCCTGGGCCGACACCAGCGGGCCTTCAGCGAACGGCAGGGCCGATTCGTCCGAGATGGTCGTGCCGGGGGGTGTTGGCTCCACGGCCCAACTATAGGGCGATGGTGCGACAGCCGTCCCGGAAAGCGCTTCAACACCGTGCGTGATCGGAGGTGGGTCACGTTCGCGCATGGAGAGCATGGCCCAACTCGACCATTGGCCCATGTCAGGGGACTTCTCGAAGTGGCGGTAGCGGGCGCGGCCCTTGGTGGTCGGCGTCGTCCCTCGACAGGCGGGTGAGAGGTCGAGGTGGGCGTGGGCGACGTGGACCCATTGCCAGGTGAGCCCGAGGTCCTGGTCGCCGAAGCGGGCGCCTGGACGGTTTCGACGGGCCCATTCCTCGAACCAGCGGGTCGTGCCGAACCGGTGGTGGATCTTGGCTTCAGGCGCCCGGTAGTCGCGCCGTTCGGTCTCTTCCCGGACCGCCGTATCCGGATCTTCCACTCCTCCTCGGTGACGAGCATGGTGGCCGAGCAGGCGCGGGCGCAGCGCACTCCCATCGGGCCGGGCATGTTCAGCGCCTCGGCGGCCGCAGCCCAGGACGTCACGTCCGGGTGGAGCCGGGCCAGAGACAGGGACGCGAACAGCCGGACGGTGCCCCAAGTGTCGCTCGTCCGCTACCTCCCGGCACCTACGACGAGTTCCGCCGTGAGTCGATGGCCTGACGTGGCCGTCTTGCGCCCGCGGAGCCGAGTGACGCTGCACAGCGGTGGGTCGACGGTGCGGAACAAGCGACTCACCGGCGTCAAGCGTCGGAACGCCCCACGGCCCCGGACAAGGACGTACGGGACATCGGCCCAGATCGAGGACCGGGAAACTGTAGAACCGTTAGAACTGCTCCAAGCCGGCAGGCAGGCCGCGGGCCGTCTACTGCAAGACCTGCCGTGAGGACCAACTGCTGGTCAAGGCAGTACGCGCGGAGCTCAAGGGGGCTCCCGCTTCCCCACTCGGCAAGGCGGTCCCCAAGGGCGCCCATGTCGAAGAAGCGCCGACAAGCGGGGGCGGCACTTGTCCGGCTGGGCGAGGCGCCCAGCCCCGGCCGGCGCAAGGCGACCCGACCCAGGAAACACAGGCAAGACCAAGTCCCGGAGTCGATCTCCACCTGGATCCAGAATCGCGTGACTAAGCCGAGATTCGTAAGCGCCTGGTCGAACAGATCAAGCTCCGGTTCGAACTCGAGTCGACGAGGTACGTGCAAAGCTGGTGGGTCAGATCGTGCCGGTGCTGGTAGATCCTGTCGACCCAATTCCACCTTTGGGATGTGATCGCGCCCGATCCTTCAGCCATGTCAAGGACGCCTCGACGGCCGGAGTGGCCCTGAGCGTCGCAGGCTCCCACATAGCCGCCAGCCGGGTCGCCACGTCGTCCCGATCCTCGGTGGCCACCGCCAACCTCCATAACGTCGAGGGCGCGACCCACCGAAGACGCATAACGTCGGCTAATTCTTAGAATCGGCAGCAGTTCTTACAAGATTGAGTGCATCTCGACTCAAATTTAGAGCGCTTCTCGACAACCATCCGTCTAAAAGTTGGTGGCCATGTTGGTGAAGCGGGAGTAGTGGCCCTGGAAGGCGACCACGATCGTGCCAGTGGGACCGTTTCGGTGCTTGGCCACGATCACGTCGGCCTCGCCCTCGCGAGGCGATTCCTTCTCGTACATCGACTCTCGGTGCAGCAGCACGACCATGTCGGCATCCTGCTCGATCGAGCCCGATTCGCGCAGGTCGGAGACCATCGGCTTCTTGTCGGTGCGCTGCTCGGGCCCACGGTTCAGCTGCGACAGGGCGATGACCGGCACCTCGATCTCCTTGGCCAGGAGCTTGAGGGCGCGGGAGAACTCCGAGACCTCCTGCTGGCGGGACTCGACGCGCTTGCCGGAGCTCATCAGCTGCAGGTAGTCGATGACCACGAGCTTGAGGTTGTTGCGCTGCTTGAGGCGGCGGCACTTGGCGCGGATCTCCATGAGCGACATGTTGGGCGAGTCGTCGATGAAGAACGGCGCCTCGCTGAGCCGCCCGGTCGTGCGGGCGATCTTGGTCCAGTCGTCGTCCTGCAGCTCGCCCTTGCGCAGCTTCTGCAGCTGGATCGAGGCCTCGGCCGAGAGCAGACGCATGGTGATCTCGGTCTTGCTCATCTCGAGGCTGAACAGGACCGTGGCCTGCTGGTTGTGGATCGCCGCCGACCGCGCGATGTCCAGCGCGAGCGTGGAGTTGTGGGTCGGGATCATTGACCTGCCGGCGAGATACAGGTGGTCGTCGTTGCTCACCTGGATGCAGCGCACGGGCACCGAGGCGATGGGCTTCACCTTCGTGATGAAGCGGGAGTTTCTCCGCTGGAACTGGCGGCGACGAAGCTCCTTGTGCAGCAGCCTCTTGCGCTCCAGCACGAACACGTCCTCGTCCGAGGAGAAGGTGATCGTGAAGGCCGTCGAGCTCGCCGCCGAGCGGCCGCGCACCTTCTTGCGGCACATGCCACTTCGGTAGCCCAAGCCGGAGATGAGTTCATGTACGTCCTCGGCGAGGCGCAGGCTGGTGGTGGTGAATTGCACGCACCCGCCTGCAGACACGGTCCCGTCGGTGTCAAGGAGGCCAGCCAGCAGGGCGCGCCGCTGGGACTCGCTGGCCCGCTGGTACTCAACGGGGATGTGCTTGTCGCCGAGGACGCCGATCGTCCGGAGGCGGGCCTGGAGGGTTCCATGATGCTTCCGGCATGCCATGCACTGGCGGCCCGTCGTGGTGGGGCCGCCGCAGTCGGGGCAGACTGGCGTGGCGATCGGCTTCTGAAACGCCTTGAGGCGCCCCCCGCACGACTTGCCACACGTCCTGACGTAGGCAACGGGGTTGGTGAACGGCGTCCCACACACGGCGCAGCTCCTCTGCTCAGCGACCACCTCGGTGGCGAGCTGCATGAGATAGCGCATCGGGGACGACGTCTTGGTCACGACCAGTCCATCGGCCTCGAGCCTCATCACGATCTCGGGGTCCGCCGTCGTGATCTGCGCAGCAGCAGACGTCCCGTCTCCCAGCCAGGCCCCCAGCGTGTACGGCTGGACCAGGAGCTCCCGCTCCGCGAGGGCGAGCGCAGCCGCCAGCGGCACGCTGTGGTTGAGGCGTGCGTCGGCTGTGCCCGTGCGCACCGTCGCAGCAATCTCCTCCGTGGTCCGGATCGCGGCGAACGTCCGCTGATTGCGCTGACCGTTCCTGCCGTCACGAGCGGCCTGAAGAGACTTGCGGCTGGCGCGCGTATCCGTCAGCCACTGGTGCTGGGCGTCGGCCACGATGGTCGAGCCGTCCGAGAAGGACACCTCGTAGCAGGGTCGGTCGCTCATGACCTCGGTCGCAGCGACCACGCGGGTCGGACGACCGTCGGCCCCAATGACCTCGTCACCGACCTGGACCTCACCCATCGTGGTCCAGCCGGTCGGCGTCACGAGGGGGGTGTCGAGCGCAAGCGCCTTGCCGACGGCCGGTCGAGCGGCGATCACGATCATCTGGCCGGGGTGCAGGCCGTTGGTGAGCTGGTCGAGCTCGGTGAAGCCGGTGGGCACGCCGACCATCTCGCCGTTCTTGCCCGAGGCGTGCTCGATCTCGTCGATCGTGGCCTCGAGCACCTCGCCGACAGCGATGTAGTCCTCGCCGCCGCGCTTGTCGGCGACCTGGTAGACCTCGGCCTGCGCGGCGTTGACGATGTCCTCGACGTCGCCGCCCTGGCCATAGCCCATCTGCACGATGCGCGTGCCCGCGTCGACGAGGCGCCGCAGGACGGCGCGCTCCTGCACGATCTCGGCGTAGTAGCCCGCGTTGGCCGCCGTCGGCACGGCGTCGATCAGCTGGTGCAGGTAGGCCTGGCCGCCGATGCGCTGGATCTCGCCGCGCTTGGTGAGCTCGTCGGCGACGGTGATGGCGTCGGCCGGCTCGCCGCGACCGTAGAGGTCGATGATCGCCTCGTAGATCGTCTCGTGCGCGGGGCGATAGAAGTCGAGCCCGCGCAGCGTCTCGACGCAGTCGGCGATCGCGTCCTTGGACAGCATCATCGAGCCGAGGACGGACTGCTCCGCGTGCACGTCCTGGGGCGGCACGCGGTCGTCGCCGCCACTCCCACCGCCGCCGGGTCCACCCCGCTCGGCGCCGTAGTCCCGACGGTCGTCCAGCTCCGCGATCGACACGTCTGCTCCCTCGTCTAGCCCTGCTCGGCCCGTCCCTGCACGGTCTCAGTCCACTACCGACCACTGACATACCCGCCCCGCCACCGACCTCCGGAGGGGTCTCGCGCGCGTGTGGACAAACCTGTGGATAACTTTGGTGGGCCTGGGCGAATCACGTCACCCGGACGGGCTGCTGCGCCACGGTATGGGCCGGGAGGAGGCCCGGGCAAACGGGGGTTGTGGACAACCTGGGGACAACACGCCGTGACGTGTGGGCAAGCCTGGGGACAAGCCTGTGGAGGGCGTGTGACTTTCCCGTGACCTAACGCTTCACCGGCCCTGTGACCAGCACGTATGCCGAGCGCCACCTGTGCACGGAAGATTTCTCGGCCGAGTTACGCCATCTGGGGCGCGCTGGACGCGGTGTGGACAAACCGTCTCATCCGCGACACGCCGACCCCCGCCCTTGAGCACCAGATCTCGCTCCCTGTCACCGCCATGTCACTCACAGGCATCGTTCGGGGTCCTGACCTGCGGGTTTCCACACCAGCTCGCCACAGGAGTCACATCTGTGGACAACGACACGCCCGAAACCCGCAGGTCACCGGTCGTTCACCAGCGCTTGGCATCGCGCGGTGACACGCGCTGGGAGCCCGGCGTCGCGGCGACTATCCTCGCCGGGTGGCGAGCGACCGGGAGACCCAGAAGCCGACGTCCCCCGCGCGCGAGATCCTCCGCCTCGCCGTCCCGGCCTTCCTCGCCCTGGTCGCCGAGCCGCTCTTCCTCCTCGCCGACAGCGCCATCGTCGGCCACCTCGGCACCCCGCAGCTCGCCGGCCTCGGCGTCGCGAGCGCCGCCCTCCTGACGGCCGCCAACGTCTTCGTCTTCCTCGCCTACGGCACGACGAGCATCGTGGCGCGTCACGTCGGTGCCGGTGACGAGCGCGGTGCCGTCGCCAACGGCCTCGACGGCGTCTGGCTCGCCGCCGCCTCGGCCTCGTCACCAGCGTGCTCGTCGCGACCTTCGCCCGCCCCCTCGTGGCCGCCTTCGGCGCGAGCCCGGACGCCCTCGTCCACGCCGAGCACTACCTGCGCGCGAGCGCCGCCGGGATCCCCGCGATGCTGGTCGTCCTCGCCGCCACCGGCATCCTCCGCGGCGTCCAGGACACCACCACCCCCCTCGTCGTGGCCGTCGCCGGTTTCACGTGCAACGTCGCCCTCAACGTCCTGCTCGTCTACGGCCTGCACCTCGGGATCGTCGGCTCGGCCATCGGCACGGTGATCAGCCAGTGGGGTATGGCGATCGCCCTGCTCCTCGTCGTGGTGCGGGCAGCCCGGCGGCTCGCCGCCTCCCTGCGCCCGCATCCGGGGCGGGTGCTGGTGGCCGCGCGGGGCGGCATACCGCTGCTCGTCCGCACGCTGGCGCTGCGCACGGTCCTGCTGCTGACCACGTGGGTCGCGGCGGGTCTGGGTGACGTGCCGCTCGGCGCCTACCAGGTGAGCGCGACGGTGTGGAGCTTCCTCACCTTTGCCCTGGACGCGCTGGCGATCGCCGCGCAGGCCCTGACCGGCAAGGCCCTCGGCGCCGGGGACACCGCAGGCACCCGCGCCGCCACCACCCTCATGATCCGCTGGGGCCTCATCGGCGGCGCGGTCCTCGGCGCCCTGGTCCTCGCGCTGCACACCGTGCTGCCGCACCTGTTCACGAGCGACCCCGAGACCCAGGCCGCCCTCGCCGCCGGCCTGGTCGTGGTGGCGCTGTCGCAGCCGATCTCGGGGTGGGTCTTCGTCCTCGACGGGGTGCTGATCGGCGCCGGCGACACCCGCTGGCTGGCGTGGGCGCAGCTCGCGCTCCTCGTGGCCTATGTCCCCGTCGTGCTGGTCGTCCGGCACGTCGCCGGCCCGCTCGACGACCCCGCGGCCGTGGCGTGGCTCTGGTTCGGGTTCAGCATCTTCATGACCCTGCGCGGCATCGCGCTCGGCCTGCGCGCCCGCTCCGACGCCTGGCTCGTCACCGGCGCCACCCGCTGACCCCAGCCCGACCCCACCCGGATCAGGCGCCCACGGCCTCCTGGGTCGGGCTCAGCGCCAGCACTGCACGACGAAGCGCGGCAACGACCGCAGGGCCACCAGCGAGGCCACCCACGCGAGACCGTCGCAGCCGAGCCCGAGCACATAGGCGGGGTGCCGGACCACGCCCGCCCCGGCGGCCCGGGATGCGACATAGCCCTGCGAGACGGAGGCGACGGCATGCAGGAGCATGCCGACCACCGAGGCGACGAAGCCGAGGATCACAGCTCGAGACCCAGCAGGGCGTTCTCGACGACCTCCATGATCGCGGGGTGGATCCAGTACTGCCCGCGCGCCATCTCGGGCACGGTCGTCCCCAGCGACATCGCCTGGATCAGCGGCTGGATCAGGTTGCTGGCCTGGTAGCCCATGAGGTGGGCGCCCAGCAGCAGCCGGGTCTCGGGGTCGGCGAGCAGCTTGACGACGCCCACCTGGTCCTCCATGGCCCAGCCGTATGCCGTGCCGCCGTAGTCCTGGACCTTGACGACGTAGTCGCGCCCGGCCGCCTGCAGCTCGCGCTCCGTCAGGCCGACCGACGCGATCTGCGGGTGGGTGAACACGGCGGCAGGGACGTAGCGGTGGTCGCTGGACCGCAGGTCGTCGGGGTGGGCGAGGTTGTGCGCGACGACCCGCGCCTCGTGGTTGGCGACGTGCTTGAGCTGCCAGTGGCTGCTGATGTCGCCGAGCGCCCAGACCCCCTCGACGCTGGTGCGCTGCTGCTCGTCGACCCACAGGCGGGGCCCGTCCATCCGGTAGCCGACCTCCGCGAGACCGAGCTGGTCGGCGTTGGGCACGCGCCCGGTGGCGACCAGCACGGCGTCGGCCACCACCTCGCCCGACCCCGGGGGCCCGGTCGTCGTCAGGTGCCAGGCCCCGTCGCGGCGCTCGGCGGCGCTGATCTGGGTGCCGAGCCGCAGGTCGTAGCGTTCTCCCGCGAGCTCGGTGAACCGCCCGGAGATGAGGTCGTCCTCCTTGCGGAGCAGGGTGCCGCTGCGCTGCAGCCAGGTCACCTCCACGCCGAAGGAGTCGAAGATGTGGGCGAACTCGGCCGCGACGAAGCCGCCGCCCACGACCGTCAGGCGCCTCGGCAGCTCCTCCATCCGCATCACGCTGTCGCTCGTGTGCACGCCGAGCGAGGGGGCCGCCTCGCGCAGGCCGTCGACGTCGAGCATCGACACGCGCGAGCCGGCGGCGACGACGATCTGGTCGGCCGTGATGGTGGCGCCGGTGCCGGTGTCGATCTCCTTGGGCCCGACGAACCGCGCGCTCCCGTCGAACACCGTGATGTGCGGGTCCTGGCGGCGGTACTGCTCGCCGCCCGCGGCGATCTGGTCGATCCGCCCGGCAAAGATCCGGTCGCGGATCTCGCGCCACCGCACCTGCGGGTCGCACGGGAAGGACGCGCCCAGGCGGTCGAGGTGCTGCGCGGAGGTGATGACGTCGGCCGGGTAGGCGTACATCTTGGTGGGGATGCAGCCGACGTTGAGGCAGGTGCCGCCGAAGGTGCCCCGCTCGAGGATCGCGATGTCCTGGTCGGCCAGCTCGGGGGTGATGAGCGAGTTGCCCGAGCCCGTGCCGATGATGATCAGGTCGAAGTGACGGTCAGCCATGCTCCCGAGCCTAGACGTGCAGCCTGACCCCCAGGCTGCCTCCAGGACCGGTCCTCAGGACTCCCCGACCAGGCGGTCGCCCGTCACGAACCTCACCTGGTCCATCGCCTCGAGGGTCGCGATGGTCGCGTCGAGGGGCCGTATGCCGCTCTCCACCCGCCCCTCGCCGAGGCAGTGCGCGACCTCCAGCGCCTCCCAGTACAGCCCGTCATGAGCGGTCGCCGCCTCGAGGTGGCGCAGCTGTCCCCCGTCGCGTCCGTGCAGGGTGAACGACCCCGGCTGGTACCACGGCCCGTCCAGCGACACCCACGCGTCGGTGCCGCTGATCGCGGCGACGGTGGGGGTCTCGACCAGGGCGCTAGCGTGCAGCGCCGACTGCGCGTCGCCGTGCCGCAGCGTCATCGTCGTCTGCGCCATCGTGCCGGTCGGGCCGCGAACGCCCTGCGCGGCGACCTCGGTGGGCGCCCCGAGCACCCACGTCGCCAGCGTCAGCGGATAGGTGCCGAGGTCCATCATCGCGCCGCCCGCGAGCGCCGGGTCGTGGATGCGGTGGCGGTCGGGGAAGTACTCGCCGATGTCGGCGGACACGAGCGTCAGGTCGCCCAGGACGCCGTCGTCGAGCAGCCGGCGAATCACGCGGAACTTCGGCAGGCACAGCGACCACATCGCCTCCATCGCGAGGACGCCGGCGTCGCGGGCGGCCTCGGCGATGCGCCGGGCCCCCGCGGCGTCGATCGCGATGGGCTTCTCGACGAGCACGTGCTTGCCCGCCGCGATGGCGAGCAGGGCGTGCTCGACGTGCTGCGGGTGGGGGCTCGCGACATAGACGACGTCCACGCGCGGGTGGGCGACCAGCTCGGCATACGACCCCAGCGGCTCGCCCCCGAGCCGCCCGGTGAAGCGCCGAGCGCCCTCCTCGGACCGGGAGCCGACCGCCACCACCTGGTGGTTCGTATGCCGGAGGACGGACGCGGCGAACCGCTCGGCGATCCACCCCGTGCCGAGGATGCCCCAGCGCAGGGCGGGGCCCCCGGTGGGATCGGGCAGGCGGGGCTCGGGCAGGCTGTGGGGGAAGGACATCGGTGTCGCTCCTCGGGACTGTGGCTGGACAGTGGCCAGGACATGTCAGATAGTACTAACAATTGCCGAACGAAGGAGATCGAGCATGTCCCTGCAGCCCGTCCGCATCGGTCTGATCGGCTGCGGCCGCATCGGCCGGGTCCACGCCCTCAGCGTCACCGCGGCCCCCGGGGCCGAGCTCACGACCGTCGTCGACGCCGTGCCCGCCGCCGCCGAGTCGCTGGGCGATCTGCACGGGGCCCGCGTCGCCGCCACCCCCGAGGAGGTGCTGGCGTCCGACGACGTCGACGCCGTCATCATCGCCTCCCCCACAGCCACGCACGTCGACCTCATCGACGCCGCGATCGACGCCGGCAAGCCCGCCCTCTGCGAGAAGCCCATCGACCTGGACATCGCCCGGGTCGAGGCCCTGCGGGCCAAGGCATCGGCCGCGACCACGCCGATCATGCTGGGCTTCAACCGTCGCTTCGACCCGCACTTCTCGGCGCTGCACGCGCGGGTCGCCGCCGGCGAGATCGGCCGCCTGGAGCAGCTGTCCATCATCAGCCGCGACCCCGCGCCCGCGCCGACGGAGTACCTCGCCGTGTCAGGCGGGATCTTCCGCGACATGACGATCCACGACTTCGACATGGCGCGGCACTTCGTGCCGGACGTCGTGAGCGTGTTCGCCTCGGGGACGGCACAGTTCAGCGAGGACATCGCGGGTCTCGGCGACTACGACTCCGTGGTGGTGGTCCTGACCGGGCGCGAGGGCCAGCAGGTGACGATCACCAACTCGCGGCACGCGGCCTACGGCTACGACCAGCGGCTCGAGGCCTTCGGCTCGGAGGGGTTGCTCGAGGCCGGCAACGTCACCGACACGGTCGTGCGCCGGTGGAGCGCCGACGCGGTCGAGGTGCGCGAGCCCTACCAGAACTTCTTCCTCGAGCGGTATGCCGCGGCCTACCAGCGCGAGCTCGCGGCGTTCGTCGCCGCCATCCGCGAGGACGCGCCGGTGCCGGTGGGCTTCCACGACGGCTGGGCCGCCCTGGTGCTGGCCGACGCGGCCGCCCGGTCCGCCGCCGAGGGGCGCGTCGTCGAGGTCGACCTCGACGCCTGACCCGTCCGGTCAGGCCGGGTCGATCCAGCGCGTGGGCAGGTTGTAGCGCGTGATGATCTCCAACGACGCCGGCACGGTCAGCGGGGCACCCGACACCAGCCCGTGGTGCCTCAGCACCTGACGGACGGCCCGACGGCAGTCGCTCTGCAGATCGTGGTGGATCACCGCGTCGATGGCCCCCGAGCGGAGCAGCGCGACGTTGTCCTCGTCGAGGTCGTGCGCGACGTAGGCCTCCACCCGTCGCCCACGTCGCCGCAGCTCGGCGAGGGTGGCGCGGTTGCCACCACCGACGGAGTAGACCGCGCACACGCCCGGCTCCTCGTCGAGCGCCGCCCCGACCAGATCGCCGGTCGCGGCATCGAGCCCGTCCGCGTCCGACACGACGAGCACGGGCTCCTCCGGCCGCAGCACCGCCAGCTCGTCCTCGAACGCCCGCACCCGCTCGTGCTCCCCCAGGAAGGTCGAGCGGCTCATCGTCACCAGCACCCGCCGCCCCTGGCCGCCACCCACGCCTCGCGGGGTCAGCCAGCGCGACACCAGGAAGGCTGCCGTCGCCCCCGCCTGCTGGTTGTCCAGTCCGACATACGCCACCCGCCTGCTGCTCGGGACGTCGGTGACCAGGGTGACCACCGGTATGCCGCGCCCGGCCGCCCGGTCCACCGCCGCCGCGATGGCCGGGTCGTCCGGCGCCTTGAGGAGCAGCCCCTGCGAGGTGCGGCCACCCGACCCGACCCGGTCGATCGTCTCCACGAGCTCCTGGACGTCGGCCCGCTCGCGCAGGTGGAACCTCGCCCGCACGGCCGCGGGCCGCACCCACGCCAGCTCGGCCTCGAGCGCCGTCCGCACGGCGCTGGTGAACCGCGCCGGCGCCTGCATCACGACGTCCACCAGCACGGTGCGCGCGCCGAGCCGCAGCTGCGACTGCTGCCGGTCGAGCTCGAGCACGGCCTGCTCGACGGCCCGCACGGCCGCGGCGCTCACGTTGCTGCGCCCGTGCAGCGCGCGATCGACGGTGGCCTCGGACAGGCCGGCCTGGGCGGCGATGTCCTTGAGGGGGTGCGGCGGCCTCATCCCCCGACGGTAGGCCCGACCGGGACTGAGGTCTATCTGAGGTCTTTGACCCCAGCCGACGGCCGGTCCGCGAGCCACCATGGAAGGGACGGACCACGACGACGAGGAGACGCCATGCCGACCACGACCCGCCCGGCTTCTAGCCCGACCTACACGGCGCAGGACTGCCGCCTCGAGGACCTGCGCGCAGTGCTCGAGGCCCGCACCGACGTCACGGCATACCCGCACGCCCAGGCCGTCGAGCAGGAGGTGCTGCTCTATCGCACCGACCGGCTGCGCGAGGCACTCGGCCACGGGCCCGAGGCCGCCCGCGAGGTGCAGACCGAGCTGGCCCGCGGCCTGTCCGAGGGGCCCGGGATCGTGGTGCTGCAGGGCGCCTTCGAGCACGACGTGGTCGACCGGGTCAGCGACGGCTTCCGCACGATCATCGAGGAGCAGCGCGCCTCCGGCCGCGTGGCGGGCGACCACTTCGCCAAGCCCGGCGCCAACGACCGCGTCTGGAACGCCCTCGAGAAGCTCGCGGTCACGGACCCCGAGGCGTTCGTCGACTACTACGCCAACGACCTCGTGGCCCTGGCGGCGACGGCCTGGCTGGGTCCTGGCTACCAGGTCACCTCGCAGGTCAACGTGGTCAACCCGGGCGGGGCGGGCCAGACCGTGCACCGCGACTACCACCTGGGGTTCCTCGGGCCGGAGGTCAGCGAGCGCTACCCGCGGCACGTCCACCTGATGTCGCCGATGCTGACCCTGCAGGGCGCCGTGGCGCACGTCGACATGCCCGTCGAGAGCGGCCCCACCCTCTACCTCCCCCACTCGCACCGCTACGAGCCCGGCTACGTCGCCTACTGGCTGCCGGAGTTCCAGGACTACTTCCGCGAGCACCACGTGCAGCTGCCGCTCGCCAAGGGCGACGCCGTGTTCTTCAACCCCGCGCTGTTCCACGCCGCCGGCACCAACCACTCGACCGACATCCGCCGCATGGCCAACCTCCTGCAGATCTCCTCGGCGTTCGGCCGGGCCATGGAGCGCGTCGACCGGCGCCGCGTGGTCGAGGCCGTCTATCCGGTCCTGCTCTCCCGCCAGGACGCCGGTATGCCGACCGCCCGCCTCCACGACGCGATCGCCGCATCGGCGGAGGGCTACGCCTTCCCCGCCGACCTGGACGTCGAGCAGCCCGTCGACGGGATGGCGCCACCCAGCCAGGCCGACCGGGTGCGCTCGGCGCTGGCCGCTCGGCTCCCGGTGACCGAGCTCGATTCGGCGTCCGACGCGGCGTCGACCGGTCCGCTCGCGAGCGCGGCGACCGAAGCCGCCACGGCCGCGGGCCCCACGACCGGGGGCGCGGCCTGATGCGCGAGCTCCTCCAGGACCGGGTGGTCCTCGTCAGTGGCGGCACCCAGGGCGTGGGCGCCGCCGTGGCGCGGGCCGCCCTGCGCGAGGGCGCCTGCGTCGTCGTCACCGGGCGCCGCGCGGACGTCGGGTCGGCGGCGGCCGACGAGCTGGCACGCGAGCACGGCTCGCACCGCGTCGAGTTCGTGCAGACCGACCTGGCCGACGTGGACCAGGCACGCGCCTCGGTCACCGCGACGGTCGAGCGCTTCGGCCGGGTCGACGGGCTGGTCAACGCCGCCGGCCTCACCTCGCGCGGGTCGCTGCTCGACACCACCCCCGAGCTGCTGCAGCAGCACCTGTCGGTCAACCTCGTGGCGCCGTTCTTCACGATGCAGGCGGCCGTCGAGGACATGCGCCGCCGGGGCGCCCCCGGCACGATCGTCAACGTGCTGACCATGTCCTCCCACGGCGGCCAGCCCTACCTCGCGCCCTACGTCGCCTCCAAGGCCGGGCTGGCGGGACTGACCCGCAACGCGGCGTACGCCCACCGCTTCGACCGCATCCGCATCAACGGCCTCAACATCGGCTGGACCGAGACGCCGGGCGAGGACGAGGTGCAGCGACGCTTCCACGGCGCCCAGGACGGCTGGCTCGAGGAGGCCTCCGCCGCCCTCCCCATGGGCAAGCTGGGGCAGGTCGACGAGATCGCCGACATGGTCGTCTACCTGCTGTCCGACCGCAGCGGCGTCGTGACCGGCTCCGTCATCGACTGGGACCAGACCGTGCCCGGCGCCCACGACTGACCTCCCCCAGCCACCCCGTCCCCGCCGCACCCGACAACAAGTGACCCGTCGGGGCGCACCAAGCCCGCTAACCCGCCCACACCCGACAACAACTGACCCCTCGGGGCGCACCCGGCCGTTGACCCGACGTTCGGGAGCCCCCCGCGACCCGACGGGTCACTTCCTGCACCCGACTCGCCTCACGGCGAGCACGCGAGAGACCCGGCTCGGGGGCCGGGCCGCCGCACCCGACAACAACTGACCCCTCGGGGCGCAGACCGCCACTTCGCCCCGCCACACTCGACAACAACTGACCCCTCGGGGCGGACCCGTCCGGTTAGCCCGCCGTTTGAGAGCTCCGCGCGACCCGATGGGTCACTTCCTGCACCCGGCGCTCGCGGCAGCCACGCGAGAGACCGGGCACCGGGCACGGGCCGACACACCCGACAACAAGTGACCCGTCGGGGCGCACCCAGCCCGCTAACCCGCCCACACTCGACAGCAACTGACCCCTCGGGGCGCACCCGTCCGGTTAGCCCGCCGTTTGAGAGCTCGCCGCGACCCGACGGGTCACCTCCTGCACGCAGATCGATGACACCAGCCACGCGGGAGGCCGGCGCGCTCGCGGTGGGCACGCGAGAGGCGGGGCGCCGGATCACCGACACCCCGCCTCTCGTCATACGGCTCAGACGAACTCGCCCCGGGCGAAGCTCTCCTCGAGCTCCTCGAGGGAACGACCGCTGGTGTTGGGCAGCATCTTCCACAGGAAGAAGATCGCCGCCAGGCCGATCACGAAGAACAGGCCGAACATCCCCTGCAGACCGGCCGCGCCCACGATCACGGGGAACGAGAAGGTCAGCGCGGCGTTGACCAGCCACATGCACAGGATCGAGATCCCCATGCCGAAGCCGCGGATGCGCAGCGGGAACATCTCGGACAGCGCGACCCAGACCGGCGCGTTGAGGCAGCACTGCATGAAGAACACGAAGGTCACGGAGAGCGCCAGGATCACCCAGGCGCGTGCGGTGCCGGCCGGCATGACGGTGGCGGCGATGGTGATGAGGCCGTGGACCGTCGTCGTGGCGCAGAAGCCGAAGATGATGAGCTTGCGGCGATCCACCTTGTCGATGACGACGAAGAGGCACAGGGCCGTGCCGACGACGGCCAGGACGCCGTTGGCGACGTTGGCGATGATCGCCGCCCCGTCGGAGAAGCCGGCCTCCCTCAGCAGCTGGGTGCCGTAGTACATGATCGAGTTGATGCCGGTGACCTGCTGGGCGGCGGCGAGGCCGCAGCCGATGATCACGAGGTGGCGGATCCACGGGACGGCCATGTCGGACCAGCCGCCGTTGTGGGACTCGGCCTCCTCCTCGGCCAGCTGCTCCACCTCGCCGAGCTCGGCGCGTGCGCGGTCCTCGTTGCGGACCTGCATGAGCACCTCGAGCGCCTCGTCGTAGCGTCCCTTGGAGATGAGCCACCGCGGCGATTCCGGCATACGGAGCATCCCGAAGAACAGGAACACGGCCGGGATGGCGCACACCGCGAGCATGTAGCGCCACACGCCCTCGTGCTGGCCCCAGACGTTCGCGATGATCGCGTTGATGATGAAGGCCAGCATCTGGCCGAGCACGATCGCCAGCTCGTTGCGTCCGCTGAGGGTGCCGCGGCGCTCGGTGGGGGCGAGCGCTCTGAGAGATAGACGGGGACCGTGGCCGAGGCCGCGCCGACCGCGAGGCCGAGGACGAAGCGAGAGACGAGCATGATCGAGAGCCCCGGCGTGAAGACGCAGCCCAGGGTGCCGACGAAGAACACGACGGCGATCAGGGTCAGGGTCTTCTTGCGGCCCAGGTTGTCGTTGAGCACGCCCGAGACGAGCGCTCCGACCGCGGCGCCGATGAGCAGCGTCGCCGTCACCAGACCCTCGGTGACGGTGGTCAGGCCGAGGTCCGTCTTCATGGGCTCGAGGGCGCCGTTGATCACGCCCGTGTCGTAGCCGAACAGCAGACCGCCGAACGTCGCGACGACGGCGATCAGGTCCAGGCGCCGCTGGTGCGGGCCCGGTCGGAGGGGCGGTAGCGTCACCCCGCTGGGACTGCTGGTGGGACTGCCGTGGGACATCCTCGTCTCCTTCTGCCTTCCGCAGCACGCGGATTCGTAGCGTCCTTGCTCGTATCGCTATCACAAGTGAAGGCGCAGGCGTGGACAATGTCAATAGATTGTCCTTACATTTGACCTCACACCGTTGCAGGACGAAGGAGTCACCATGACCACCACCTCAGCACCGCTCGCGGGCGCCTCGCAGCACCCGGGGTTCGACCTCGCGGTGTGCTCCGAGATGCAGCTGCTCGACCTGCCCCACCTGGAGCGCGTGCACCGGCTGCACGAGCTGGGCTTCGCGGTCGAGCTGTGGGACTGGACGACAAAGGACATCGACGCGCTCGCGGCGACGGGTGCCCGGTTCACCTCGATGACGGGCTACACGCGCGGCGAGCTCATCGACCCCGCGGGCGCGGACGAGCTGCTGCGCACCGCCCGGGAGTCGGTGGCCGTGGCCCATCGCCTCGGCGACCCGCACCTCAACCTGCACGGCACGGGTCTCGGAGAGGGTGGTATGCCGAACCGCCCGCAGACGGTCGTGACGCCTCGCGACTGGCTCGCCGCCGAGCGGACGCTGCGTCGCGTGGCCGCCCTGGGCGAGAGCGAGGGCGTGACCTTCCAGCTGGAGAACCTCAACCTCGACGTCGACCACCCCGGCGTGCCGTTCGCCCGGGCGGCGGACGTGATCACCTTGCTGGAGTCGGTCGGATCGCCGGCCCTGCGCATGAACCTCGACCTCTATCACGCGCAGATCGGCGAGGGGAACCTGATCGAGCTGTGCCGCCGCGCAGGCGATCTGATCGGCGAGATCCAGGTGGCCGACGTGCCCGGGCGGTGCGAGCCGGGGACGGGTGAGATCAGCTATCCGGGTGTGGCGCGGGCCCTGGCCGAGATGGGGTATGCCGGTGTGGTCGCCCTCGAGGGGTGGGCGTCCGGCGACAGCGAGGTGGCGCTCGAGCGCTTCCGCGAGGCCTTCACCCTCTGACCCAGCCGCCCCGCCGCCAGGGCGAGCCGCGAGCACGCGTCGAGAGGCGACAGATGGGGGTCAACCAGCTCGGATGACCCCCATCTGTCGCCTCTCGACGAGAGCGAACCTCCCGCGCGGCCCTAGTCGCGGACCTTGGGGATGTCGACCGTGGGCGCGTCGATCCCACCGTGCTTCACGGTGCTCGGGTCGACGACCTTGCCGGGGTCCGCCGCGCGCAGCTCGTGCGAGAGGTCGGCGAGCTCCTTGCCGCCCGCCATCTCCTCCGTCAGCTCGTCCAGGGTGACCTCGTCGCGGTGGGCGTCGAGGACCACGCGGCCCAGCTTGAGGATCACGAAGTGGTTGCCGACGAGGTAGGCGTGGTGCGGGTTGTGGGTGATGAAGACGACGCCGAGGCCGGCGTCACGCGCCTTCATGATGTATTTCAGCACCACGCCGGACTGCTTGACGCCGAGCGCCGCGGTGGGCTCGTCGAGGATGATCACCTTGGCGCCGAAGTAGATGGCGCGGGCGATCGCGATGCACTGCTTCTGGCCTCCCGAGAGGCTGCCGATGGGGCGGTCCAGGTCGGGGATGACGATCCCCATCTTGGTGAGCTCCTCGCCGCAGACCCGCTTCATGGTGGGGATGTCCATCCCGAAGAGGCCCTTCTTGAGCTCGTTGCCGAGGAAGAAGTTGCGCCACACGGACATCAGCGGCGCGAGCGCCAAGTCCTGGTAGACCGTGGCGATGCCGCTGCCCAGCGACTCGCGCGGCGAGGAGAAGTGGCGCTCCTCGCCGTTGACGAACATCTCGCCGGCGTTGTAGTCGTGCAGCCCCGCCATGATCTTGATCAGCGTGGACTTGCCGGCACCGTTGTCGCCGAGGACGCAGGTGACCTCGCCCTGACGGACGGACATCGAGACGCCGCGCAGCGCCTGGATGTTGCCATAGCTCTTGCCGCAGTCGCGCATCTCCAGGATGGCCGTGGTGGGGCCGCCTTCGTGCGTCGGTGCGGTCTTGGTCGCGCTCATGCCGCGTCCGCCCTTCTCTTGACGTACATGTTGACCAGGGTGGCGACGAGCAGCAGCACCCCGAGGAAGGTCCGGAACCAGTCCGGGTTCCAGTTGGCGTAGTTGATGCCCAGCTGGGTCATGCCGAACACCAGCGCGCCGATCGCGGCCCCGACCACGGAGCCGTAGCCGCCGGTGAGCAGGCAGCCGCCGACGACCGCGGCGATGATGAAGATGAACTCCTTGCCGACGCCCTCGCCGGACTGCACCACGGAGTACTCGAACAGCAGGTGCATGCCGAGCATCCAGGCGCAGAACCCGACGAACATGAACATCCCGATCTTGACCGCGGTGACGGGGACACCGACGGCTCGGGCCGCGGCGGCGTCGCCGCCGACGGCGAAGATCCAGTTGCCGACGCGGGTGCGGAGCAGCACGTATGCCGCGATCGCGGTCAGCAGGATCCAGAACAGCACGAGCATCTTGATGCTGACCGTGCCGATGGTGAAGGTCGTGGCGAACACGGCCTTGGCGGAGTCCCACCCCTGCATGTCGGTGATCGACGTCGAGGCGACGTTGCCGGTGACCAGTCGGGTGATGCCGAGGTTGGCCCCCTGCAGCACGAAGAAGGTGCCGAGGGTGACCAGGAAGCTCGGCAGGCCCGTCCGCATCAGCAGCCAGCCGTTGAAGGCGCCGATCGCCAGGGAGACGACGAGCGCGAGGATCACGCCGACCCACACGTTGAGGCCGAAGTTCCACGAGGCCAGCGCCGCGGTGAGCCCGGACGTCGTGGCGGCGACGCCCGTGGACAGGTCGAACTCGCCGCCGATCATGAGGACGGCGACGCCCACGGCCATGATCCCGATCGTGGCGGAGCCGTAGAGGATGGTGCCGACGTTGCTGATGTTGCGGAAGGCCGGTGCGATGGCCACGAACAGCGCGAACACGGCGAGGGCGCCGATGAGGGAGCCGATCTCGGGGCGGCGGAGCAGCAGGTTGACCGGGGACCGGCGCCCGACGCGGTCGTCGCCGGCCGGGGCCTGGGTCGCCGGCTCGGGTGCCGTGGACGGGGTGGTGGTGGAGGTCGACATGGTCAGCGCTTCCCGTTGGCGGCGAACTTCTCGACGGCGGCGACGTTGCTGCTGTCCACGAAGGACGGGCCCGTCAGGACGGCCTGGCCGCCGCCGATCTCGTTGCCGTTGGTCTTGTGGAGCCACAGGGAGTCGACGGCGAGGTAGCCCTGCAGGTAGGGCTGCTGGTCCACGGCCCAGACGACCTTGTTGGCCTTGATCTGGGCGACGATGTCCTTGTTCATGTCGAAGGCCACGAGCTTGGACTGGCTGCCGGACTCCTCGATCGACTTGATCGCCGTCATGGCGAACGGTGCGCCGAGCATCATGACGTGCGAGACGCCCTTGTCCTGCTGGAGCTTGGCGGTGACCTTGGACTGGACGTCGCCCATGTCGGTGCCGTTGACGTAGAGCTTCTCGGTCTGGGGGAAGCCGGCCTTGACGCCGTCGCAGCGGGACTCGAGGCCGACGTGGCCCTGCTCCTGGATCACGCAGAGCACCTTCTTGGCCCCCTCCTTGGTGAGCCGCTCGCCCGCCGCCTGGCCCGCGACCTTCTCGTCCTGGCCGAAGAAGCTGGTGACGCCCATGGCCTTCCACGCGTCGCTGCCGGCGTTGAGGGCGACGACCGGGATCTTGGCGTCGGTGGCGGCCTTGACGTTGCCGGCCATGGCCTCGGGCTTGGCGAGGGTGACGGCGATGCCGTCGACCTTCTTGTCCACGGCCTGCTTGACGAGGTTGGCCTGGTTGGCGCCGTCCGGGTCGGAGGTGTAGGTCAGGGTCACGCCGTCGTTGGCCGCGGCGTCCTCGGCACCCTTGCGCACGAGGTCCCAGAAGGTGTCGCCGGCGGCGGCGTGGGTGACCATCGCGACGGTCATGGTCTTGGCCTTGGCCGCGCCACCGGCCGCGGACTCGGTGGTCTGCTTGCCGCCGGAGGAGCTGCAGGCCGCCATGCTGAGGGCCGTCGAGGTGGCGAGCGCCAGGGTCAGGGTGGTCTTGACGGTGCGGTTCATCGTGGTGCCTCTCGTGACGGAGCAGCGTCGTCGCGCTCCGGGCGGGTGGTGCGGGTGGTGATGCGGTTGGTGACAAACTATGCGTTTGTCCTGCCGAAGGGTCGTCGGGGTGGCAGGTCGGACCGAACTGTTGGCGAGTCGTCACCTCGCGTCGGGGATCTCCTCGAGACGGACGGGCACCCCTCGGCGCCGGGAGAGGTCGCAGGCCACGGGGCGCTCGACCCCGGGGACGGCGTCGGCGAGGACGACCTCCTCGACCTCGGGGAGGTCGCGCAGGTTCGCGGCATGGATGCGACCGATGCGGCTGACGCCGATGACTGCGATGCGCATGTCTCTCCTTCGAGACGTGGGCGAGGGCTCACCCGGGCTGGCACCACCTTCACCGAGTGACCCGGGCCACGTCAAGACTTTGTCCGGACATTTACAGGTCTTGACGATATCGAGACGCGTCATCCAGCACGGACGACGGGATTCGTCATACGTTTGCCAAGCGTGGGGGGTCTTGCGTAGACTTATATTTGTCAGCACATGAGCTGGCACCCACGATGGCCGTGCAGGGCGAGCCCATCGGGATCCGCTCGTGCGCGCCGGAGAGCAGGATGAGTTGCCCCGCCACATGACCGACCTGACCGCCCCCGCGCAGATCGACGACGAGGCCAGGGCCGCGACCCCGTCCACCCTGAGCCTGGCCGTCACGCTGGCCCTGATCACCATCGCCCTCGTGGTCGCCGGGACGCTGCTCGCCTCCCCCCAGCTGATCGTCGCCGCCATCGTGCCCGTCGTGGGCACCGTGGTGCTCGCGGGCGTCGCGAGCTACCAGGGCGTCTTTCGCATCTGACGGCGACCCCGCCCCCGCCATACGCCCGCTGACCAGGCGAACGGCGCCCCAGACCTGATGTGCCGGCACCCGCTGGCACGACACGACGGCCGTGCAGGACCGAGGCCCTCGGGCCTCCTCGTCCTCCGGCAGAGAGAAGGACTCATGACCAACACCCACGTCGCCGACGTCCGCACCGCGCAGACGCAGACCACCCACAACGCCCTGGCCGTGCAGGCCGCCCTGCTGGCCACCCTCGCCGTCGTCCTGACGGTCGTCGGGGGCGTGCTCGCGTCCGCCCCGATCCTGCTCAGCGCCCTGCTGCCGCTCGCCGGCACCGTCGCGCTCTTCCTGACCTGGAACGCCCGCGAGCTCAGCCACGCCTGACCGGCCGCTCCCGTGAGCCCCCTCTCCCGACCCGGGAGAGGGGGCTCACGTCGTCCTGGCGCGGACCGTGGTCGGCCGGGGAGTCGCACACACGGAGCCTCCGCCGACGGACTCAGGCGTCGCATGTCGTCCGCCCGCTCACCGGCGGCACCGACTCCCACGCGCGGCTCGCCGCAGCTCGCACGACCGCCTCGTCGACCTCGGCCGCGGACCACGCGTCCGCCGCGGACGGGGCGACCTGCTCGCCGGACAGCACCGACTCGACGAAGTCCCGCCCCTCCACGACCTTGAGGTCGTCGAAGGAGAGGTTCTGGCCGGGGCCGGGCTGGAAGCGGGCGTAGGCGCCGTGCTGCGGCCCGGCCATGACGGTGGTGTAGCCGTGCACGTCCCCGCCGTCGCCGAGCAGGACCTGCACCTTGGACATGTCCTCGAAGTTCCAGCGCACGGATCCGCCTGTGCCGTAGACCTCCACGACGTACTCGGCGCGCGGGCCCCGGGCCACGCGCGACGCCTCGAGGGTGCCGACCACCCCGGAGTCGAAGCGGGCGAGCATCCCGACGTAGTCCTCGTTGCCGACGGGGCCGCGCTCGTCCGAGACGCGGACCCTGGCGTGGCCGATGCCCTGCTCCAGCGGGATGGGGCGGTCGGTGATGAAGGTGTCGGTCATGGCGGCGACCTCGGCGACGCGCCCCACGAGGAACTGCGCGAGGTCGATGCCGTGCGACATGAGGTCACCGACCACGCCCGCGCCGGCCCGGCCGCGGTCGTAGCGCCAGGTCAGCGGCCCGTCCGGGTCGCTCGCGTAGTCCGCGATCAGCCAGACGCGCACGTTGGTGACCCGCCCGAGCCGCCCGTCGCGGATCAGCTGCCGCGCGAACTGCACCCCCGGCGCCTGGCGGTAGTTGAACCCCACGCCGGTCACGAGCCCGGCCTCGGCTGCGGCGCAGGCGATCTCACGGGACTCCTCGGCCGAGACGCCCATGGGCTTCTCGATCCAGAAGGGCTTGCCCGCCGCCACGGCCGCGAGGGCGATCTCGCGGTGCAGGAAGTTGGGCGCGCAGATCGACACCGCCTCGACGGCGGGATCGGCCAGCAGGTCGCGGTAGTCGGCATACGACCCGGCGAAGCCGAACTGCTCGACCGCGGCCGACCGCGCCCCCTCCACGGGGTCGGCCACGGCCACGAGCCGCGGGCGCACCCGCAGCTCCGGGTAGCGCTCGGGCAGCGAGGCGTAGGCCCGCGTGTGCAGCCGCCCCATCCACCCGAAGCTGATGACGCCGATGCCCAGCTCGCGGATCGGCGACGGCGCGGAGCCGGAGTTGTCGACCGCCGGCGTGTCCGGGCGGGCCTCGATGGGTGCCTCGGTCACGCGTCCAGCTCCTTCTCGATCCGCTCGCGCATCCGCACGTGCACCTCGTCCATCTGCTCCTCCCAGCCGAAGACGCAGACCGACACCGGTCCGTCATAACGGGACTCGCGCAGGTAGCCGAAGACCTCGTCCCACGGCACCTCGCCGTTGCCGATCTCGTTGTGCTGGTGGATGCGGGCGTCCACGCCGGGCGGGTTGACGATGTAGCGGTTGCCGACGTTCGCGAGGTGGTTGTAGACGTCGGCGACGTGCACGTGCCGCAGCCGCTCCCCGGCATACGCCATCATCGCCCGCGCGTCCCCCGCCCCCTGGGACAGGTGGAACATGTGGGGGCAGCAGAACTCGTAGTTGAACCACGGCTTGTTGACCCCGCGGACGATCTGCACGGCGCGCTCGTTGGTCTCGACGAAGTCGTAGGGGTGCGCCTCGATCGCGCACTCGATCCCGTGCCGCTCGAAGTCGGGGACGAGCTCCTCGATGCTCTTGTAGAACTGGGCCTCGCTGCGCAGCGGGTCGTTCGGGTCGCCGGACAGCTCGGTCGCGATCATCGGCACCTCGAGGTCGTCGGCGATCTCGAGGAGCCGCCGGAAGCAGCGCACCGCGTGCTGGCGGTCCTGCTCGTCCGGCGCCGACCAGTTGTAGACCGGGTTGAACGTCCAGATCTGGACGCCCGTCTCGGCCATGGCCCGCTTGACCTTGGCGATCTCCGCGTCGTCGACCTTGGGATAGTGGTGCCACTCGTGGAAGTCCGCCCGCGGCGACAGCTCGAGGAACTCGTAGCCGAGGTCGGCGGCCTTGCGGCACTCCTCCGCGACCGTGAGGTGCGGGTGATACATGGACGGGTCCAGCAGGATCTTGACCATCGTTGTCTCCCAGGGGTCGTGACCGTATGACGATCGCGTGGCGGTCAGGCGTAGAGGGCGGGCTTGTCGATCATCTCGACGGCGACCTCACCATCCTCGGTGAGGGCCCGCACGCCGGCGTCGCACACGCACGCCGCCGCGTAGCCGTCCCACGCGCTGGACCCCGTGTGCTCGTCCCGGGCGACCGCGGTGATCCACTCCTGCACCTCGCGGACGAACGCGCCGCCGAAGCGCTCGTTGTGGTCCATCGTCAGCGCGTTGGAGCGGCCGACCGTCCCGGTGCGCTCGATCAGGTGCTGGTCCGAGAGGCGGATGGTGCCCGTCTCGGCGACGGCCTCGCACTGGATGTCGTAGGAGTGCTGGTTGTTGACGAAGATCTCGTCGTCGATCCAGATCCCCGACTCGGTGTGCATGATGAGGATCAGCGGGTCCTGCAGGTGCTCGAACCGCTTCGTCGTCCTCTTGGGCGTGTCCACGCGCACCCGGACGATCTCCTCGCCGGTGAGCCACCGCATCGTGTCGATCTCGTGGATGCCGGTGTCGTTGATCGCCATGTCCCACGTGTAGCGCTCCGGCACCGTGGGGTTGCGGTGCCGGTTGTGGACGATGAGCGTCTCCCCCACCTCGCCGGAGTCGAGGATCGCCTTCATCTGGCGGTAGGACTCGTCGAAGCGGCGCATGAACCCGACGGTGACGAGCTTGCGCCCGGCCCGCTGCTCGGCGTCCATGATGTTGAGGGCGCCCTGGGCGTCGGGCGTCATCGGCTTCTCGCAGAAGACCCGCTTGCCCGCCTCGATGCAGGCGATGACGTCGGCCTCGTGGGCCGGGCCGAACGAGCAGATCATCACCGCGTCGACGTCGGGGTCCGCGATGAGCTCGGCGCTGTCGGTGTACCCCTTGACGCCATACGTGCTGGCCACGGTCTTGACGTTGTCCTCCGCGATGTCGGAGATCGCCACGACCTCGCCGCCCGCGATCACGCTGCGGATGCGGTCGATGTGGGCCTGCCCCATGCCGCCGGGGCCGATCATGCCGATGCGCACAGTCATGTGAAGTCGTCTCTCTCTGCTGGTGATTCGCTGTCTGGCTCGCGGGTCTGGTTTGCAGCTCTGGTGCGCGCTACCTGAGGCCGAGGCCGCAGGACGCGAGGTACTCGCGCGTCGCGATGGCGTTGGGCAGGGGGTAGGACGGGTCGCAGCCGTACATGTCCTGCTCGCAGATGACGTAGAGGTCCTTGTCGAGGCCGGCGAGGGCGTCGATCAGGGTCGGCATGTGCGGCTCGCCCTCCGGCGGGGCCACCGAGACGCCCTTGTTGACGGCGGCCACGAACGGCCAGTCATCGTCGTGCGCCTGCTTGACGATCTCGGGGTCCATCGCCTTGATGTGGACGTAGGAGATGCGCTCGGGGTAGCGGTTGATGAGGTCGACGCAGTCGCCCTGGCCGTAGACGATGTGGCCGGTGTCGAGGCAGAACCCGACATAGCTCGGGTCGGTGGCCTGGAAGATGCGGTCGATGTCCTGCGGCGTCTCGATGTGGGAGTCGCCGTGCGGGTGCAGCACCATCTGCAGGCCGTAGTCCTCCTTCATCATCCGGCCGAGGCGGTCGGCGTTGGTGACGTAGAGGTCCCACGCCTCGCCCGTGAGGGTGCGCTCGTCGGTGAAGTCGCCGGTCTTCTCGTCGCGAAACATGGGGGGCAGGTGGACGACATACTCCGCGCCGACGGCGGCGTGCGTCTCCCCGATCGCGCGGAAGGTCCGCTCGGTGTCGGCCCAGGCCTCGGCCTTGTGCAGGATCCCCCAGCCCGTGCCGGCGACGACGCGGAAGCCGCGCTTGGCCATCTCGTCGGCGAGACGCTTCGGGTCGGTCGGGAAGTAGCCGAACGGCCCCGTCTCCATCACCGAGAAGCCGGCCTCCGCCATCTCGTCGAGGGCCTTCTCCCACGGGATCTGCTTGGGGTCCTCCGGGAACCACACGCCCCACTGGTCGGGGCAGACGCCGATCGTGAGCCTGGAGTAGCGAGGGTCGCTGGTGTTGCGCGACTTGTCGGTGCGGGACGGGTTCTCGGCCATGAGCTGTCCTCCCCGGGATGCGGCCCGGTGTCGTGTCGTCGTTGACGCGGGCGCCGTCTCGCACCCGTGCGCCTCACGCTAGCCAGGCGCCTATGTCCTGTCAATAGATCAAACCCCTACCTCAGGTAGTCAC
>NZ_DLOE01000052.1:0-4099 GCF_002479615.1 Arsenicicoccus sp. UBA7492 | reverse complement strand
CTGTAACCCACCGTGACCAACATCACTTACACAGAAATCTTGACAAGCTCCAGCGAGTGGCTCACCACGAAGGCCAACACGCGGTTCGTCCGCTCGATCGGGGCCACGATCACCGACCGGTGGCCGATCGACCGGGCCGCGATGATCACCCTGCCCCCGGTCGCCCCACAGGTGGGGCTACGCGCCAGGGTGCGGCTGGCGCGGGACTACTACGTGCGCATCGACGCCAACGACTATTCCGTCGACCCATCGATGATCGGCCGGTTCGTCGACGTCGTCGCCGGTCCCGACCGCGTCACCGTCACTCACGAGGGCACCGTCGTCGCCGACCATCCCCGCTACTGGGGCAGCGCAGCGACGATCACCGACCCGAACCATCAAGCGACCGCCAAGCGGTTGCGCGCCGACTACCAGGCCACCCGCGCCGCCACCGCCCGGCGCCACCAGCTACGCACCCACGCCGACGGGCACGCCGTCGCGCTGCGGACGCTTCCCGACTACGACGCCCTGTTCGGCATCGACTTCCACGCCAACCCCACCGCCCCGCACACCCCCGAGCCCGTGACCGACTCCGTCCGTGAGCACGAAGCCGAAGCGGCCGACGGGCCCGATGGCTCGGCCCCCGGCATCATCCGCCCCACCTCCCAAGGAGCTACGTCCTGATGACCCCCACCACCGCTGTCGCCGATGCACTCGACGAGGACACCACCGCGCCTGCCACACTGCCCGCCGGCGACGAGGACCCCGCCGCGCGCGCGGACACCGGACGAGGCCGCAAGCGAACCAGCAAGCCGGTGCTTGCCGCACCGACTCCCGCACCGCCCGCGCCAGCAGCCGCGCCCGCAGGAGCGCCCGCGGTCGCGCCGGGGCTCGCCGCTGCCGCGTCCGGCGCGCGGCTGGACTCCCAGATCGCCTACCTGACGCGGGTCCTGAAGATGCCCACGATCGGGCGGACCTGGGCCGACCTGGCCGACCAGGCCCGCGACCTGGGCTGGTCCCACGAGGAGTACCTCGCCGCCGTGCTCGAGCGCCAGGCCGCTGACCGCGAGTCCGCCGGGACGATGATGCGCATCCGCACCGCGCACTTCCCCGCGATGAAGACCCTCGAAGACTTCAACTACGACCACCTGCCCTCGCTACGCCGCGACGTCCTGGCCCACCTCGCCACGTCCACCTACGTGCCGAAGGCAGAGAACGTCGTCCTGCTCGGCCCGCCCGGCATCGGCAAGACCCACCTCGCCATCGGCCTCGGGATCAAAGCCGCGCAGAACGGTCACAGCGTCCTGTTCGACACCGCGTCCGCGTGGATCAACCGCCTCACCATCGCCCACCAGGGCGGTCAGCTCGACGCCGAGCTGAAGAAGATCCGCCGCTACAAGCTGATCATCGTCGACGAGGTCGGCTACATCCCCTTCGACACCGACGCCGCGAACCTGTTCTTCCAGCTCGTCGCCTCACGCTACGAACAAGGCTCGATCATCGTCACCTCGAACCTGCCCTTCGGCCGCTGGGGCGAGACCTTCAGCGACGACGTCGTCGCCGCAGCCATGATCGACCGCCTCGTCCACCACGCCGAAGTCCTCGCCCTATCCGGCGACTCCTACCGCACCCGCGCCCGCCGCGACCTACTCGCCCAAGACCGCGACCGCTGAACAGCCACCCACAGTCACAACCGGCCCCACCGGCACACACGAGACGGGTTGCCACCCGCGGCATGTGCGGGCGTCGGCGGACGGGCGCGGTTGCCCTCCCCTGCCGGTATGTAGGCAGACGCCGGCCTTGGCTGTTGCTCTACCCGCATATACGTACTACATATACGCATATGCCGAACAAGACGATCTACGTCACCGCCACCGACATGCCGCTCTTCGAGGAAGCCGCACGTCGCGCCGGCGGCCTCTCGCCCGCGATCGCCACGGCACTGCGCCAGTACCTCGCCACCCAAGGACCCGCCATGGACACCCCCACCACCGAGACCATCGAGCTCGACGTCACCGAAGGACCCCGCACCGTGCGTACCCGGTTCCAGGGCCACCGGATCGCCCGCCTCAACCAGACACACGGTCTCCGCGAGGTCTCGTACTCGATCTACCGCACCGCCAAGAACCAGTACGCCCTTTACACCGTGGACCGACCCGACTGGCAACGGTGGAGCCACGACCAGCACATGTGGGAACAACCCGAGACCTGGACGCCAGACTTCCACACCACCCACGAGCGATCGCTGGCCGTGTTCCCGACCGCGGACGAGCTCGTCGCACAGCTCCCCGACGACCTCACCGAAGCCGCCCGTCACGCCATGGACGCACCAGCCGTCCACGTCCTCGACATCTGACCCCCCTTCACCACCGCAGCAGCGCTCAGACCGCGTCCCGACGGCGGCAGTTGCGAACGTCGGTGGTCGGGCGCTGACGACGAGACTCAGCGCCCGACCACCCGCTTGTCACCACTGCAGGGCGACGCGTTCCCGGTGTGCTTCAGCAAGAAGATCGCCGAGCGCATCCACAGGCAGGCTGTGCCGCGTGTTGTCCCTGCCGTCTGTCGCCTGGACATTGCCGGTCTCCACCTCCTGGTCGCCGACGACGACGACCACCGCGGCGCGCTGCTGCCGGGCTGCCCGGATGCGACTGCCAAGGCTCCTCTCGCGGCTGATCTCGACGCGAAGCCCGCGGCCGCGCAGCGCCCTGGCCGCCTGGTCGGCCGCTGCGTCGTGTTCCTCCCGACGGGAAGGACGCTGACTTGAACTGGGGCCAGCCAGAGGGGAAGTCGCCCCTGGTAGCGCTCGAGCAGGGTGGCGACGACGCGCTCCATGGCTCCGACGGTGCCGCGATGGATCATGACGACGCGTTGGAGGGATCCGTCTCGCTCGACGTAGGTCAGATCGAACCGTTCCGGCTGGTTGAAGTCGACCTGGACGGTGGCGATGGTTTCCTCGTGGCCGCGGCCATCACGGACCTGAAGGTCGAGCTTCGGACCGTAGAACGCGGCCTCCCCCGGCGCATCGACCAGCTCGAGGTCGGTGTCGTGGAGTACGTCGAGGGCGGCCGCCCGAAGCGCCTCCTGGTGGCAGGCCCAGTCCGCAGCGGAGCCGAGCCAGGCGTCGGAGTCGTCCCTCAGCGACAGGCGGACGTAGTCAACGGGCAAGCCGAGGATGCGTTGGGCCTTCAGTGCCGAGCGCAGTGCCGCCGCAACCTCCTCGCGGACCTGGTCGGGTCGACAGAAGACGTGGGTGTCGTCGAGGCTGATCTGGCGAACGCGCTGCAGGCCGGAGACGACGCCCGACCGCTCCGCCCGGAACATCGGCGCGAGTTCGTTGAGCCGGATCGGCAGATCACGATATGAGTGCCGCTCGCTGCCGTAGACGAGGGCATGGTGGGGACAGTTCGCCGGGCGCAGGACGACTTCGTCCTCCCCGAGCTTCATGGGCGGGAACATGTCCTTGCTGAACTTGTTCCAGTGCCCCGATTTCTCGAAGAGGGCACGTTTGCCCAGCACCGGGGTGCGTACGTCGAAGCAGCCGTCTTCGTGGGCGATGTCCTTGGCGAGGCGTTCCAGCTCGTCGCGGAGCGCGGCGCCGGCGGGCAACCATAGCGGCAGCCAGAACCGGCGAGTGGATGGCCTGCAAAGACGTGCAGGTCGCGGTTGAGCTCGCGGTGGTCGAGCGGTACTGCGTCGTTCATGGTCGTTCCTTCTGGTCGCGGTCCGGAGTGGTCGCGCGGCCTGGAACGAAGAAGGCCCCGGATCATTCCGGGGCCTGGTGGGTGCTGCGCCTGTCAGGGCATCGCAGCGGCGCCGGAGTAGTCCGGCGTCGTCGTGATCTGACAGGAGCGCATGACTCGACGGTAGCCGCGATGCCGCCGCGAGGGCAACGCTCACTCATCGACAGTTGAGGACAACCACGAACGCGGCGGCTATCTGGCTTCCGAGGAACCGTGCGTGACCAGGACCACGACTCCGGCTTCACCATGCGAGAGTGATGTCGGACACACACGACCGTCGGCGTGCGCTCAGACTGCTCAGTTTTCAGGCTCTCCTGACTGATCCGTGGGTCATTTCCGGCCCGGGAGGACGGGTCGGTGGGATAGAGCCCCGTTGAGTG
>NZ_DLOE01000029.1:0-50397 GCF_002479615.1 Arsenicicoccus sp. UBA7492 | reverse complement strand
AAGTCCATCGGTGGATCGAGGATAAGTCGGTGCGCAGACGACGAACACGGTGAACGCGACCGGATGCTCGCTGGTGACCGGTTGGCCGTTCCAGACCCCGGCACGGTGGCGAGTGCCCTCGATCGTGACGGCCGTCGTTCCTGCCGCGAGCTGTCCTGGCTGGGCCCGCGCTACGGCGTCGGCCCAGGCGTCGGGGACGTACGCGGTGTCGATGGTGAGGTGCTGACGGGTGGCGTATTGCCGCAGCTCGATCCAGGCGTCTCGGGTGGGGAGGTAGACGGCTACGTCGGAGGCGAGCCCGGCTTGCTCGTCGCCGCTGGGGTCACCGACTGCGAGGATTGCCGAGGTGTAGTCCAGCGGCCACAGCCCCGAAGCGGTGTCCCACGCGAACAGCGTGGACGCGACACCTTGCGCGAAAGTCTCAGGATCGGCAGAACGCGGAACCGCTGGAACCCGCGGCGGCCGGGGCGTGCTCGGTGCCACGGTCGGCGGTGCTGTCGTGGTCGGGCCGGGCTCCGGGTCGTGCTGGGGGCTGGTGTTGTTGCGGGGGCCGGTGAGGAGTCCGTAGACGCCGATGCCTGCTAGGAGCAGCAGGACGATGCCGGCGGCGATGAGGGCGACGAATCGGCGGCGGTTCCGGGCGTCGGTGGGTGCAGGGCTCATGCCGAGCAGGTGCGCACCCGGCACCTGTGCCCGTGGTCAGAGCGCGCGGAGTCGTGGGCGCTCGGCGGCGCCGTCGCGGGCGGCTCGGAGGGCGTCGGCGAACCGGACGGTGCCGTCGGCGGTGGTGAGGAAGTTCTCGAACTGCTCGTCGGTCAGTTCGGCGGCGAGGGTGTCGGCGTCGTAGTGGGTCCACCAGTTCGTCAGCTCGCCCCAGGTCTGCACGAACGCGCGCAGCGGGTAGCGGACGGGTTGCCCGTCACCGGTGACGAGCGGCAGTGGTCGCGGTGGTGTGCGCTTGCCCTTCTTGATCGACTTCGCCTGGGCCACGGCTGCCTCGGCACGGGCATGCAGCTCGGCCTCGCGCCGCTCCCGCGCGGTGGTGTCGGCATCGCGGATCGCCTGGTAGATCGGATGCACCGGGTCACCGGCCTCGATCCGCTCCAGCCCGGCGGCGGCCTCGGCGCGCAACATCTCGGGCTGGGCGGGGTTGTTGGCGATGTCTTCGAGGTAGCCGATCTTCTCCAGTGTCGTGTGCGACGCACCGCCGGGAATCATCGCCGCCGCTTGCTCCCGCGCATCCCCGAGCGCGCTCGACGGTCCCGCAAATTTTGCGGGACCGTCGTTTCCCGGCTGGTTCTCGCTGCTGAACTGGGTAGCGGACTTCCGGCGGGCAGCGTCCTCGGCTATGACCTGCTTGATCTCGCGGTAGAGTCCGGCGGCTTCGAGCTGGGTGTAGGGCTTGTGCAGCATGTTGTCGTCCTGCTCGGCGAGGAGCTGCCCGAGCCGGTCGGACAGGCCACTGCGAACCCACACGTTGACGGTGCGCCAGCCGAGCTTCTTGATCGCGGCCAGGCGTCGCGCCCCGCACACGAGTACGCCGTCGATGGTGATCGTGAGCGGTTGCAGCAGGCCGTCGCGCCCGATGGATGCCGCGAGGGCGTCGATGTCGCCGAGGTCGGCGCGGTGCCGGGCGCCGACGAGGATCGAATCGACGGTGCGGTCGAGCTGGATGCTGCCGACCTGTGGCTCGGTCACGACGACTCACCGCCTCCACCACTCGGCGCGGCCAGTGCGAGCGCGAGGATCAGATCGTCGTCGCGGAGCAGCAGGTCGAGGGTCTCGCCCAACAGCAGCCGGAGCAGGACGCCGCGGCCGCTGCTGGTGGCGACGTAGGCCGGGTGCGGGTTCCCGAGGAGCGCTTTCAGCAGCGTGGCCCAGGAGCGGCGCGGCAGGTCGAGCAATGCCCGCGCGTGCCGATCGCGCCGCAGCGCCTCGTAGGCGGACTGGCGGGTGCCAGCCTTCATCAACGCCCCGCAGACGTGCTCCACGGATGCCCGAGCGGTATCGGCGGGCCAGTCGAGCAGGCACAGCATTGCGATGGCGTCCTCGGCCGCCGACCCGGCGGACATGCACGCCTGCGCCGACCTGAGACTGTCGCGGGGCTCGGTTTCGAGGTCGCTGGGACACCCATGCTGGCGCAGGGCCGCGAGCCCTACGTCAGTGCCCCCGCCACGCTCAAAGTTGAAGAGCCTCGATGATGCCGTTGACGGCCTCGGTGCCGCCGTTGTTCGCGCGGTCGGTGTCGAAGTAGGCCAAGAACGCTTGCCGCCAGCGGCGCAGGGTGCGTCCCAGGCGGGCTACCTCGGGGATCGGGCAGGTGTGGAACGCGTCCAGGATCTTCTCGGCGCGGCGACGGCCCTTGGTCGTGTCCTTCGCGCGGTAGGCGGCTCGGAGGTCTTCGCCTTATCTGGACGCTCAGCGGTCGCACCCACGACTACCTGCACCGCTACATGCCAAGCAACCGACTCCTCGCTGCCATCCGCACCCGTCGCGGACTCAAGTGGGGGACACCTGCGATGCTGGTCGCACTTCCATACCTCCTGATCGCCAGCGTCTGCTCTGGCGCGGCAACCGATGGCGGTCCCGGCTGGCTCCACCTCATCGTGCTGTGGGCCTGCTGGAACGCACTGAAGTTCATCATCATGGGACCCGTGAGTATCGTTCTGCTCATCCGTGCGCGCCTGCACGAGGCCGTTATCCGTCGGCACCAGCGGAGCGAGGCGATCGCCGAAGCAGACAGTCGTGTGCCAGTCCTTCATTCCTAGGCTCAACTGCCGACGGCAGCGGATGCCGTGATTCGCGAACGACGCCCTCCGCCAGGCCGGATCACGACACCATGGGAAGCGAGCGCTCGCCGGACCGCCTGAGGCCCCACGCCGACCTTCACGCCGACCTCTACCAGCGTCAACCCGCTGAGGTAGAGGTCGGCTGCTTCATTGATGCGGGAAGGATCGAACCAACCACGACGGGTCGTCACCTCCCGTCGGGTGAGGTGCATGGCCACCGTCCGGCGGTTCACTCCGAAGATGGATGCCAGCTCGACGAGCGTCGCGCCCTTGCGGTACTGAGCCACCAGATCGTCGACTTGCTCGGGGCGCAGCAGGGTTTGAGCCATCCCAAGTGATCGCACCACCCGACCCCTGGAATCGGAAACGGTAGGCTCCGAGGGGCGTCGGTCGTGGTCGTAGAAGCCCCGCGACCTGCGCAAAGACAAAGTTTTCAGCGGTGGGCAGGGGTTCTCAAACTCTCTACGGAGGTCCACCAGCATCACGAGGGACCGGACGTCATGGGCATCCGGTCCCTCGTGCGTTGCCGGGGCATGAGTCTTGCGCTGTCGATGCCGGGCCGGATCCGGCTGGTGAGCGGATTGGCCCTGGTCGGTCCCGGGGGTGCACGCTTGACCCATGGCATCCAGCGTCACGCCCGTGTGGCCCCTCACCGACATCGCCGTGTATCCCGTCAAGGGTGAGCCGGGCCGTCCCCTGCGGCAGGCCGTGCTCACGGATTCCGGCCTCGTCGGCGACCGCGCCAAGCGGCGTCCGCTGCTCGTCGCCACCACCGCGCAGGCCGCCGGCGACCTGCGCGCCAACCTCGTCCTCGACATGGGCGACGACGAGTTGGCCGCCCTCGAGGGCCAGGAGCTGCGGATCGGTGACGTGGTGGTGCGCCTCGGTCGCAAGCCGAGCTCCTGCGAGGGCCTGTATGCCGAGACCGTCACGGGCGGCGACCTGCTGGTGGGGGACCAGGCGCGCGTCGTGCGCTGCTGCGCGTCCTTCTGACCACTCGGAGGGAGGTCATGCTGACCGAACCGAGTTGCCCCGCCCGATAGCCTAGGCAGCACGTCACCGCAGGGGTGGCGGCGGCCCCGCGAGGCAGCGGGACGTCATACGAGAACGAACTGGAGACACCTGTGTCAGCCGACATCACCGTGCACATCGCTGGAGACGAGCGAACGGTGGCGGCGGGCACGACTGCCGCCGATCTGTTCGCCGACGACCGCCGGATCGTGGTCGCGCGCATCGGCGGGGAGCTCAAGGACCTGGCGACCGAGCTGCGCGAGGGCGACGTCGTCGAGGGTGTCGACATCGCCAGCGACGACGGCCTGGACGTGCTGCGGCACTCCTGCGCGCACGTCATGGCCCAGGCGGTGCAGCAGGTCAACCCCGCCGCCAAGCTGGGCATCGGCCCGCCGGTCCGCGACGGCTTCTACTACGACTTCCAGGTGGACGAGCCGTTCACCCCCGAGGACCTCAAGCAGCTCGAGAAGGTCATGCAGAAGATCGTCAACGAGGGGCAGACCTTCCAGCGGCGCGTGGTCAGCGAGACCGAGGCGCTGGAGGAGCTCGCGGGCGAGCCGTTCAAGTGCGAGCTGGTCGGGCTCAAGGGCTCGATGACGCACGACGACGAGGACGCCGGCGCCGGTGTCGAGGTCGGCGCGGGCGAGCTCACCATCTATGACAACGTGCGCCGGGACGGGACGGTCGCCTGGGGCGACCTGTGCCGCGGCCCGCACCTGCCGAGCACCAAGATCATCGCCAACGGCTTCAAGCTCATGCGCTCGGCCGCGGCCTACTGGCGCGGCGACCAGGCCAACGAGCAGCTGCAGCGGCTCTACGGCACGGCGTGGCCGACCAAGGACGAGCTGCGCGCCTACCTGGAGCGGCTCGCCGAGGCCGAGAAGCGCGACCACCGCAAGCTCGGCGTCGAGCTCGACCTGTTCTCCTTCCCCGACGAGATCGGCTCCGGCCTGCCGGTGTTCCACCCCAAGGGCGGCATCATCAAGCGGGAGATGGAGGACTACGTCCGCCGCCGGCACATCGAGGAGGGCTTCGAGTACGTCGGCACGCCGCACATCGCCAAGGACGGCCTGTTCCACACCTCCGGGCACCTGCCGTACTACGCGGACACGATGTTCCCGCCGCTGCACGTCGACGAGGAGCGCGACGACGCGGGCGAGGTGACCAAGCCGGGCCAGGACTACCGCCTCAAGGCGATGAACTGCCCGATGCACAACCTCATCTACCGCTCCCGCGGGCGCTCCTACCGCGAGCTCCCGCTCCGGCTCTTCGAGTTCGGCTCGGTCTACCGCTACGAGAAGTCGGGGGTCATCCACGGGCTGACGCGCGTGCGCGGCTTCGCCCAGGACGACTCGCACTCCTACGTCACCGAGGAGCAGGCGCCGGCCGAGATCAAGCACCTGCTCGACTTCGTGCTCGGTCTGCTGCGCGACTTCGGGCTGACCGACTTCTACCTGGAGCTGTCGACGCGCGAGACCGAGGGGCCCAAGCGGGACAAGTTCATCGGCTCCGACGAGCAGTGGGAGGTCGCGACCAAGGTCCTCGAGGACGTCTGCCTCGCGTCCGGGCTGGAGCTCGTGCCCGACCCGGGCGGCGCCGCCTACTACGGCCCCAAGGTGTCGGTGCAGGCGCGCGACGCCATCGGCCGCACCTGGCAGATGTCGACGATCCAGTACGACTTCAACCAGCCGGAGCGCTTCGGGCTGGAGTACCAGGCGGCCGACGGCACCCGCAAGCAGCCGGTCATGATCCACTCGGCCAAGTTCGGGTCGATCGAGCGGTTCATGGGCGTGCTGGTCGAGCACTACGCCGGCGCCTTCCCGGTGTGGCTGTCGCCGGTGCAGGTCACGGGGATCCCGGTGGCCGAGGACTTCGCCGACTACCTCGAGGACGTCGCGCGCCAGCTGCGCCGGCGTGGGGTGCGCGTCGAGGTCGACCACAGCGACGACCGCTTCCCCAAGAAGATCCGCAACGCCTCCAAGTCCAAGGTGCCGTTCGTGCTCATCGCGGGTGGCGAGGACGTCGAGGCGGGGGCCGTGTCCTTCCGCTACCGCGACGGGTCGAAGCGCAACGGGATCCCCGTGGAGCAGGCGATCGAGGAGATCGTCCGGTCCATCGAGTCCCGCGAGCAGGTCATGACCGCACCCATCGGGTCGCCCGAGGCTGCAGAGACGGCTGAGACTGCCTGAGCCACGACGGATCTCGTATGCCGAGAGGCGCCCACCCCAGCACGGGGTCGGCGCCTCTCGCGCTGCTCAGCCCTGCCTGACCGCGGCGAGGAGGGTGGCCAGGTGCGCGTCGGCGCGGGCGCCATACGTCCGGGTGTAGAACCGCTCCATGAAGGCGCGCGGGTCGGCGGGGGAGGGGCGCCCCGACCGGTGCCACAGCTGCAGGGGGACGGCGCCGCGGGGCCCGGGCATCACGTAGTCGCCCTGCCACGGGGCCGGCGCGAAGGCGTGACGGCGGTAGAAGTCGGCCCGCCGCGCCGCGTCCGGTGACGAGTCGGGCGGCTCGAGCTCGGCCAGGACGTCGCGGTCGCCGGCGGCCCGCACGACGTCCTCGAGCAGGGCGCCGCCGACGCCACCCGACCGTCGCCGGGGGTCGACCGCGAGGTACTCCAGCAGGTCGGCTCCGAGCTCGTGGTGGGGGACGAGCACCGCGATCGCCAGCACCGTGTCGTCGTCGTCGTCCTCGCGCGCGACGAGGACCTTGCGATCGAGGAGGCGATGCTCGAGGACGTCCGCCACCGGCAGCCGCTCGTCAGGGGGAAACGCGGCGAGGTAGATCGCGCGGGCCTGGTCCAGGTGGCGCGGCTCGAGGATCGTGGTCTGCATCCGCTCATGCTGCCGTGCCGGGGGCGCTGGATGCCATTGGTTGATCTTTCAAGTAACCATGCGTTATGTTTTGGTCCGTTCAGGTATCCGATCGAAGGACTCTCATGCGCTCCCTCCTGCACCCGCCCGCCGCGCTGCGCGACCTCGCGCTGCTGCTGACCCGCGTCGTGCTCGGCGTGGTCCTGATGGCCCACGGCTGGCAGAAGCTCGGCACGAACGGGATCGACGGCGTCGCTGCCGGTTTCGGCAAGATGGGCATCCCCGCCTCCGAGCTGGCCGCGTGGTTCGCCGCGCTGGTCGAGCTCGTCGGTGGCGCCCTCATCCTCGTCGGGCTGGCCACCCCGCTGGTCGCCCTGCTCGTCGTCCTCAACATGGCGGGCGCCTTCTGGTTCGCGCACCGTGACGGCGGCGTCTTCGTCACCGACGGTGGCTGGGAGCTGGTCGCCGTGATCGCGGCCGCGTCGCTCGCGCTGATCGGTGCCGGGGCCGGCCGGATCAGCCTCGACGGGCTGCTCGGTCGCGGCCGGGGCTCTCGTGACGGTCGTCGTCCCGTCGGCGACCGCGAGTCGGTCGGGGCCACCCGCGCCTGACGGCCCTGTCTCGCGAGCCGCGCCAGGTATGACGAGGCGCCCACCCCGATGTGGGGTGGGCGCCTCGCGCGTGCTCAGGCCTGCGCGCCGGCCGCAGCTGCTGCCTCGAGGCCCCGGTCGAGGTCCGCCAGGATGTCGTCGATGTGCTCCAGGCCCACCGACAGGCGCACCAGGCCGGGCGTGACGCCGGCGCCGAGGCGGTCCTCGTCCGACCCCTGCGAGTGCGTCGTCGAGGCCGGGTGGATGACGAGCGAGCGGACGTCACCGATGTTGGCGACGTGGCTGTGCAGCTCGAGGGCGTCCACGAACGCCCGCCCCGCCTCGACCCCACCGGCGATGTCGAACGAGAACACCGAACCGGACCCCAGGGGGCAGTAGCGGTCCGCGCGCTCCTTCTCCGGGCTGCCGTCGAGCGACGCGTAGTAGACCCGCTCGACCTGCGGGTGGCCCTGCAGGTGCTCGACGACGCGGCGGGTGTTGGCCAGGTGCCGCTCGATGCGCAGCGACAGCGTCTCGATGCCGAGCCCCACGAGGAAGGCGTTGAACGGCGAGCACGCCGAGCCGAGGTCGCGCAGCAGCTCGACGCGGGCCTTGAGGATGAACGCCAGGTTGGCGCCGAGCGCCGAGCCCACCCCGAGGTCGCGGGCGAAGACGAGCCCGTGGTAGCTCTCGGACGGGGTGTTGAGCTGCGGGAAACGCTCGGGGTCCTGGGCGTAGTCGAAGGTGCCGGCGTCGACGAGCGCCCCGACGATCGAGGTGCCGTGACCGCCGAGGAACTTCGTGGCCGAGTGGATGACCACGTCCGCGCCGTGCTCGATCGGGCGGATGAGGTATGGCGTCGCGACGGTGTTGTCGACGAACAGCGGCACGCCCGCGTCGTGGGCGACCTCGGCGATCCCCGCGATGTCGAGGACCTTCTGGTCGGGGTTGGAGATCGTCTCGCCGAAGAAGAGCTTGGTCTCCGGGCGGACCGCGGCGCGCCACTCGTCCAGGTCGGCCTGGTCGCTGACGAAGGTCGTCGTGATGCCCAGCCTCGGCAGCGTGTAGCGCAGCAGGTTGTAGGTGCCGCCATACAGCGCGGGGGAGGCCACCACGTGGTCGCCCGCCTGCGCGACGTTGAGGATCGCGAAGGTCGTCGCGGCCATGCCCGACCCCAGCAGGAGCGCGCCGACGCCGCCCTCGAGCGCCGCGATGCGCTCCTCGATGACGTTGTTGGTCGGATTGCCGAGGCGGGTGTAGATCGGGCCCAGGTCCGTCAGCGCGAACCGGTCTGCCGCGACCTGCGCGTCGTCGAAGACGAACGAGGTGGTCTGGTAGATCGGCAGCGCCCGCGCGCCCGTCTCGGAGTCCGGGTTCTGCCCGGCGTGGATCTGCTTGGTCTCGAATGCCCAGTCGCTCATGGGTCGTACCCTCCTTGCTCGCGCTTGCCGCCGTGTCGGGTGACGCCGGGGCCAGGTCCTCACCCGGGGCACCCCGCCGCGTGGGAGGGTTGCCGGTCAGCTGGCCGGGGCCGTGCTGCTGACGCTCATGACCTGCGGCGACTCTAGGAGTGGTCTCGTGGGGCGAGGAAGTGGCGTCCCGGCATACGGACCGTCGTCTCCGGGAGTGACGGTTTGGTCACGAGGAGGTGCCGAGACCCTCGACCGGTGGTTCACTGTGGCCATGAGCGCCCCCGCCCACATCCGCCGTGCCCGCCCGCACGACGCGTTCGCCGTCGCCGCGATGATGCTGCAGCTGGGCAGGGAGCGCGGCGCCTCGCCCGACCCCGAGTTCATCGACCGGTTCGCCGACGCCTGGCTGCGCAGCAGCGGTTCCCACGCCTACTGGCTCGCCGAGATCGAGAAGCGTCCCCTCGGCATCGCTGGCGTCACCCTCGTCGAGCAGCTCCCCGTCCTCGGCGGGCCGCGGCGCTCGCGGTGGGGCCAGGTGCACACGATGTTCGTCACGCCGACCTTCCGCCGGTGCGGGATCGGCGGTCAGCTGGCCCGCGAGGTGTTCGCGTGGTCCTCGGCCGAGGGGCTGACGCACCTGCGCGGCGACCTCACCGAGCTCGGCCCGGCCGCCGCCGGCATCTCCCGCCGCCTCGGTGGGCGCCCCGCTCACGACGGGATCTTCGAGTCGGTGCTGAGGGTCCCCGCCACGCTCTTCTGAGATCATCTGGCCTGGTTCACCGCCGGGTAGGACGCTGCGCGGCAACGCAGGACGGCGATCCGCGTGGCGGCGTACAGCCTGGTGATGTCGCTGGTCGTCATGGTGGCGGGCAAGGCGATCCTGGGGTTCTTCGGCGTCGAGGTGGACGACTTCCGGATCGCCGGGGGCATCGTCCTGCTGACGATCGCGCTGGGCATGCTCGGCGGGCCGGGGAGCATCGCGCACTCCGGGACACCGAGCGAGCAGCAGCACCAGTCGGAGCACGCGTCCACGTCCGACGTGTCGTCCTCTCCCAGGGCCTTCCCGACGATGGTCGGCCCGGGCACCATCACGACGCTGATCGTGCTGACCCGATCCGCGGACGGAGCGAGAGGGTATGTCGCTGTCGCCGCCGCCGTCGTGGTCGTCGTGCTGGCGCTGCTGCTGGTCCTGTGGTTCGCCCCCGCCATCGGGCACCACATGTCGTAGACGCTGCGCGTGATCATGACGCGCCTGATGGGGATGGTGGTCGCCGGGCTGCAGCACGTGTTCCCGCAGTGGGTGCGCTGACGTCCTCCTCGCAGACGTCGACCTGGTCGGAGTGGTCCTGGTGCTCGAGGAATCCAGGTGAGGGTGCGGGTGGGCGTGGTGGTCAGCGCCAAGACCCAAGACGCTGACCACCACAGGCCGGTGGGGTGGTCAGTCGCCGGCGGAAGCAGTCGTCGGCACGAGGTCGACGTCCAGCGGGTCCTCGTTCATGCCAGTCAGCTCCCTGGTGCGGCCGCCGTAGTCGATGGGCAGGACCACACCGGAGATGAAGGACGCCATCGGGGAATTGACGAAGATCAGTGGCTCCGCCATCTCGCGGGACTCCGCGAGCCGGCCCGCGAAGCCGGCGTGGCCGATGAGGTTGTCCATCCCTCCGACACTCCTGGCGAAGTCGTCGGTGAGTCCGGTGCTGGTGCTGGCCGGCATGATCGCGTTGACGCGGACATGCTTTGCGGCGAACTCCCCGGCGACCTGAGCGACGTACAGGTTGGTGGCGCGCTTGGAGATCGGGTAGGCGAGCTGACCCGGCGCCTCGTCCAGACCCAGGGCGTGGACGGCGGCGGTGGTGGCGTCCCACCCCTTCGCCCTGGTGAGCCCGGCGATCTCGTCGCGGTGCTTCTCCCAGTTGATGCCGCCCATCGAGGTGACGAAGGCGATGGCTCCCCCTTCGCGCATCCGGTCCGTGAGGTAGGCCTCCGTGATGTACTTGTTCGCCGTGAAGTTGACGGCCATCGTCTCGTTGAAGTCATGCCGGTCGCCGGAGACCCCCGCGATGCCGAAGAAGGCGTCGAAGGTGTCAGGCAGCTGGGCCATGACGGTGTCGATCTCGTCCTTGTTGCCGAGGTTGACCTGCAGCGACGTGGTCATGCCGGGGAGGTCGACGACGACATGGTCGAGGCCGTGCACCTCCGCGCCGAGGTCGACGAGGATCTCGGCGGTGGCCTTGCCCATCCCGGACGCTGCGCCAGTGACGACGCAGACCTTGCCCGTGTAGTTCAGGTAGTCCTTCATGAGGGCTTCTCCTTCTCTTGTGCTGGGGGTGGGGGAGGGTGCGGTGTCAGGCGAGGGGGAGCGGGATCGAGGAGGCGACGGCTTTTGTCTCGAGATAGGTCTCGAAGCCCTCGAGGCCGCCCTGCCGGCCGAGGCCACTGTGCTTGTAGCCGCCGTAGGGGGAGTCGGCGCCGTAGAACTGGCCGCCGTCGATGCTGAACGAGCCGGTGCGGATGCCGCGGGCGACCTTCAGGGCTCGCTCGGGTGAGGCCGTGAAGACGTTGCCGGAGAGCCCGTAGACGCTGTCGTTGGCGAGGCGGATCGCGTCCTCGTCGGTGTCGAACGGAGTCACGGCGAGGACGGGTCCGAAGATCTCCTGCTGAGCGATGGTGGAGGCGTTGTCGACATCGACGAAGAGCGTCGGCTCGATGAAGAACCCGCGGGACTGCGACACCGGAATCCCACCGCCGACGAGGAGGCGGGCTCCGTCGCGCTTGCCCGCCTCGATCATCTCGAGGATGTGGTCACGCTGCTTGGCGGTGATGATCGGTCCCGAGAAGGTCTCGGGGTCTGCCGGGTCGCCGAACGGCAGGTGTGCGTAGACCTGCTCCAGCGCGGCGACGGCCTGCTCGTAGACCCCACGCTGAACCAGCAGCCGGGTCGGAAGGGCGCAGCCCTGACCGGCGTGCAGGCACGCCGCCGCCGCCGCAGGAAGCGCCGCAGCCAGGTCAGCGTCGTCGAGGATGATGCCGGCGCTCTTGCCGCCGAGCTCCATCAGCGTCCGCTTGAAGGTTGGAGCGGACAGCTGCAGCATCAGCTGCCCCGTGGCCGTGGAACCGGTGAAGGAGATCATGTCGACTCGTGGATCCGTGACCAGCTCCTGGGCGACGGATCGGTCGCGGGTGGTGATCACGTTCACGACTCCGGCTGGGATGTCGGTCTTCTCCGCGATCAGCCGTCCGATGCGGGTGGCGTTCCACGGCGTCTCGGCTGCGGCCTTGACGACGACGGTGTTGCCGGTCGCCAGTGCAGGCCCGAGCTTGTTGATCAGGATCTCAAAGGGGAAGTTCCACGGGATGATCGCCGCAACCACCCCCACGGGCTCTTTGAGCACCCACCGCTCGGAGGTGAGCCCGCCTGCCTCACCATCGGCCAGGCGCCGCTCCCACGCGAACTCGTCGATCATCCGGGCAGGCCAGAGCAGCCCATCCGCCAGCGGCCAGTCGAGCTGCGCCATGTAGGTCGTCGACAGGGGGGCGCCGACCTCGACGACCAGCTCCTGCCGGAGCTCCTCCTTCTCGGCGACGATCGCCTCGTGAAGCTGCCTGAGGCACCTCTGCCGCAGGGCCCGGTCCTGCGCCCAGCAGGAGGAGTCGAACGAGGTCCTGGCCGCCGCGATCGCCTCGTCCATATCAGCGGACGTGGCGTCGGCGACGACGCCCACGACGTCGCCGGTGGCGGGATTGACGACCTCGAAGGTCCCACCGTCGGCGGCGTCGCGCAACGTGCCTGCGATCAGTAGTCGGGTCTCGTGGGCCGTGGTCAACGTGGTGGTCGACGTCATCGTCGTGCTCCTCACACATGCTTCGAAGCTCACCGAGAGAAACGCTCGACAGCGAGCGCCCGCCGGCAGCAGGCGGAACCCACGATAGGTTTTGGGCACGAGTACCACAAGGGGTGGCGACCTTCTGGCACGATGGGGGGATGCCTGAGGAGGAGCCGACGCGGGCCACCGGTCGCCCCATGGCGGCCGACCCGCGGTTCGTCGCCACGACGGGGCTGCGGCTGTTCGCGGAGCACGGGTATGACAACGTCACGATGAGCGAGGTCGCTGCGGCCGCCGGAATCGGTCGCAGCACGCTGGTCCGCTACTTCCCGACCAAGGCCCACATCGTCTGGGACCGGTCCGAGGACGACGCGGAACGGGTCCGGTCACTCCTGCGCAAGGCCGCTGCAGGCGACGCGATCGCGGCGATCTGCGACGTGATGCCGGACGCGCTCGCGTACGGAGAGGATGAGTTCGATCTGCTCCGGATACAGGTGCAGATCATCACCGCGTCATCGATCGACCTGCTGACCTACGCCCAGCATTCCACGGAGGAACTGATCCTCGCCTTCCTCAGGAGCAGGCGAGGTGATGTGCGGGACGACCTGCGCGACAGGATCGCCGCCCGGTGCCTCGTGGACGCCGGCTGGATCGCCCTCCAAGCCTGGGCGGCAACCGAACAGCACAGCCCGCACGCCCTGCTCGAGCAGGCCTACCAGTACGTCCGGGCCGGGTTGCAGCCGCGAGCCGTCTGAAGCGCCGCTGTCGCCGACCACGTTGTCACCGTCGGAGCCTGAACGATGGCCCGGCGGCCACGCCACCGGCCTCGCCGCGCACTCGCGTCGGGGGACCGGCGCGCGGACCAGTCGGCGGGAGGGGATCAGCCGGCGAAGGGGGACGGATCCGCCGGGCGCTCGGGCGCCGCGAGGTCGAGGAGGTCCTGGTAGCGGCCGCCCACCGTGATGCGGGCCAGGTCGCCCAGACGCCACGTGGACAGGGCCTCCCACGTCGGCGAGGGGGTGAGCTCCTGCAGCATCAAGGTGCCCTGCGCCACGAGGACCGGGGCTCCGACGAACAGCTGGTCGTCGGAGTCCCGCAGCTCGAGCCCGAGGAGCGGGTAGCGCTCGGCGAGGCCTGCGACGAGCGTCTCGGTGGTGTCGAGGTCGAGGCCGTCCAGGCCGCTGGGAGGCCAGGCGCCCTCGTGCTCGAAGCCGAACCGGTGGATGGCGGGGTACTGGTGGTGGCGGATCCGCTCCAGGTCGGCGATCCGGACGGCGACGTGGCCGTCGGGCCACGGCGCCGAGGTCTGGACGAGACACCACCGCCGCCCCACGCCCACGCAGTATCCCGTCACGGCCTCGTCCGGCATGTCGAGCTCGAGGCAGGTGTGCTCGGCCATGGCCGACTCGAGCTTGGCGCGGATCCGGGCGAGGCGTTCGGCGCGGTGCTTGCTCATGGCGTCAGCATGCCAGTCGGATCACGCCTCCTCGAGGAGGAAGACCGGGATCTGGCGGTCGGTCTTGGTCTGGTAGTCGGCGTAGGGCGGGAAGGCCTCGACGCAGCGGGGCCACCACTCGGCGTGCTCGGCGTCGGTGGCGAGCCGGGCGACCCGCCGGGTGACGGTGCTGCCGTCCTGCAGGAGCAGGTGCGGGTGGGCGGTCAGGTTGTGGAACCACTGGGGGTGCTCCGGGGCGCCGCCCTTGCTCGCGACCGCGGCGTAGACGCCGTCGTGCTCGACCCGCATGAGGGGCACCTCACGGACCTGGCCGGAGGACTTGCCGAGCATCGTCAGGACGACCACCCGCCTGCCCTCGACGCTCGCGGCGTCGGTGGTGCCGGCGGCGTGGATGTCCTCGAGCTGCTGACGGACCCAGCCGGAGGCGTTGGGTGCGGGAGGGGCGTCGAGCGCGGCCCAGGGGTCGGTGCCCGAGAAGTCGTGGCCCGAGGCGTCGTTGCCGGAGGGGGTGGCGGGCGTGGGGTCTGGTGTCGTCGTCATACGGTCGAGTCTAGGATCGAGGGGTGACAGACCTCCAGGGCCCGCGCAGCATCGAGGACGCCGGCCAGCTCGCCGGTGTGGACGACGGGTTCGAGCGTCTGTGGACGCCGCACCGCATGGCCTACATCCAGGCGGATCGTCCGAGCACCGATGCGGGGCAAGGGTGCCCCTTCTGCGCGGCGCCGGACAAGGACGACGCCGAGGGGCTCATCGTGCACCGCGGCGAGCACTGCTTCGTGGTCATGAACCTCTTCCCGTACAACCCGGGACACCTGCTCGTGTGCCCCTACCGCCACGTGCCGCTCTATCTCGACCTCACCGACGAGGAGACCGAGGAGTTCACCCGGCTGACCAAGCAGGCGATCCGCGCGCTGGAGGCCGCGAGCCGCCCCATGGGCTTCAACCTCGGGATGAACCAGGGCGCCGTCGCGGGGGCGGGCGTCGCCGCGCACCTGCACCAGCACGTGGTGCCGCGGTGGGGCGGCGACATGAACTTCCTGCCGATCGTCGGGCAGACCAAGGCCCTGCCGGTCCTGCTCGAGGACACCCGGCAGCAGATCGTGGCGGCCTGGCCGGGGGAGTGAGCCGTATGCCGGACCTGCCCGTCACGTCTGCGGAACCGCTTCCCGTGCTGGTCTACGACGACACGACCGCGCTGGGCCGGGCGCAGGCCAGGGCGCTGTGGCACGTCGTGTCGCGCGACCGGTTCGAGCTGCGGCCCTGGCGTCGGCTGCCCCTGGAGCGGTGGGGGCTGACGCCGGACGACTGCCGCGGGGCGCTGGTCTGGATCGGCCGGGACGGCGAGGTCAGCCGGGGGCGCGAGGTGTGGCCGGAGCTGCTGCGCCACGGCCATCGCTTCCTGCGACCGACCGTCCGCCCGGTGGAGAGGCTCGTCAGAGGGCGCGCACGCCGCTGACGATCAGCAGCACGCCGAAGGCCAGGAACAGCACGGCGGCGCCGATCTTGATGGTGCGCTCGGGCAGCTTGCGGCCGAGGAGGGCGCCGACGCCGATGGCCAGGGCGTCCGCCGCGACCATCCCGAGCGTCGAGCCGACCCACGTGCCGAACCACCCCTCCTGGGTGGCGAGGGTGATGGTCGCGAGCATGGTCTTGTCGCCCAGCTCGGCGAGGAAGAACGCCGTGCCGACGGCCAGCAGTGCCATGCCCCGGCTGTTGCGGGCCTTGGCGGCCTCGTCGTCGGTGAGCTCGTCGCCGCGGAGCGTCCACGCGGCGAACGCCAGGAAGGCGACGCCCGCCACGACCTGGATGACGCCCTGGGCGTCCGCGAAGACGTCACCGATGGCGTAGCCGATCCCGACGGAGGCGAGGTGCACGAGCGCGGTGGCGGCGGTGATGCCCAGGAGGACGTCGCGGGCGCGGTAGCGGGCGGCGAAGGTCATGGCCATGAGCTGGCTCTTGTCGCCGAGCTCGGCGACGAAGATCACCGCGGTGCTCAGGAGGAAGGCGTACACGAGGGGGTCCTCTCAGGCCTGCCGGACCCGCGTCGTGGACGGACCTCGGCCAGGCACGTCCGTCGACGGGGTGCTGGTCGAAAGTCTCGTCCGCCACACGGTCGTGGCCTGCCGAGCCGGGCCCGAGGGCCAATGTGTCGACTCGACTGTTGGGGACTACTCCCTTTCAGCGTCCAGGGTAGCCCGCCCCGACCGGCTCACCCAACACGAGAGGGCGCCACGATCGGCGTGTCCTCGCCGATCGTGGCGCCCTCTGGGCGGGTCTGGGAGACCCTCAGGCGTTGATCTGGTCGCTGTCGAGGTGGCGGACCCGGTTGACCCAGAGCACGCGCCACTCGCCGTCCTCGTGCCGCAGCGCGGTCACCGAGGAGTTGGACAGCTCGAACCTGCGGCCGGCCTCGCCGATGCCGGCCGCGGCACCGATCAGGAGCTGGCCGAAGTGCTGGTGGGTGAGGATGCCGATCGTGGCGCGGTCCCCGTGGTGGGACGCCAGGTCGGCCAGCACGGTGGCCGCTCGGCGCTGCGCCTCGGCGTGCTCCTCCTCGAAGCCGCCGTCCCACTCCGAGCCCTGCTCGACGTCGTCCGGCAGCGTGAGGGACGGGGCGATGTCGTGCATCTCCTGCGTGCTGAGGCCGGGGTAGGGGCGACGCACGTTGGTGGCCGGGTGCGCGGCGTAGAGGCCACCCACCTCGCCCAGGTCGGTGCGGCCGATCGGCTCCACCCCGAGGGCGTCGGCGAGCGGCGCGACGGTCTGCAGGCACCGGTGCGTGAGGGCGGTGTAGAGGACCTCCACGTCGAGGTGGCTGCGGTCCTGGGACACCGCCTCGGCGAGGCGCCTGGCCTGCTCGTGGCCGAGCTCGGACAGCTCGGAGTCGGGGGTGCGACCTGCGCGGCTGCCGGTCTCGGCATACAGCTTGTTGTTCTCGGACTGACCGTGGCGGATGACGAAGAGGTCCATGTCGCAGAGTCTGTCATCCGCCACGGTCGGCGCCCAGCCCGGGGTCGGGCGACGCGCCCGCTGCGGCGTTCAGGCGGTGACGACCTTGGCCGCCAGCTGCTGCGGGAGCGGGTCGTAGCGCAGCCGGTCGCGGCGGAAGGTGCCCGTCCCGTGCGCGACGGACCGCAGGTCGATGGCGTAGCGCGTCAGCTCGAGGGCCGGCACCTCGGCGTGCACGACGGTGCGTCCCTCGTCGCCGGGCTCGGTGCCGACGACCCGCCCGCGACGCGTGGACAGGTCGCTCATGACGGGCCCGACGTAGTCGTCCGCCACGTCGACGTCGACGGAGTCCACCGGCTCGAGCAGCGTGACCGTGGCCGAGCTCGTGGCCTCCTTGAGCGCCAGCGCCCCGGCGGTCTGGAAGGCCATGTCCGAGGAGTCCACCGAGTGCGCCTTGCCGTCGGTGAGGGTCACCCGGATGTCGACCATCGGGTATCCCGCCAGGGTGCCCTTGGCCATCTGCGCCCGGACGCCCTTCTCGACCGAGGGGATGAACTGCCGGGGCACCGACCCACCCACCACCTTGTCGACGAACTCGAAGCCCGCGCCGCGCTCGAGCGGCTCGATCTCGACGTGGCAGACGGCGAACTGGCCGTGCCCGCCGGACTGCTTGACGTGCCGGCCCTGGGCCCGGGCCGGGGCGACGAACGTCTCGCGCAGCGCCACCCGCAGCGGCTCCGCCTCGACGCTGACCTGGTAGCGCTCCTGGAGCCGGCCGAGCAGCACGTCCACGTGCGCCTGCCCCATCGTCCACAGCACCGTCTGGTGGGTCTCGGCGTCGTGGTCCAGACGCATCGTCACGTCCTCGGCGACGACGCGCTGCAGGGCGCTGGCGAGCTTGTCCTCGTCGGCCTTGGAGACCGGGTGGATCGCCACCGGCAGCAGCGGGTCGGGCAGCAGCCACGGCTCGACGACGCAGGGGGAGTCCTTGGCCGAGAGCGTGTCCCCGGTCTCGGCGTGGGCCAGCCTGGCCACGATCGCGAGGTCGCCGGCCACGGCGAACCCGGACGACTTGGGCGCGTGCTCGGTGCCGCCGAGCGGCGTCGCCAGCTGGCCGACGCGCTCGTCGGAGTCGTGGTCCGGGTGGCCCTCGACCTCCTTGCCGACGAAGGCCGACAGGTGGCCCGCCACGTGCACCACGTCCTCGGCGCGCAGGGTGCCGTTGAACACGCGGACGAGCGACACGCGTCCGACATAGGGGTCCGTCGAGGTCTTGACGACCTCGGCCACCAGCGGCCCGTCCGGGTCCCCGACGAGGGGCTCGATCGGCTCGCCGTCCAGCGAGGTCACCATCGGCAGCGGGTGCCGCGTGGGGTCCGGGAAGGCGTCGGTGAAGATCTCCAGCAGCTCCGGCACCCCCGCGCCCGTCAGCGCGCTGATCGGGATGGCGGGGAAGAACGTGCCCGCGGCCACCGCCGTCATCAGGTCCGCCCGGATCGTGTCGAAGGAGACGTCCTCGCCCTCGAGGTAGCGGTCCAGCAGGGTGTCGTCGTCGGACTCGGTGATGATCGCCTCGACCAGGTCGCCGCGGACCTCGTCGATGACCTCGCGCTGCTCGGCCGTCGCGTCGCTGATGCGGACGTCGCCGCCGGAGGAGTCGTAGTGGCGGCGGCTGAGCAGGGCCAGCGTCCCGGTGATCGTGCCGTCGTCGGCCTGGACGGGCAGGTAGAGCGGCTGCGCGTCGCCGAAGACCCGCCGGCACGAGTCCACGGTGTCCTCGAAGGACCCGCGCCCTGCCTCGAGCTTGGTCACGACGATGGCGCGCGGCATACCGACCGCCTCGCACTCGTGCCACAGCATCCCGGTGGCCGCGTCGACCCCGTCCACCGCGGAGACGACGAACAGCGCCGCGTCGGCCGCGCGCAGCCCGGCCCGCAGGTCACCGACGAAGTCTGGGTAGCCCGGCGTGTCGAGCAGGTTGATGGTCGTCCCGCCGACGTCGAAGGAGGCCGCGTCCAGCCCGACCGAGCGGGTGTCCTCGCCCTTGGTGGCCTCCTTGGCGCGCCGCCCCGGCACGCGGGCCGCTATCAGGTGGTCGAACAACGTGCTCTTTCCCGATCCGGACGGCCCCACGAGGACGACATTCCTGATGTCCTCGGGGCGGACTGGGGCGGGGGAGCCGGCGGCTCCTTGACCCTGGCTGTTGTTAGCGGCCATGTCATCTCACCTGACTTCGTCGTTGGCGGATCGTCCGCCCTGCCGTGCAGGGCGGGTGAGTCCATACTCAACTCCCGGCGAGCGGTGCCGACAAGCGGGGTCCCCCTATGGCTAGGGTGGGGGCACCATGCTGAACCGATTTCGTGCTCTGGCCACCCGGATCTTCACGCCCGTCGCCAAGGTCCTGCTGCGCCTCGGCGTCTCGCCCGACGCCGTGACCATCGTCGGCACCCTCGGGGTGGCGGCCAGCGCGCTGTGGTTCTTCCCCCGCGGCGAGTTCCTCGTGGGCACGCTCCTGATCGCGGTGTTCGTCTTCTCCGACACGATCGACGGCGTCATGGCGAGGCACAGCGGCCGCACCTCCAGCTTCGGCGCCTTCCTCGACTCGAGCCTGGACCGGATCGGCGACGCCTCGATCTTCGGCGGGCTCGTCCTCTACTACGCGTGGCGGGGCGATCGCGTGCTCACCTGCGTCGCGCTCGCGGTGCTGGTGCTCGGCATGCTCGTGTCCTACGTTCGCGCCCGGGCCGAGGGGCTCGGCATGACGGCGAGCGTCGGGGTGGCCGAGCGCGCCGACCGGCTCGTGCTGATCCTGGTGGCCACCTTCGTGACCGGCATCGGCCTGTGGGAGCCCATGGTGGCGCTGGCCCTGTGGGTCCTCGCCGTGCTGTCGGCGATCACCGTGCTCCAGCGGATCCTGGTCGTGCGCACGCAGGCCCTCTCCCGAGGCTGAGGCCGTATGCCGAACCGCCTCGCCGACCGGGCCACCGTCTGGGCGTTCCGCGCCGGCTGGCGCGTCGTCCGCCTGCTGCCCGCGCGCGTCGCCTACGCCGCCTTCGACCGCGCGGCCGACGTCACCCACCGCCGCGACGGGCGCTCGGTGCAGCGGCTGCGCTCCAACTACGCCCGGGTGCGGCCCGAGCTGTCGCCCGCCGAGCTCGAGGCGGTCGTGCGCGAGGGGATGCGGTCCTACCTGCGCTACTGGTGCGACGCGTTCCGGCTGCCCGACCTCACCCAGGAGGTGCTGCACGAGACGGTGCGCGTCGTCGGCGACCAGGGCGTGCGCGACTCGCTGCGCGAGGGCCGCGGGGCCGTGATGTTCCTCGGCCACCTCGGCAACTGGGACCTCGCCGGCGCCTGGTCCACGCACGAGCTGGCGCCGGTCACGACCGTGGCCGAGCGGCTGCGCCCCGAGGAGGTCTACGAGGCCTTCGTCGCCTTCCGCGAGCGGCTCGGCATGCGGATCCTGCCGCTGACCGGCGGTCCGCCGGCGATGCCGGAGCTGGTCCGCGCCCTGCGGGCCGGCGGCTTCGTGCCGCTCCTCGCCGACCGCGACCTGACCGACCAGGGCGTCACCGTGACCTTCTGCGGCCGCGAGGCCCGGATGGCGCCCGGCCCGGCCGCCCTCGCCGTCGCGACCGGGGCGCCCCTGCACCCCGTGTCCGTGCACTACGAGCGGCGGCACGGTCCCGGCGGGACCGGCAGCGGCTACGACGTCGTCGTGACCTTCCACGAGCAGGTGCCCGTGCCCGAGACGGGTCGCACGAGGGACAAGGCCGCGGCCATGACCCAGAGCTGTGCGGCGGCGCTCGAGGCGGCGGTCGTCCGGCATACGGCCGACTGGCACATGATGCAGCGGGTCTTTGCCGAGGACGTCCGGTGACCCCGCTGCGCATCGGGATCGTCTGCCCGTACTCCTTAGACGTCGCCGGGGGGGTGCAGTTCCACGTGCGCGACCTCGCCGAGTGGCTGCTGCGCGCGGGCCACGAGGTGTCGGTGCTGGCGCCGGCCGACGAGGACACCGCGCTGCCGCCGTACGTCGTGAGCGCCGGGCGGGCCGTCCCCGTGAAGTACAACGGCTCCGTGGCGCGGCTCAACTTCGGACCGGTCACGGCGTCGCGGGTGGCGCGCTGGCTCGAGGACGGCGCCTTCGACGTCGTGCACATCCACGAGCCGATCACCCCGTCGATCGGCACCCTCGCCCTCTGGCAGGCGGAGTGCCCGATCGTCGCGACCTTCCACTCCTCCCAGGTGCGCTCGCGGGCGATGCAGACGGTCTACCCCGCCTTCCGCCCGTCGCTGGAGAAGATCCTGGGCCGCGTCGCCGTCTCCGAGGACGCCCGCCGCACGGTGACCACGCACTACGGCGGCGACGCGGTCGTCATCCCCAACGGCGTCTACGTCGACCGGTTCGCCGCCGCGCCCGTCCGCCCCACGTGGCAGGGCACGCCGGAGCGGCCGACCATCGCCTTCCTCGGCCGGCTGCAGGAGCCGCGCAAGGGGCTGCCCCTGCTGCTGGAGGCGCTGCCCGCGATCACTCGCGAGGTGCCCGGGGTCCGGCTGCTCGTCGCCGGCCCGGGCGACCAGGACGCCGTGCGCGCCGCGGTGCCCGACGGGTGCCACGTCGAGCTGCTCGGGGCCGTCTCCGACGAGGACAAGGCGTCGCTGTTCCGCTCGGCCGACGTCTACGTCGCGCCCAACACCGGTGGCGAGAGCTTCGGCATCATCCTGGTGGAGGCCATGGGGGCGGGGGCGCCCGTGCTGGCGTCCGACCTCCCGGCGTTCGTGCGCGTGCTGGACGGGGGGCGTGCCGGCGCGACCTTCGCCAACGAGTCGAGCGCGGCGCTGGCCGAGCGTGCGGTGGCGCTGCTCGCCGACCCCGACCGGCGCGCCGAGCTGTCCCGCGTGGGGCAGGAGCGCGCCTGGCAGTTCGACTGGTCCGTGGTGGCCGAGCAGGTGCTCGCGGTCTACGAGACCGTCCTGCTCGGGGCGCCCGAGAAGCAGCGAGGGGCCGTCTCCCGCCGCCTCGAGGGCATGGGACGCAGCCTCACCCAGGGGATCGGCGACGCCCTCGGCCGGGGCGCGCGACGCTGATGCACGTCCCCGACATCCCGCTCACCGTCGTCCTCGTCGGCCTGGTCCTCCTGCTGCTCGCGTGGCGGCTGACCTACACCGCCGCCCGCCTGGACCGGCTGCACGCCCGCGTCGAGGGCGCGCTCGTCGCCGTCGACGCCCAGCTGGTGCGACGCGCCGAGGCCGTGCAGGAGCTGGCGGGGTCGGGTCTGCTGGACCCGGCGACCTCGCTGTTCCTCGCCGCGGCGGCGGCCGAGACGCTGGAGCTCGAGGACGAGCCGGTCGAGGCGCGGATCGAGGCCGAGACCGACCTGACCCAGGCGCTCGACCTCGCCCTGCCGCCCGAGACGGTCGACGCGCTGCGGCGCGACGGCGACCACGGCGGCCGCGTCCTGCTGCAGCGGCTGCGCAGCTCCTGCACCCGCGTCCAGCTCGCCCGGCGCTTCCACAACGACGCCGTCGTCGACGTGCAGCGGGTGCGGCGCAAGCGCCTCGTCCGCACCTTCCGCCTGGCCGGGCACGCCGAGCTGCCGCACACGGTGGAGTTCGACGACCGCCTGCCCTCCGCCCTCGAGTGATCCGGGCGATGCGGGCGCGTCGCGCGGATGGACCTACGATGACGCCGACACCGAAGTCGACACAGCAGTCCTCGAGCTAAGGCAGCGCCAACGCGATGAGCATCACCGAGTCCAGCCCCGCGACCACCCCTTCCGTCCCCAGCGCCGGCACCGGCACCGGCACCACCCGCGTCAAGCGCGGCATGGCCGAGATGCTCAAGGGCGGCGTGATCATGGACGTGGTCACGCCGGAGCAGGCCAAGATCGCCGAGGACGCCGGCGCCGTCGCCGTCATGGCCCTCGAGCGGGTCCCCGCGGACATCCGCGCCCAGGGTGGCGTGTCCCGCATGAGCGACCCCGACATGATCGACGGCATCATCGAGGCCGTCTCCATCCCGGTCATGGCCAAGGCCCGGATCGGCCACTTCGTCGAGGCCCAGGTGCTGCAGGCCCTCGGCGTGGACTACGTCGACGAGTCCGAGGTGCTCACCCCCGCGGACTACAGCAACCACATCGACAAGTGGGCGTTCACCGTGCCGTTCGTCTGCGGCGCGACCAACCTCGGCGAGGCCCTGCGCCGCATCACCGAGGGTGCGGCCATGATCCGCTCCAAGGGCGAGGCCGGCACCGGCGACGTCTCCAACGCCACCACCCACATGCGCAAGATCCGCGGCGAGATCAGCCGCCTGCAGACGATGGCGGCCGACGAGCTCTACGTCGCCGCCAAGGAGCTGCAGGCGCCGTTCGAGCTCGTGCGCGAGGTCGCCCAGAGCGGCAAGCTGCCCGTCGTGCTCTTCACCGCCGGCGGCATCGCCACCCCCGCCGACGCCGCCATGATGATGCAGCTCGGCGCCGAGGGCGTCTTCGTCGGCTCCGGCATCTTCAAGTCCGGCAACCCGGCCCAGCGCGCGGAGGCCATCGTCAAGGCCACCACCTTCTACGACGACCCCGACACCCTCGCCAACGTCTCGCGCGGACTCGGCGAGGCCATGGTCGGCATCAACGTCGACGAGATCCCGCAGCCGCACCGTCTGGCCGAGCGCGGCTGGTGAGCTGAGCGTCGTCACCCCCGCTCGGCGCACGCGGGCGGGGGTGGCACGTCAGCGCTCGGAGCGTGGAGCCTGCTCACGGCGAGCGCCGCGGCCACGAGCAGCGCGAGCGATCCCAGCCACAGGACGGGCTCGCCCAGGCGTGACAGCACCCACGTGCCGAGCGCCGGGCCCACCGCCATCCCGACCGAGAAGGTCAGGGAGAAGGACGCCAGGTAGCCCGAGCGCTGGTGCGGGGGCGCCAGCGCCGCGAACATCGCGCCGATCACCGCGGCGGCGCCCACCTCGCCCACGCTCCACACGATCACCGCGACCAGGTGGGTCGCGACGGACCCGGCCACGACGGTGAGCCCGAAACCAGCCCCCACGACGACCAGGGCCGTGGCATAGACGAGCTCGGGTCGCCACCGCTCGATCCGACCCGCCGCGAACGGCTGCAGCAGCACGATCACCACCCCGTTGACCGCCACGATCGCGCCGTAGGCCGCCGCCGACAGGCCGTCGCGCCCCATGACGAGCGGCAGCGTCGAGTAGGCCTGCTGGTAGACCGTCGCGTAGGCCGTGGCGGCGAGCACGAGGGTCACGGCGCGCGGGTCGCGGACCATCGAGGCCACCACCCCGCGCGTGGCGGGTCCGTAGGGGCGGCGGGCGCGCGGCATACGAGGCACGAGCACCACCACGAGCAGGGCGGACAGCAGCGTGGCCGCCGCGTCCACGACGAACAGCCAGCCGTAGCCGAACCGGCTGAGGACCCCGGCCGTGAGCGTCGCGACCGAGAAGCCCAGGTTGAGCGCCCAGAAGACGAGGGAGTAGGCGCGGACGCGCTGCTCGGGCGCGACGACGTCCGCGACGAGGGCGTTCTGCGCCGGGCGGGCCAGGTCCGAGCACAGCCCGACGGCCAGGGCGCCCGCCACGACCAGAGGGGTGGTCGGCGCGGCCGCCAGCCCGAGGAGCGCTAGCGCCGCGAGCGACTGGCTGAGGACGATCGCCGACCGCCGCTCCAGCCGGTCGCCCAGCCACCCGCCGACCAGGCTCGACACGATCGCGCCCACGCCGAGGAAGGCCGCGACCAGTCCGGCCTGCGCGAGCGAGAGCCCTTTCTCGTGGACGAGGAAGAGGACCAGGAAGGGCTGGACGAAGGTCGCCAGGCGGTTGACGAGGACGGCGGTCCAGATCGCCCAGTAGGTGCGCGGCAGGCCGAACGGCCCGTCGGTCCGCAGACGGCTGCTGCTGCCCGTCGAGGGGATCGTGTCGCGGGTGGTCATGGGTCGAGCGTGGGCCCGCAGGACCTGGTCGGGCCAGGATTCGGTGGTGGCCACATCGTCGGGGGCTAGCCTGGCCGTATGACGAGCCCCACGGCCACCCGCGCCACCCGGTCGCGCAGCGAGAACCCCACCGGCGTGCGCACGGTCGGGCCGGCCGAGCTCGGGCGGCTGGGCTTCGCGGTGTCGCCGGTGTGGGAGGCGGTGGCGTCGCTGAAGGTGCTCCAGGGCCAGGGCAGCACCCTCCACGACCCCTGGGCGCAGGTCGCCCGTGACCGGGTGCTGGACGCAGGCCTCGACCTCGGCCTGCTCCTGGCGCTGGTGCCCGGTGCCGGGCACCTCGCGGACTTCGTCACGCCGACCCCGCACGGGCGCGAGGGCTCGATGACGGAGGCGCTGACCGACGTCCGCGAGGCCGCGACGGAGGTCGTCGAGCAGGACCTGCGGATCCTGCTCTCCGAGAGCCCCACCCCCTCGTCTCGCGAGGCCCTGGTCGCGGGGCTGCGGGACCCGGCCTCCGTGCGCGGTCGCGCGGCGGACGACCTCGAGGCGTACTTCGAGGTGGCGGTAGCCCCGGTCTGGGAGCGGCTCCGCGGCCTGGGGGAGTCCGACATCGCCTGGCGCCTCGAGCAGATCGCGAGCGGAGGCCTGCACCAGGTGCTCGGGACGCTGCACCCCCGACTGCGCATGGAGGGGGAGCAGCTGGTCGTCGAACGTGCCTGCCAGCCCGGGCCGACCACGTCCGGCGGCGGGCTCGTGCTCGTGCCGTGCGCGTTCGCCTTCCCCGGGCTGCTGTTCCTCGACATGCCGGGGCACTCCCCGACGGCGAGCTACGGACCGCGCGGGGTCGGCACCCTGTGGCGCGAGGCGCCCGACGCGACGGGCACCGCGCTCGCGGACCTCGTCGGTCGCACGCGCGCCGGCGCGGTGGTGCTCCTCGACCTGCCGATGACGACGTCGCAGCTGGCGTGCCACCTCGACGTCACCCCGCCCACCATGAGCCAGCACCTGCAGGTCATGGCCCGGGCGGGGCTCGTGGCGGCTCGTCGACGGGGCCGCGAGGTGCTCTACGCCCGCACCCAGCTCGGCGACCTGCTCGTGGCGAGCACCCACCCGCGCGGCCCGTCGGTCGGTGCGGACCGGTAGCGCGAGCGGGCGGTTCAGCGGCATACGGCCCGAGCACTATCGTGAGGCGGGTGACAGCCCCCACCCGCATCGGAGTCCTCGCCGTCCAGGGCGACGTGCGCGAGCACGTCCACGCGCTGGAGTACCTGCGCGTCCAGGCCATCGCCGTCCGCCGGCCGCACGAGCTCGACGAGCTGGACGGGATCGTCATACCCGGTGGTGAGTCCACGGTGATGGACAAGCTGGTGCGAGCGTTCGGGCTGCAGGGTCCGCTGCGGGACCGGATCACCGCCGGTATGCCGGCCTACGGGTCCTGCGCGGGCATGATCATGCTCGCCGACCGCGTGACCGACGCGACGGCCGACCAGCAGACCCTGGGCGGGATGGACATCACGGTGCGGCGCAACGCGTTCGGTCGCCAGGTGGACTCGTTCGAGGCCGACCTGTCGGTGCCGGCGATCCGCGACGGGGTGGCCGAGCCGCTGCGCGCGGTGTTCATCCGGGCGCCGTGGGTGGAGGACGTGGGCGCTAGGGTCGAGGTGCTGGCGAGCGTGCCGGGGTCGGTCGAGGGTGCCGCGGCCGGCAAGGTCGTCATGGCACGGCAGGACAACCTGCTGGTCACGAGCTTCCACCCCGAGGTCACCGGCGACCTGCGGGTCCACGAGTACTTCGTGGACCTCGTGCGTGGCGCGTAGACTGGGCCAGTTGCCACGCCGGACATCACGAGGAGCTTACGTATGAGCGGCCACTCCAAATGGGCCACCACCAAGCACAAGAAGGCGGCGATCGACGCCAAGCGCGGCAAGCTGTTCGCCAAGCTGATCAAGAACATCGAGGTCGCCTGCAGGCAGGGCGGCGCCGACCCGGCCGGCAACCCCACGCTGTACGACGCGGTCCAGAAGGCCAAGAAGAACTCCGTCCCCAACGACAACATCGACCGTGCGCTGAAGCGCGGCTCCGGTGCTGACTCCGGCGGCGCGGACTGGCAGACGATCATGTACGAGGGCTACGCCCCCAACGGTGTCGCCGTGCTGATCGAGTGCCTCACCGACAACCGCAACCGCGCCGCCACCGAGGTGCGCGTGGCGCTGACCCGCAACGGCGGCAACCTCGCCGACCCGGGCTCGGTCGCCTACAACTTCTCGCGCAAGGGCGTCGTGACGCTCACCAAGCAGCAGAAGGACCGCGAGCTGACCGAGGACGACCTCCTGGAGATCGTCCTCGACGCCGGCGCGGAGGAGGTCAACGACGACGACGAGACCTTCGAGATCATCTCGGAGGCAGGCGACTTCGTGGCCGTGCGCACCGCGATCCAGCAGGCGGGCCTGGACTACGAATCGGCCGAAGCGAGCTTCGTGCCCAACCTCAAGGTCGAGCTGGACGCCGACGGCGCCCGCAAGATGCTCAAGGTCGTCGACGCGCTCGAGGACAGCGACGACGTGCAGAACGTCTGGACGAACGGGGACGTGAGCGACGAGGTCGCGGCCGAGCTGGACTCAGAGGACTGACGAGCGCGAGCGGCTGCTGACCGCGACGAAGGAGCGCGGCAGCCGGGAGTGCGACGGAGGTCCGACCAGAGGGTTCGAGGACTGACGACAGCGCGAGGACACGAGCGACGTAGGAGCGAGGCCCGGAGCGCCGAGGAGGTCCGACCAGAGGGTTCAGAGGACTGACGACGGCGCGAGGACACGAGCGAGCGGGGCTGGGGACGACGAGGGTCGTGCCCGGCCCCGCTCGCGTTCGTCTGGAGCGTTCCCGTCAGGGGTTGTGGTGGCGGTCTCGCCGTGCGGCGTCGGTCTGGGGCTGCAGCGCGAGACGGGGGATGGTGGGCGACACGGGGGGTGGTGGGCGAGACGGGGGATGGTCGTGGAGCGCGCGGAGGCGCTCTGGCGAACGTGTGTTCGGTCTGTCGGTGTGTCCCGCGTAGCCTGACGGTGCGCACGGTGGAGACTGTCGGTGCGCAACGTGGACACTGTCGCGCGACACGTCCGGCGAGAGGGAAACGACATGCGGGTGCTCGGCGTCGACCCCGGTCTCACCCGCTGCGGTGTCGGCGTGGTGGAGGGAGTCCCCGGCCGTCCCCTGCGGCTGGTGGCGGTCGGCGTGATCCGCACCCCGAGCAGCGAGCCGCTGCACCAACGACTGCTGACCATCCAGACCGAGCTGGAGGACTGGCTGCACCACCACGACCCGGACGCGATCGCGGTGGAGCGCATGTTCGCCCGTGGGGACGTGTCCACGATCATGGGGACGGCCCAGGCGAGCGCGATCCCGATGCTCGCGGCCGCCCGCCGCGGGCTGCCGCTGGCCCTGCACACGCCGTCCGAGGTCAAGGCCGCGGTGACGGGCAACGGGCGGGCGGACAAGGCCCAGGTCACGAGCATGGTCATGCGGGTCCTGGGCCTGGACGAGCGGCCCACCCCCGCGGACGCCGCCGACGCCCTGGCCCTCGCCATCTGCCACGTATGGCGGGGCGGGGCGGCGTCACGGCTCGCCGGGGCCGTGACCGACAACCGCACGGCCGAGGCGCTCGATGCCGCGCGGCGCCGGCAGCAGGCCGCCCCCAACCGTTGGCAGCAGGCCGTGGCGGAGCATCGTGCGCAGGGTGGCGGCTCGGCCCACCCCGCGGTGGCGGCGGCCCGTCGCCAGGCGGTGCGGCGCGGGACGTCGTCGTGAGGGCTACCCTCGGGGCGGCACCGACCCTCGCGGCCCTCGGGAGTGCGACGATGCCGACGACGCCTGGGTCTGCGGTGAGCCGGGATGCGGTGCTGCGGCATACGACGAAGACGACTGGACCACAGGAGAACTCATGATCGCGTCCGTCTCCGGCACGGTGCTGACCGCCCACCTCGACCACGTCGTGGTCGAGGTCGGGGGCGTCGGCATGCTGGTGCACACGACTCCCGCCACGGCCGCCGGGCTGCGCGTGGGGCAGCAGGCCCGCCTGTCGACGACCCTCGTGGTGCGGGAGGACTCGCTGACGTTGTACGGCTTCGGCGACGACGACGAGCGGGCGCTCTTCGAGCAGGTGCAGACCGTCAGCGGGGTGGGGCCGCGGCTGGCGCTCGCGATGCTGTCGGTGCACGCCCCCGACGTCACGCGCGCGGCCATCGGATCGGGTGACATCGCGACCCTGACCAAGGTGCCCGGCATCGGCAAGAAGGGCGCCGAGCGCATCGTGCTCGAGCTCCGCGACAAGGTCGGCGTCCTCCCGGGCGCCACGCCGGGCGCGGGTGCCGCGCCGGCCGCGGGCGGGACCCAGCCGCAGGTCGTCGAGGCGCTGGTCGGGCTCGGCTGGAGCGTCAAGCAGGCCGAGGACGCCGTCGGGCGGGTGGCGTCAGCCGGCGACGCGGGCAGCATGGCCTCGACCTCTGCGATGCTGCGCGCCGCCCTGCGCGAGCTGGGGCGCTGACCCGTGCCCGAGGTGTGGGAGCGAGGGGCGGACGACGAGTTCGCCGGTCGGGCCGACGACGGCAGCTATGACGCGACGGCGCGGGTCGTCGACGCCCGTGGGGTCGACGACGAGCAGCGGGTCGAGGCGGCGCTGCGGCCGAAGCGGCTGGTGGACTTCCCCGGGCAGCCCCGCGTGCGCGACCAGCTGTCCCTGGTCCTCGAGGCCGCGCGACGCCGGGACGCGGTGCCGGACCACATCCTGCTGTCGGGTCCGCCCGGGCTCGGCAAGACGACGCTGGCGATGATCGTCGCGGCCGAGCTGGAGCGGCCGATCCGCGTGACCAGCGGACCCGCCATCCAGCACGCCGGTGACCTCGCGGCGATCCTGTCCAGCCTGGCTGAGGGCGAGGTGCTCTTCCTCGACGAGATCCACCGCATGGCCCGCCCGGCGGAGGAGATGCTCTATCTCGCGATGGAGGACTTCCGGGTCGACGTCATCGTGGGCAAGGGGCCGGGCGCGACCGCGATCCCGCTCGAGCTGCCGCCGTTCACCGTCGTCGGGGCCACGACGCGCGCCGGACTGCTGCCGGCGCCCCTGCGCGACCGGTTCGGGTTCACCGGTCACCTCGACTTCTACTCCTCCGACGACCTCGCCGCGATCCTCGTGCGCTCGGCCCGGCTCCTCGGCGTCGAGGCGCTCGACGACGGCATCGCCGAGATCGCGGGACGGTCCCGCGGCACACCCCGCATCGCCAACCGTCTGCTGCGCCGCGTCCGCGACTGGTCGCAGGTGCATGGCCGCGGCGTGGTGGACCTGGAGGCCGCGCACGAGGCACTCGCCCTCTTCGACGTCGACGTGCGGGGGCTGGACCGGCTGGACCGCGGGGTGCTGGAGCTGCTGTGCACCCGCTTCGGCGGCGGCCCCGTGGGCCTGTCGACGCTCGCCGTCGCCGTGGGGGAGGAGCCGGACACGGTCGAGACCGTCGCTGAGCCCTATCTCGTGCGCGAGGGTTTCATGGTCCGCACGCCGCGCGGGCGAGCGGCCACGGCGCTGGCGTGGCAGCACCTCGGCCTCACCGCGCCGATGGACGCCCCCGGAGCCGGGGCTCCGCAGCTCCCCCTCGACGGGGAGGGCCGGTTCTCCTGAGCGCGTGGTGATTGGGTGGGGACAGACCCGACCCGTACACTGCCGAGAGGAATCCTCCTCGTTGCACCACGTGTCAAGGTCTTCACTCTGCGTCATCCCAGGGCCCGACGATCTTGGCAGACCATCCGATCGAGAGAACGTGTCGATGATCTCTGCCACCCCGTTCGTCGCCGCTGCGGCGCAGAACGACCAAGGGGCTCTGTCCTACCTCATCTTCCTGCTCCCCCTGCTCATGCTGGGGTGGCTCTGGTGGACCACGCGCCGACGCCAGCGCGAGGCCGCGTCCCGCGCCGGGTCGCTCCAGCCCGGGCAGCGGATCGTCACCGCCTCCGGCATCATCGGGACCCTCGTGTCCCGGGGTGGCGGCGTCGCGCAGGTCGAGGTGGCCCAGGGCGTGGTCATCACCATCGACGAGCGTGCCCTCATGGGTGAGGCTCCCGCCGCCGGCACCACGACGACCCTCTCCGAGGGCACCGACTGATGGCCCGCAACCCTCGCACCAGGGGAGCGCGCCGGACCCTGGTCTGGTTCGCCACGCTCCTGCTCGGCTTGGCCGCCCTGCTCGCCGGCGTCAACACCTGGGGCACCGCGCAGGCCACGCCCAAGCTCGGCCTCGACCTCGCCGGCGGCACCCAGGTGGTGCTCGCGCCGCAGGTCGAGGGTGGCAGGGCGATCGACGAGTCGACGATGAACCAGGCCGTCGACATCATGCAGAAGCGCGTGGACGGGTCCGGCGTCGCCGAGGCCGAGGTCTCCACGCAGGGTGGGCGCAACATCGTCGTGTCGCTGCCCAAGGGCACGCCGCAGGAGACCGTCGACTCGCTCAAAAAGTCCTCGATGATGCGCTTCCGGCCCGTCCTGGTGGAGGGCCCCGGCACGACCCAGCCCGCCCCGACGCCCACCGCCACGGGGACGGCCACCGGCACGGCCACCGCGCCTGCGACCGGGTCCGCCTCGGCCACGGCGAAGCCCAGCGCTCCCGCGAGCGCTCCGGCCACCGCGACCCCGAGCAGCCCCGCCACCGCGACGCCGAGCGGCGCCCCGGCCGTCGTGCCTCCCGCCGCCGCCCAGGCCGCGCCCGCCGCGACCGTCTCACCGTCGGCCCCCGCCGCCACGCCTGCGGCGCCGGCCGCGACGACGCCTGCTGCCACGCCGACGGCCCCCGCAGCCACCACGCCTGCTGCTCCCGCGGCGACCCCGGCCCCGACGTCCAGCGGCACCGGCGGCAAGCCGGCCAACGCCAGCGACCCCGCCTGGGTGACCCCCGAGGTGCAGGCGCAGTACGAAGCGCTCAACTGCACCGATCCCAACCTCGACCTCAAGATCTCCGACGATCCCTCCAAGCCCCTGGTCACCTGCTCGGCCGACCGCGCCGCCAAGTACATCCTCGGCCCGGCCGAGCTGCAGGGCCAGGACATCGCGGACGCGACGTCCGGCCTGCAGCCCAACCAGGCCGGCGGCACGGGCACGGAGTACGGCGTCAACCTCACCCTGACCGGTGACGGCGGCAAGAAGTTCGCCGACCTGTCCAAGCGCCTGCTCAACCTCCCGCCGCCGCGCAACCAATTCGCCTCGGTGCTCGACGGCGAGGTCATCGTCGCCCCCCGCATCACCGTGCCGATCCTCGACGGGCGCTCCAGCATCACCGGGTCGTTCAACGCCACGAGCTCCGAGGCACTGGCCCAGCAGCTGAAGTTCGGTGCCCTGCCGATGTCCTTCCGCGTCGAGACGCAGGACACCGTCAGCCCGACGCTCGGCGCCGACCAGCTCAGCAAGGGTCTGCTCGCGGGCGCCATCGGCTTCGTGCTGGTCATGATCTACGCGCTGATCCAGTACCGCGCTCTCGGCCTGGTGACCGTGGCCTCGCTGCTCGCGGCCGCCGCGCTGACCTACCTGTGCATCACGCTGCTCGGCTGGTCGCAGAACTTCCGGCTGTCCATGGCCGGCGTCACCGGCCTGATCCTGTCGATCGGTATGACGGCCGACTCGTTCATCGTCTACTTCGAACGCGTGCGGGACGAGATCCGTGAGGGTCGCTCGATCCCGGCGGCCGTCGAGGCGGGGTGGCAGCGGGCCAAGGGCACCGTGATCATCTCCGACGCCGTCAACCTGATCGCCGCCGTCGTGCTCTACCTGCTGGCCTCCAGCAACGTCCGCGGCTTCGCCTACACGCTCGGCCTGACCACGATCATCGACGTCATCATCGTCTTCTTCTTCACCCACCCGATGCTGGCGCTGCTGTCCCGCACCACGTTCTTCGGCCAGGGGCACAAGCTCTCGGGCTTCGACCCGGACGCCCTCGGTGCCAAGCCGGCGCGCTACGTCGGTCGCGGCCGGTTCCGCGACCCCGACGCCGAGCTCGAGGCGCTGGAGACCGAGCGCGCCGCCACCAAGCAGCGTGAGGGCAGCTACACCAAGGAAGGCGGGGCCGTGCTGTGAGCAAGGTCGCTGATTTCGGTAACGACCTCTACACCGGTCGCCGCGGGCTCGACTACGTCGGTCGCCGCAAGGTGTGGTTCCTGCTGTCCGGCCTGCTGCTGGCCGTCTGCATCGGCTCCCTGGCCTTCAGCGGCCTCAACCTCGGCCTGGAGTTCCGTGGCGGCTCGGAGTTCCGCGTCTCCGACATCCGCAACATCTCGGGCTTCGAGAACCGCGCCCAGGACACCGTGCAGGACGCGGCGTCCAAGGCGGGGGAGCAGGCCGGCAACGTCACGGTCACCAAGATCGGCGACAGCTCAATCCGCGTGCAGACCGAGAAGCTCGCCGACGCCCCGACCCAGGCCGTGAGCAACGCCCTGGGCCAGGAGTTCCAGGTGGGCAAGGACAAGGTGTCGAGCACCTTCGTCGGCCCGTCGTGGGGCCAGTCGGTGAGCCAGCAGGCCCTGCGCGCCCTGCTCATCTTCTTCGCGATCGTCGCCGTGGTCCTCGCGTTCTACTTCCGCACGTGGAAGATGGCGGCGGCCGCGCTCATCGCGATGCTGCACGACATGGTCATCACCGTCGGCCTCTACACCCTCCTGGGCTTCGAGATCACCCCGGCGACGACGATCGGCTTCCTCACCGTCCTCGCCTACTCGCTCTACGACACCGTCGTGGTCTTCGACAAGGTCAAGGAGAACGTCCGCGCGGCCGGTCACACGGGTCGCCAGACCTTCAGCCAGGCGGCCAACCTCGCCGTCAACCAGACCCTGGTGCGGTCGATCAACACCTCGATGATGTCGGTCATCCCCGTCACCGTCGTGCTCATCGTCGGTCTGCTGGTCATCGGTCCGGGCGTGCTGCTCGACCTGTCCCTGGTGCTGCTCGTCGGCATCCTGGTCGGCGCCTACTCCTCGGTCTTCATCGCGACCCCGGTGCTGGCCATGCTGCGCGAGCGGGAGCCGGGCATGAAGGAGCAGGCCAAGCGCGCCCACCGCTACCAGGAGGCGCGGGGCGGCGCCAACTTCTCCGGCACCCTGCTGTCCGACCTCGGCAAGCACGACACCCACAGCTCCATGCTGGACTCCGACCTGACGCCGGCGACCGGCCCCGACGACGTCGCCACGGGTGCGGCCGGTGGTGCTGCTGGTGGCGCGACCTCGGCCACCCGGGCCGGCACCGCGACCGCGACCCGCCGCCCGACCCACCCGGCCGCCGACGGGGGTCGCCGGCCCCTGCACCCGAGCGTCACGCAGGACGGTCCCCGCAACCAGCCGCGGCGTGCGCCGCGGTCCAAGCGATAGGCACCGGCCGTATGCCGACCAGCCCGCACCCCGACCCGGAGCAGCAGCGCGTGGCCGACCTGGTCGCGTCCCTGATGCGGGACATCCCCGACTTCCCGCAGCCCGGCGTGCTGTTCAAGGACTTCACGCCGCTGCTGGCCGACGGCGCCGCCCTGGTCCAGGTCGTCGACGACGTGGCGCGCCGCCATCGCGGTGACGTGGACGTCGTCGTGGGGATGGAGGCGCGGGGGTTCATCCTCGGCGCCGCCGTGGCCTACGTCCTGGGGGTCGGCTTCGTGCCCGTCCGCAAGGCGGGCAAGCTGCCGGGCGCCACCGTCACCGAGGACTACACCCTCGAGTACGGCGCGGCGACCCTCGAGATGCACCAGGACGCCCTGCACGCGGGGCAGCGGGTGCTCGTCCTCGACGACGTCCTCGCCACCGGCGGCACGGCCGCGGCGACCTGCCGCCTGGTCGAGCAGTGCGGCGCGACCGTCGCCGCCTGCGAGTTCGTCCTGGAGATCGACGCCCTCGGCGGCCGGTCTCAGCTGGTGGATCGCGTGGTCTCCTCGCTCGTGCGGGGCTGAGCGCGGCCTAGGATGGCGGGATGACGGACCAGGACGCGCGGAGCCGGTCGGACCTGCCGGTGTCTCGCCCCGACGCCGAGGCCACGGCCCTGCGCACCGAGCCGGACCCCAACGTCTCGGAGCTGGGTCCCTCACCTGCGGGAGCGGCGGCCAGCGCCGCGGTGTCCGAGCCCACCGTGCCGCTGCCGAGCTCGGCACGGATGCGGGCGCGGTTCGCGCGCTTCGGCGGGCGGACGTCCGCCAACCCGGTCCTCGAGCCGATCCTGCGCTCTCTCAAGCTGACCCACCCCAAGGCCGACACCAGCGTCATCGAGCGCGCCTACGTCGTGGCCGAGCGCTGCCACCGGGGACAGCTCCGCAAGAGCGGCGACCCCTACATCACCCACCCCCTCGCCGTCTCCACGATCCTCGCGGACCTCGGCATGCCGCCCTCGACCATCGCGGCCTCGCTGCTGCACGACACCGTCGAGGACACCGACTACTCCCTCGACGAGCTGCGCCGCGAGTTCGGCGACGAGATCGCGCGCCTCGTGGACGGGGTCACCAAGCTCGACAAGGTCCACTACGGCGACGCCGCCCAGGCGGAGACCGTCCGCAAGATGGTGGTCGCGATGGCCCGCGACATACGGGTCCTCGTGATCAAGCTGGCCGACCGGCTGCACAACGCACGGACCTGGCGCTATGTCTCGGCGAGCTCCGCCCAGCGCAAGGCGCGCGAGACCCTCGAGATCTATGCCCCCCTCGCGCACCGGCTGGGCATGAACACCATCAAGTGGGAGCTCGAGGACCTGTCCTTCGCGACGCTCTACCCCAAGGTCTACGACGAGATCGAGAACCTCGTCGCGGGTCGCGCCCCCGCCCGCGAGGAGTACCTCGCCGGGGTGCGCGAGCTGGTGCTGCACGACCTGGCGCAGGCGCGGATCAAGGCGACGGTGACCGGGCGCCCCAAGCACTACTACTCCGTCTACCAGAAGATGATCGTGCGGGGGAAGGAGTTCGACGAGATCTTCGACCTCGTCGGGGTCCGGGTGCTCGTGGAGTCGGTCCGCGACTGCTACGCCGCGCTGGGCGCGATGCACGCGCGCTGGACGCCGGTGCCGGGGCGGTTCAAGGACTACATCGCGACGCCGAAGTTCAACATGTACCAGTCGCTGCACACGACGGTCATCGGCCCGGGCGGCAACCCCGTCGAGATCCAGATCCGCACGCACACCATGCACCGGCGGGCGGAGTACGGCGTCGCCGCGCACTGGAAGTACAAGGAGGACGGCCCCGGCACCGCGGCCCCCACCGACGACGGCCAGACCGACATGTCCTGGCTGCGCTCCCTGGTCGACTGGCAGCAGGAGACCAGCGACCCGGGGGAGTTCCTGGACTCGCTGCGCTTCGAGATCAACACGCGGGAGGTCTTCGTCTTCACCCCCAAGGGCGAGGTCATCGGCCTGCCCGCGGGGGCCACGCCCGTGGACTTCGCGTATGCCGTGCACACCGAGGTCGGTCACCACTGCATCGGCGGCCGGGTCAACGGTCGCCTCGTCCCGCTCGAGTCGCGGCTGGAGAACGGCGACGTCGTCGAGGTCCTGACGTCCAAGGCGCCGGACGCCGGCCCGAGCCACGACTGGCTCAACTTCGTCAAGAGCGCGCGGGCGCGCAACAAGATCCGCGCGTGGTTCTCCAAGGAGCGCCGCGAGGAGGCCATCGAGTCCGGCAAGGACGCGATCGCCAAGCAGATGCGCAAGCAGGGTCTGCCCGTCCAGCGCCTCACCTCGGCCGAGTCGCTGACCGCCTTGGCGCGCGAGCTGCACTACCAGGACATCAGCGGGCTGTATGCCGCGGTCGGTGGCGGCACGATCTCCGCGCAGCACGTCGTGTCCAAGATGCTCGCGCAGGCCGGTGGCGAGGAGGGGCTGACCGAGGACGCCGCCGAGACGGTGTCTCCGTCCCGCCGGACCCGCCGCGTGCGCGCGACCGACCCCGGCGTCGTCGTGGTCGGCACGGACGACGTGTGGGTCAAGCTGGCCAAGTGCTGCACCCCGGTGCCCGGCGACGACATCATCGGCTTCGTCACGCGCGGGCACGGCGTCTCGGTGCACCTGCGGGACTGCACCAACGCCGCCGAGCTGCTGTCCGAGCCGGAGCGGCTCATCGACGTGCAGTGGGCGCCCACGGCCTCGTCGGTCTTCCTCGTGCAGATCCAGGTGGACGGCCTCGACCGGTCCCGCCTGCTCTCGGACGTCACCCGCGTCATCGCCGACCTGCACGTCAACCTCATGTCGTCCAGCTCGTCAACCACGACCAACCGGGTGGCGACCTTCCGGTTCACCTTCGAGATGGGCGACCCCGCGCACCTCGACCACGTCATGCGGGCCATCCGCAAGGTCGACGGCGTCTTTGACGTCAGCCGGGTTGGCGGGGCCCGCAAGATCGAGCAGCAGTGAGGAAAGTCCGTGCGTAGCAACGAGTTCGGCCAGCCCATCGGTGACGACGTGTGGGGCTGGCACCCGCGCGTCCTGCCCCGCGACGTGCGCCTGCAGGGCCATGAGGTGACCCTGGTGGACCTCACGCTGGACCACGTGCCCAGCATGTTCGAGCTCACCTGCGGCGAGGGCAACGAGCCGCTGTGGACCTACATGTCCGCCGGGCCGTTCCGCACGAGCACCGAGCTCGGCGCCTACGTCCAGAAGCAGATGCGCAACCCCACGACCGTCCCGCTGGCCATCATCGGCAACGAGACCGGCCGCGTGGTCGGGACCGCGTCGTACTGGAACGTCAGCCCGGTCAACGGGTCGATCGAGATCGGCTCGATCGTCTACTCGCCCGAGATGCAGCACCACCGCGGCGGCACCGAGTCGATCTACCTCATGGCGCGGCACGCGATCGACGAGCTCGGCTACCGCCGCCTCGAGTGGAAGTGCGACGACCTCAACGAGTCCTCCCGCCGGGCCGCCGTGCGCTACGGTTTCACCTACGAGGGCACCTTCCGGCACGCCGTCGTCTACAAGGGCCGCAACCGCGACACCGCGTGGTACGCCATGACGGACGCCGAGTGGCGGCGGCTGCGGCCGGCATACGAGCAGTGGTTGTCCGAGGACAACTTCGACGCCGACGGCCGGCAGCGGTCCCGCCTGTCCGAGCTGACGACCGCCGCCCTGGCCTGACCCCGGCCCGCGGGTCAGTGCCGGGGGAGCGGCTTGTCCCGGGCGGCGAGCAGCGCTGCGGCCACGAGCGCCACCGCCAGCGCGACGGGGACCAGGACGGGACGCCAGGGCAGGGCGTCGAGCAGGCCTGTGGGGGCCGGCGTGGGCATCCAGGGGCGCAGCGTCGGCACCGCCCCGAGCAGCGGCACCAGGACCATGAACGTCCCTGCCACGCAGGCGAACCCGGCCAGCACGCTGCGGCTCAGCACCGCCGCCAGGAGGGCTCCCGCGCAGGCGAGCGTGAGGAAGGCCGCCCCCGCGGCCCAGCACCGGGCCAGGGTGGCCGGGCCGATCGGGTCGATGAGCACGACGGTCTCGCATGCCGCCGCGCCGAGCCCCAGCGTGAACGCCGCCACCGCCGCGGCCCAGGCCGTGACGAGGCGCGGGACCAGCTGGGACACGAGGCTGGATCGCGTGCGGTAGTAGACGGCCAGGGAGTAGCTGGCGTCGACCGCGCAGGCCGCGACCGTGATGCCGACCGCCACGAGCATCCCGAGACCGCCCGCCTGCCCGAGGTAGGCGGTCAGGGCCTGCTCGACGCTCGGCGGCGGCAGCTGGATCCCGGCGCCGCCGCCGGCGCCCAGCCGCTCGACGATCTGCGGGCCGTAGCGCACGAAGACGGGTTGGGCAAGGCCGAGGAAGGTGAAGACCAGGAGCAGCGCCGCAAGCCGCGGCGTGCGCACCAGCCTCAGCCACTCGACCCGCCAGGCGCTCATCGGGCCCCTCCGGCGTGACGGTCGTCGAGACCCGGATCGAGATCCGGGTCCAGGTCCGCGAGGAGGGAGACGAAGGCGCCGTCCAGGTCGCTCGCCTGCATGACGCTCGACACGATCGGCACCCCTGACGCGGCCAGCGCCTGGGGCAGGGCGAGCAGCCCGGTGTCCACGTCGGCGTAGGTCACCGCGACGCCCACGGTGCCGTCGGGTGCGACGGCGGTGACGCCCGGTGAGCCGGCCAGGGCCTGGCGGAGTCGCTCGGCCGCCGCCGTCGACGTGGTGCGCACGCGCCAGGCGGGCCGCAGCCGTGACCCGAGCAGGTCCACCAGCGTCCCCTGCCACCGCAGCCGCCCCTCGTGCAGGATCGCGACCGTGTCGGCCACCTGCTCCACGGCGGCCAGGGAGTGGCTCGAGACCAGGACCGTCCGGTCGCGGCCGAGGTCGCGGACCAGGTCCAGGACGTCGGCCTGCCCGAACGGGTCGAGGGCCGAGGTCGGTTCGTCGAGGACGAGGATGGCGGCCCCGGTGGCGATGGTGGCGGCCAGGCCGAGGCGCTGCGTCATACCGCGGGAGAAGGCACCGACGCGACGGCCGGCCGCGCTCCCGAGACCGCACCGGTCGAGGACCTCGCGGTCCTGGGCCGGACCACCGGGGCCTCGGGCCAGGCTGCGGGACTGGGCGACGACCTCGGTTGCGGTGAGCCAGGGTTCGTGCTCGGGGGTGTCGGGGCAGTAGGCGATCCGGCCGCTGGTCGTGATGGTCCCGGTGCTGGCCCGCGCGAGGCCGGTGAGCAGGCTGAACAACGTCGTCTTGCCGGCGCCGTTGGGGCCGATCAGGGCGTGGACGCCGCCCTCGGGGACGCGCAGGTCGACGTCGTGCAGCCCGACGCCGCCGCCGAAGTCGATGCCGAGACGCTCGGTGCGGACGGCGAGGCTCATGAGCGCGGCTCCCGGCCGAGGAGCAGGTAGGCGACGACGCCGGCGGGGAAGGACGCGAGGCAGAGCAGGGCCCAGGCCCAGCGCGGCAGGTGTCGCGTGCGCCGGCTGCGGGCGATGTCGACCAGGCACCACGCGACGAGCCCGAGGGCGAGCGCCGCGAGGGGTGCGAGGGCGAGGAGGGTGCGGGTGTCCATGGGGACCTCCATCAGGGTGTGCGGGAGCTGCGCGTGGCGGCTGGTGCGTCACGCGCCGGGAAGGGTGGGGTGGTGGTGTGGCGTGGGTGGTCAGGCGCGGTGCGAGAGCGCCTCGAGCAGGGCGGCACCGGTCCCGGCGTCGTCGACGGTGATCGTGAACCGCCGGCCGTCGCGGCGGGTGATGCGCAGCGCCGAGCCGCCGCGGGTCACGAGGGCCGTTCCGTGCACGGGGGAGAGGCGGTAGCCCCAGCCGCCGTAGTGGGACGGGTCGACCTGGACGACCTCGGCGGAGGCGATGTCCTCGAGGGGGACGTGGCCGCGGGGGAGGCCCAGGCGGCCCCGCCAGCGCAGGCCCTGGTGGTCGACGGTGACGCGGAAGCCCGTGAAGGCCAGCGCGATCACCGCGATCAGGACCGGCACCCACGCGACGGCCCGGTCGCCGTCCAGGATGGCGAGTCCGAGGGTCACGACGAAGGTCGACGCCACGACCACGCTCAACCAGCGCGCCTGCCCCGTGCGGGAGATCCAGATGGCGCGGGTGCCGGGCGCCAGCTCCTGCCGCAGGCGTGGGGCCTGGGGCGCCGGGGCGGGGGGATCCTCCGGGCAGGCCTTGGCGGCGAGCCACCCCGCGAGCAGTCCCAGCGCCACCCCTGCGGCGGCCGGCGGGAGGGGCAGGCGGGCGGCATACGGGTCGGTGAGGTCGAGGTGGGCGTGCAGGACCAGGGCGAACACCGTGGACAGGACGACCTCGACCGCGACGAGGCCGGCCACGAGCCCCTTGGCGCTCGTGCCGGGCCGGGCTCGGGTGAGCACGACGGCGCCGACGACCGCCACCGCCACGAGCGCGCCGCAGAAGCCGGCGACCTGGGTCCCGGTGGCGCCGACCTGGTCCGGCACGCCGGCCAGCGTGAAGTGCGAGGCCATGCGGTCCGGCAGCCGCGGCCACCACAGGCCGAGCAGGGCGCCCAGCGCGCCGAGGCAGCCGATCGCCGGGACGAGGCAGACCGCGAGGGCCCGACGCCTGGCCGGGGTCGGACCGGGGTGGGTGGTGCGGCTGGTCATGACGAGGCCTCCTGGTCGAGGAGCGTGTGGAGCTGGGCGAGGGTGACGCCGTGGCGGCGGCCCACGTCGAGCAGGTGTCGTGCGGACTGCTCGAGCTCGGCCGTGTCCAGGCCCTTGGCGGTGACCACGGCGCCCCGGCCGCGACGCAGCTCGATGGCGCCCTCGTCGCGCAGCGTCGTGTAGGCCCGCAGCACGGTGTGCATGTTGATCCCGAGGCTCGAGGCGAGGTCGCGGGCGCTCGGGAGCTTGTCGCCGGGGCCGACGTCACCGCGGAGGATGGCGCCGCGGACCTGCGACACGAGCTGTCCGTAGAGCGGCTCGGTCGACTCGGGGTCGATGGTGATCAGCACCCCTCAACCATAGTTGTTCTAGATCAACTAGAACAAGTGGTTCGAGGCGCGTGCGCCGTGGTCTGGGTTACAGCAGACCTCGTTCGTAGGCGACCCGCACCGCGGCCGCGCGGTCGCCGACCCCGAGCTTGGCGTAGGCGTGCACCAGGTGCGTCTTGACCGTCGCCTCGCTCACCAGCAGGTGCTCGGCCGCGCTGCGGTTGGTGCCACCCCGGGCGATGACCCGCAGCACCTCGAGCTCGCGCGTCGTCAACTCGGTGCCGGCGCCGGAGCGGCGTCCGGTGAGCGCGTCCAGCGCCCCGGGGGCGAGCGCGGTGCGGCCGGCGCACAGGTCGACGATCGCGCGGACCAGGTCTGCCCGGCGGGTGTCCTTGAGGAGGTAGCCGTCGGCGCCGGCCGACATGGCCGTCACGATGTCCCGGTCGGTGTCGTAGGTCGTGAGCACGAGGATGCGGGGGCGGGCCGGATCGAGCGCCCGCAGCTCGCGGATCGCCGTGATGCCGTCGCCGAGCGGCATACGAAGGTCCATGAGCACGGCATCGGGGGCGCGGCCCGCCTGGGTGAGCGACGCGACGACCGCGAGCGCCTCCGGGCCGCTGGCCGCCTCCCCGACCACCTCGACGTCGGGCTCGCGCTCGAACATCCCGCGCAGCCCGTCGCGGACCACGGGGTGGTCGTCCACGACGACCACCGACAGCGCGCAGGGTCGGTCGGGGGAGCCGGCACAGGCAGGGCTGCTGGGGTCGTGATCGGGCCTCATCGGGGCACCGCCGCGCTCACCACGCACCCGCGACCGGGGGCGCTCTCGACGGCGAAGGAGCCACCGCACCGCTCGAGGCGCGCGCGCATGCCCGCGATGCCGTGCCCGCGATGGGCGTGGGAGCCCACGGGGTCGACCGGGCGGGTGTGGCCGGTGTCGGTTGGGCCGGTGGCCCTGGAGCCGGCGTCGACGGGGTCCGCCACCACGAACCCCCGGCCGTCGTCGCGCACGTCCAGCCGCACCTCCTCGGGCGTGAAGGTCAGCGTGAGCGTCGCCCGCCGTGCGTCCCCGTGGCGCGCGACGTTGGACAGCGCCTCCTGCGCGATGCGCACCAGCTCCGCGTCGTGCGGGCTCGGGCCGGGCGGCCCCTCGACGACCATCGTGGCGGCGACGTCCGCGCTCTCGCCCCACCGGCGCACCAGGCCGTGCAGGGCGGTCGGCAGGTCCGCGCCGTCGAGGTGCGGGGACGCGAGCGCGACGACGGCCCGGCGGGCCTCGGCGAGGCTCTCGCGGGCCGCTCGCCCGGCCCGGTCGATGCGGGCCTGCGTCGACGGGTCGGCGACGTCGACGGCCTCGAGCTGGGTGATGACACCGAGCAGGCCCTGGGCGACGGTGTCGTGGATCTCGCGCGACAGACGGGCCCGTTCCTCGAGGATCCCGGACTCACGGGCCTGGGCGACGAGCTGCGCCTGCAGGGCGGCATTCTCGCGCTGGGCGGTCTCGAGGAGCCGGATCGCCTCCTCCCGCCGCGTCACGGCCTCCTCACGGCGGTGCTCGACGGCGATCATCGTCCCCGAGAGCCCCGCGTTGATCAGGACGATCAGGACATACAGCCAGGGCACCGCCCACACGCCGTGCACGCCCCCCGCCTGGGACAGTCCGGTGGCGGTGGCGACGGCGAGGATGCCCAGCCACAGGACGGGCCAGCGAAAGACGCGGACGGCGTCGAAGTAGCCCACGAAGGCGTAGAAGCCGTAGAGCGGGTGCAGCGCGCACAGGGCCAGGCAGGCCAGCGAGTGCAGGACGAAACCCAACGTCCCGGACACCCTGCCGTGCGCGCCCCAGCGCTCCCACCACCCGCGAAAGACGAGCAGCGCCAAGGCGATCCGGGGAGCCTGCGCGAGGCGCCGCCCGCCTGGGGCAGCGATGCGGGTGCTGCGGCGACGCCGATCGTGCTGGCCATGCTCGCCATCATCCTCCCTCCGGCCGTATGCCGCCCCGCCCGCGTGATCACTCCCACCGGAAGGCGCGGGCGGCCACCGCGGCGGGCACGACCGTCCAGGCGACGAGCACCGCGAGCTGCGCGAGCGAGGGCCACGAGCCGTGCAGGGCGTCCAGCATCGCCCCGGAGGCGGCGCCGCTCGGCGTGAGGTCCGCGATCCGTGCGAGCAGCTCGGGGAACACCGAGCGCGGCACCCACATCCCCGCGAAGAACCACAGGACGAAGGTGAGGACCGTGCCCACCCCGGTGGCCATGCGGGGGTTGGTGGCGAGCGCGCTGACGAGACCGCCGATGGACAGGAACGCGCCGAGGGACAGCACGGTGACGAGCGCGAACGCCAGGACGTTGCCGGGCGGTGGGTTGCCCAGGACGGTCGGGATCGCCACCATCGCGACGGCCACGACCAGGGTCACCGCGCCGAGTGAGATCATCACCGCGCCCAGCAGCACGGCGGGGGAGACCGGGGTCGTGCGGAGGCGCTTGAGCACGCCGTCGGTGCGGTACTGCGCCAGGATCGTGGGCATGCCCTGGACCGTGAGCAGGCTGGCCGTGAACAGCACGAGCACCGGCAGGTAGACCTGGGAGAAGCTCCAGCCGCCGAGGTCCGCGGACGCGGCGCGGGTGGCGGGCACGAGAGCCAGGACGACGTCGGCGACCACGGGGATGAGCACGGCCCAGACCACCAGCCCAGGCTCGCGCAGCAGCAGACGGGACTCGTTGGCGGTCATGGCCCCGAGCGCCGACCGGCGGGGTGGCGGGGCGACCCTCGCGGGGGTGGCGGTGCTGGACGGGGCGGACGGCGTGGAGGGCGTGGAGGGCGTGGAGGGCGTGGAGGTCATCGCTGGTCCTCGGATCGGCGCGGGGTGGTGAGGGACAGGTAGGCGTCGTCCAGGTTGGGCGCCTCGACGCGGAGCCCGCGCGCGCTGACCCCGATCGCCGCGAGGTGGGTCACGAGGGCGCCGACCGCGTCCTCGCCGCCCGTGACGGTGACGCGGTCGCCGTCGACCGTCAGGTCGGTGACGTCGGGCAGGTCGAGCAGCCGGGCGGTCTCCTGCCCTCCGAGCGGCCGCGACGGGGTGAACCGGATGCGCTGGACGCCGCCGGCTGCGCTCGCGAGCGCGTCGGGGGAGTCGAAGGCCGTGACCCGGCCGCCGTCGAGGATCGCGACGCGGTCGCAGAGGTGCTGCGCCTCCTCCATGAAGTGGGTGACCAGCAGGATCGTGACGCCGTCGCGCCGCAGCTCGGCGAGGAAGGCCCAGATCTCGCGGCGCGCGGCCGGGTCCAGACCGGTGGTCAGCTCGTCGAGGATGGCGATGCGCGGGTTGCCGACCAGGGCGAGGGCCACCGACAGCCGCTGCTGCTGGCCGCCCGAGAGGCGCTCGAAGCGCTGGTCCGCCTGGACCGAGAGACCGAAGCGTGCGAGCAGCTCGTCGGTGTCCCGAGGGGCGGGATAGAAGGAGCGGTAGAGGTCGAGGACCTCGCGGGGCGTCGTCTTCTTGGGCAGGCGAGCCTCCTGCAGCTGCATGCCGAGGATGGCGCGCAGCGCGGGCGGGTCGTCGTCGGGGTCAAGCCCGTCGACGCGGACCGTGCCGGAGTCGCGGCGGCGCAGACCGCCGATGCACTCCACCAGGGTCGACGTGCCGGCGCCGTTGGGGCCGAGGACGCCGACGATCTCGCCGGCCTCGACGTCGAGGTCGACGCCGCGGACGACCGGTCGGGCGTCATACGACTTGGTGAGGGACGAGACGTGGATGAGGGACATGTCCCCAGCGTGCTCGCGGACCCACCCCGGCGGCATCGACCGGGTGGCCACACCGATCCTCCACCGATCGGTGGATCACGCCGGGGGGCCGGGCCTCGGTCGACGATCCACCCGGGCCGTATGCCGAGGGGCCCGCCCCCTCGCGGGTGCGGGCCCCTGGCCGGATCAGCCTGACCTCGACACGTCGGCCGGGCTTCGTCACATCCCCGTGGCGTGCGAAGTCGGGCGGATGTGCCTACCTGAGGTAGGTCAGGCCTGGGCCTTGTGGACCATCTCGAGCAGGGCCCGACGGGAGGCGAGGGACTCCTCGGCGGCCTTGATCTTCTTCTCGTCGCCGGAGGCCCTGGCCTTGTCGAGGGCCTTGTTCTCCTTCTCCAGCGCCTTCTCGATCTGCTCGGCGAAGGCCGACGCCCGGTGGTTGACCTCCGGGTTCGACTTCTTCCACTTCGCGTCCTCGGCGTCACGCACGGTCTGCTCGACCTTGCGCAGCTCGCCCTCGATGCGGCCCATCTCGGAGCGGGGGACCTTGCCGGCGGCGTCCCACTTGTCCTGGATGGTGCGCAGCGCGGACTTGGCGGCGTTGAGGTCCTTGATCGGCAGCAGCGCCCGGGCCTGCTCGAGCAGACCCTCCTTGACCTCGAGGTTGGCGCGGAACTCCTTGTCCTCCTCGGCCGAGACCTCGTCCTTGGCGTTGAAGAACGCGTCCTGGGCGGCCTTGAAGCGGCCCCACAGCTCGTCGTCCTCCTTGCGCCCGGCGCGACCGGCCTTGCGCCACTGGTCCATCAGGCGCTTGAAGGCGCCCGCGGTCTGGCCCCACTCCTTGCTGGCCGAGAGCTTCTCGGCCTCGGCGACGAGCTTCTCCTTGGCGGCCTTGGCCTCGGACTGGGTGGACTCCAGCTCGGCGAAGTAGACCCGGCGGGCCTTGTCGAAGGAGTTGCGGGCCGTGCTGAAGCGCTGCCACAGGGAGTTCTCGGACTCGCGGTCGAGCTTGACCGACGACCGCTGGTGCTTCTTCCAGTCGTCGAGGAGCTCGCGGATGCGGGCGCCGCTCGCCTTCCACTGCGTCTTGGCGGGGTCCTGGGCCGCGATCTTCTCGGCCTCGGCGACGATCGCCTCGCGCTCGGTGCGGGCCTGGTCGCGGGCGGCGGCGCGCTCGGTCGCCTCCACCTGACGGCGCGCCTCGATGGCGGTGGCGATGGACTCGACCTTGGCGTCCAGGCCGGGCAGGTCGCCGACGACGTTGGCCTCACCGATGTGCTCGCGCAGCTTGGCGAGGTCCTCGGTGGCCTCCTTGGCGGACAGGCCGGTCTGCAGCACGCGGTGATAGAGCAGCTCGGACGCCGCCCACATCTCGTCGTACTTGCGGGCGAAGTAGGCCAGGGCCTCCTCGCTGCTCGCACCCGGGTAGGAACCGACGGCCTTCTCGCCGTCCGGGGTCCGGACGTAGACGGTGCCGTCCTCGGCCACCCGGCCGAAGGTCGCCGCGTTGCTCGGCGGGCCGGCGGGCGGGGCGATCGGTGCCGGCACGCCCGACGGGGACGCGGGGGCCGGACGAGCCGGGGGCTTCGGCATCGCGGCCGGGGTCGGGACGGGGCTCGGGGCCGGTGCGGCCGCGGGCTTCGCGTCCGGCGCCGGAGTCTCCGCCGCCGGAGTCTCCGCCGCGGGGGCGTCCTCGGCGGCGGGCGTGGCCTCCTGGGCGGGAGCCGACTCCTGGGCGGGAGCCGACTCCTCGGCGGCGGGCGTCGCCTCCGGCGCTGCGTCAGCCTGCTCGGCGGGGGCGGTCTCCTCGGTGGCCGGCGCGGCGGCCGGCTCGTCCATGGTGACGCCCTCGCTGGCGGAGGAGGTGGCCTCGGGAGTGACGTCGCTGCCCTCGCTCGCGGAGGTGCTCGTCTCGGTGGCGACGGTGCTGTCCGCGTCGGCAGGCACGCTCTCCTCCGCCGGCGCCTCGACGCCGGTCTCGGCGGGGGCGGCCTGCGGGGCCTCGGACGACACGGCAGCGTCGACCTCGGCGTCGACGGGCTGGGTGGTCGGCTGCTCGGGCTGATCGGACACAGTCATGCCTTCTTCTTGGTGACGGAGACCTCGAGGATGCTGATCGGGGTCTTCGGACGGCCGTCGCCTTGGCCGTTGGAGTCGTCGGACCCCGCCGCGGCGATCTGGTCCACAATATCCATCCCGCCGGTGACCTTGCCGAATATCGAGTAGCCACCTCCGTCGGTGGGCAGCGTCGAGGCCTGGTGGACGACGAAGAACTGGCCGCCGTTGCTGTTGGGGTCCTGCGTGCGGGCCATGGCGATCACCCCGCGGGGATAGGCGCCGTCGGCGGGCGCGTTCTCGATGCCGAAGCCGTAGCCGGGGGAGCTCGCACCCGTGCCCGTCGGGTCGCCGCACTGCAGGACCGACAGGCCCCCGGTGGTCAGGCGGTGGCACGGGCTTGGAGCCCAGTAGCCCTCGCGGGCCAGGTGCAGGAAGGACGCGACCGTCTGCGGGGCGGCCTTGCCGTCGAGCTCGAGCGTGACGGGACCGCAGCTGGTCCGCAGCGTCGCCACCCAGGTCGCGCCCTCGGCGGTCGCCTTGTCCGGGACGGCCGTGAACTGCTTGGGCTTGGTCTGCAGCGCGGGCGGCGTCGTGCAGCGCCCCGAGGCGGTGCCGGTGGGGGCGGCGGCGCCGGACGGAGGTATGCCGGACGGGGTCGCCGCAGGTGTGCTCGCTGCCGTGGCGCCGGCGGCATCGGTCGAGTCGCCGCGCGGCCGCATCGACAGCGCCACCCCGACCACCGTCGCCAGCACGATCGCCACCGTCGCGATCACCGCCACCAGGCGTCGCGTCCGCTCGCGCTTCTCCGCCTTGCGCTGCTGCGCGGCCTGGACCTTGTCGTGGCGCCGCCTGGCCCGCGCGCGCTCCTGCTCCCTCGTCACGCGCCCGAGTCTAGGGAAGGCCACCGCGAGGCCTCGTCCGCCGCGCCTGCAGCGGACACATCTCGCCGACAGGGCGAGAGTGGCTGCTCCGGTTGCCGGGGAGGCGCCATACCTGCCCTCCCACCGGCCGCGGGAGGCGCGGCCGACCCGATCTCGCCGGCGACGCCCCGTCCCCGCGCGTCCCCGGCCTCCCAGTAGGCTGACGCGGTGCTCGTACTCGCTTTCCCCGCCCAGGCCTTCGCCACCAACTGCTATGTCGTGGCCCCGGCCGCCGGCGAGCAGTGCCTCGTCGTCGACCCGGGCATCGGCGTGGTCGAGCAGCTCCGCGCCGTCCTCACAGAGCACCGCCTCAAGCCGGCCGCCGTCCTGCTGACCCACGGTCACGTCGACCACGTCCACTCGGTGACCCCGGTGTGCACCACGGGCGACGACGCCGACCTGACGGCATACATCCATGCCGACGACCGCTATCGGCTCGCCGACCCGGCCGCCTCGCTCGACCCGCAGCTGGTCGCGATGTTCGAGCAGCAGTTCGGGCGGGCGTGGTCCTGGCGCGAGCCGCCGCGCGTCGAGTCGATCGTCGACCACCAGCACCTCGACCTGGCCGGGCTCGGCGTCGACGTGGCGCACGCGCCCGGGCATACCGAGGGGTCGGTGATGTTCACGCTCCCCGGCACGCCCGACGGCATCCCCGTCGAGGCCGAGCGCACCGTGCTCGCCGGAGACGTGCTCTTTGCCGGCTCCGTCGGACGCACCGACCTGCCCGGCGGCGACCACGAGGCCATGATGCGCAGCCTGCGCGACGTGGTGCTCCCGCTCGCCGACGACACCCTGATCCTGCCCGGCCACGGCCCCGCGACCACCATGGAGCGCGAGCGGGCCACCAACCCCTATCTCAAAGGACTCTGATCCACCGTGAGCGTCAAGATCGCCCCCCTGTCCGGCTTCCCCGAGTGGCTGCCCGCCGAGCGCGTCGTCGAGCAGCTCTTCCTCGACGTCATCCGCGAGACCTTCGAGCTGCACGGCTTCGTCAGCGTCGAGACCCGCGCCGTCGAGCCCGTCTCGCGCCTGGTCGGCAAGGGCGGTGACGCCGACAAGGAGATCTACGGCGTGCACCGCCTGGCCGGCGACGCCGACGGCGGCAGCGCCACCGACCCCGACGCCGAGGCAGGCGACCCCGACAAGGCGCTCGGCCTGCACTTCGACCTGACCGTGCCGTTCTCCCGCTACGTCCTGGAGAACGCCGGCAAGCTGACCTTCCCCTTCCGCCGCTACCAGATCCAGAAGGTCTGGCGCGGCGAGCGTCCCCAGGAGGGCCGCTTCCGCGAGTTCACCCAGTGCGACATCGACATCGTCGACGCGGGCTCGCTGGCCGCGCACTACGAGGCGGAGATGCCGCTGGTGATCGCCGACGTCTTCAGCAAGCTCCCGATCGGGGAGTACCGGATCCAGGTCAACAACCGCAAGATCCCCGAGGGCTTCTACCTCGGGCTCGGCCTGACCGACGTCGTCGGGACCCTGCGGATCGTCGACAAGCTCGACAAGATCGGGCCCGAGGGCGTCACCGAGCTCCTGGCGGAGGCCGGCGCGACGGACGAGCAGATCGGGCAGTGCCTCGCGCTCGCCGAGATCTCCTCCACCGACACGTCCTTCGCCGACCGGGTGCGGGCGCTCGGGGTCTCGCACCCGACCCTCGACGAGGGCCTGGCCGAGCTCACCGCCGTCATGGAGGCCGCCATGGCCCAGCGCCCCGGCGTCCTCGTCGCCGACCTGCGCGTCGCGCGTGGCCTGGACTACTACACCGGGACGGTCTACGAGACCCAGCTGGTCGGGCAGGAGTCCTACGGCTCGATCTGCTCCGGCGGTCGGTATGACGCCCTCGCCTCCGACGGGCGCACCACCTATCCGGGGGTGGGGATCTCGATCGGCCTGTCCCGGCTCTTGGCCAGGCTCGTGTCGACCGGCGTGGTCCGTGCGTCCCGCCCGACGCCCACCTGCGTCGTCGTCGCGCTCGGCGTCGAGGAGGACCGTTCCCGCGCGATGGCCGTCGCCGCGGAGCTGCGCGGTCGTGGCATCGCCACCGAGATCGCCCCCAGCGCAGCGAAGTTCGGCAAGCAGATCAAGTTCGCCGACCGTCGCTCGATCCCGTTCGTGTGGTTCCTCGGGGCCGACGGCGCGTCCGACTCGGTCAAGGACATCCGGTCCGGCGAGCAGGTCGACGCCGAGGCTGCCACCTGGACCCCGCCCGCGGAGGACCTCCGTCCGTCCCTCGAGCGCGTCGAGGCCTGAGCCCCGCTCCGGGCGGGCACCCGACGGGACGTGACCTGTCGGGGCGCGTCGGGTTGAGCCCAGGGCGGGCACCCGACGGGACGTGACCTGTCGGGGCGCGTCGGGTTGAGCCCAGGGCGGCCGCCGACGGGATGTGACCTGTCGGGGCGGGTCGGGCCCGAGGCCGCTGGGCGACGGGACGTGACCTGTCGGGGCGGGTCGGGTTGAGCCGCGGCGGCTAGGGCGTGTCTCTTAACCTCGATCCACCGATGGAC
>NZ_DLOE01000027.1:0-51577 GCF_002479615.1 Arsenicicoccus sp. UBA7492 | reverse complement strand
ACTCAACGGGGCTCTATCCACGCTTGCTCGGGTGGCCGCCACTACAGTCGGTGGCGATGAGGAGGCGACGTGCGTCTAGATGAGTTACGCCCCGGGATGCGGCTGAGAGGGGTGGTGTCGGGGGCGCCGGTGACGGTGCTGTCGGTGCTGCTGCATGGCTCGTCTGCGGCGACGATTGTCTACCGGACCGTGACTGGGTCGTTGGAGGAGTCGGTCGTGTACGCGGCCGATCAGGACCGGATCGTCGAGGAGCCCGCGGCCGGGCGGGCGTTCGACGCGGACACGAACGACTTCAAGCTCGCCGCGGAGGCTCAGCGGATCCAGATGGCGGGGCTGTTCGATCCGATGCTCGCAGTCGCGACCAGCGACGTGCAGCCGCTGCCGCACCAGATCCAGGCCGTGTACGGGGAGCTGTTGCCGCGTACGCCGTTGCGGTTCCTTCTGGCGGACGACCCTGGTGCGGGCAAGACGATCATGGCTGGGCTGTTCATCAAGGAGCTGATGCTGCGCGATGACATCAAGCACGCGCTGATCGTCGCGCCGGGCGGGCTGGTGGAGCAGTGGCAGGACGAGCTGGAGACAAAGTTCGGGGTCCGGTTCGAGCTGCTGACGAACCAGATGATCGACGCGAACTACTCGCGCAACGTGTTCGAGGCGAACCCGCTGCTGATCGCGCGCATGGACCAGCTGGCCCGCAACGAGGACCTGCAGGACAAGCTCGCCGAGACCGAGTGGGACCTGATCGTGGTCGACGAGGCCCACCGCATGGGCGCTGCCTACTTCGGCAACAACCTGAACAAGACGAAGAGGTTCCTGCTCGGCGAGCTCCTCGGGTCCCTCACCCGGCACCTGCTGCTGATGACCGCGACCCCCCACTCGGGAAAGGAGGAGAATTTCCAGCTGTTCCTGACCCTGCTGGACAAGGACCGGTTCGAGGGCAAGAGCACTGCCTCGGTGAACACGGCCGGGGTGATGCGCCGCATGGTCAAGGAGGACCTGCTCACCTTCGAGGGCCGGCCCTTGTTCCCCGAACGGATCGCGGTCACCGTCCCGTACGAGCTGAGCAGCGCCGAGCTCGCCCTGTACGACGAGGTCACCCGCTACGTGCGCGAGGGCATGAACCGCGCCGACCGGCTCGACGGCAAGCGCCGCAACACCGTCGGGTTCGCCCTGACGGTCCTGCAACGACGCCTCGCGTCCAGCCCGGAAGCCATCTTGCGTTCCCTCGAGCGGCGCGCTGACCGGCTCGAACGCAAGCGGGCCGCGATCGCCGCCGGCACCTGGCGTGACGACCTGCCCGACGTCGACCTGACTGACCCGGACGACGAGGACCTCAGCGCTGAGGAGACCGAGAAGCTCGAGGACACCCTGCTGGACGCGGCCACCGCCTCCCAGAGCGTTGAGGAGCTCCAGGTCGAGCTCGCGGACCTCGCCCGCTTGCTCGGGAAGGCACGCCAGGTCGCGGTCAGCGGCAGCGACCGCAAGTGGACCGAGCTGTCCACGATCCTGCAGGACCACGCGATTCCCCCAGACGCCCATGGCCGGCGCCGCAAGCTGATCGTGTTCACCGAGCATCGCGACACCCTCGAGTATCTGCAGCGCCGCACTGCCGGCCTGCTCGGGCGGCCCGAGTCGGTCGTCGCGATCCACGGTGGTGTGCGCCGCGCGGACCGGCGCCGCATCACCGAGGAGTTCACGCACAACCCCGAGGTGCAGGTACTGGTCGCCACGGATGCCGCCGGGGAGGGCCTGAACCTGCAGTCCGCGCATCTGATGGTCAACTACGACCTGCCGTGGAACCCGAACCGGATCGAGCAGCGGTTCGGGCGCGTGCACCGCATCGGGCAGGAAGAGGTCTGCCGGCTGTGGAACCTGGTCGCGGACAACACCCGCGAGGGAGAGGTGTTCACGACCCTGCTCGGCAAGCTCGAGCAGATGCGCACCACCTACGGGGGGAAGGTCTTCGACGTCCTCGGCCAGGCTTTCGACGAGGTCCCGCTGCGCCAGCTGCTGCTGGAAGCCATCCAGTACGGCGACGACCCCGCCACGAAGGCACGCATGCGCGCCGTCATCGACCGGTCCGTCGGCGACGGCCTCGTGGAGCTCATGAACGAGCAGGCCCTGGCCGCCGACCACCTCGCCGACGCCGACCTGCACCGGCTGCGCGCGGCGATGGACGAGGCCCGTGCCCGCCGCTTGCAGCCGCACTACATCGAGCTCGCCTTCCGGGAAGGCTTCGCGCGACTCGGGGGCCGCATGATCCTCCGCGAGGTGGGCCGGTTCGAGATCCGAAACGTCCCCGCGAACCTACGCACCCGCGCGAACGGCGCCGTAGCCACGCGCTACGAGCGCGTCACCTTCGACCTCGCGCACGTCCACCCCGACGGCAAGACCCGCGCCGAACTCCTCGCCCCCGGCCACCCCCTGCACGACGCCGTCATGGCCGACGCCGTCGCCCGTCACCGCGACGCGCTGCAGGCCGGGACCGTGCTGGTGTCCCGCGCTGTCACCGAACCCACCCTGATGGTCGGGGTCGCCGAAGAGATCACCGACGGAACCGGCGCCTACGTCGGCCGCCGCTTCGGCTACGCGTACGTCGACCAGCACGGCACCGTTACCGACGCCGGCCCAGCCCCTTACCTCGACTGCGTTGCGGCGCCCGCCAGCCCCGTCGTGGACGAGGCCAAGGCCTTGCCGTGGCTCGCCGACGCCGAGCAGTCCGCGGTCTCCTGGATGATCACGCACCGCCTGCCCGACTACCTCGCCGAGGTCCAGCCCCGCCGCACCGCCGAGCTGGAACGCACCCGCGACCTGGTCACCAAGCGCCTGCAGGCCGAGAACGAACGGCTCCTGCTCGAGGCAGCCGTCGCCCACGAGAAAGAAGACGCCGGCGACAAGCCCCGCGAGTCCAGCGAATCCCTCACCCGCAAGGCCGCCGAGCTAGACGCGCGCCAGCAGGCCCGCCTGGCCCGCATCACCCAGCAGCTCGCCATGACCGGCAAACCCCCCAGGCTCCTGACCGCCGCGCTCGTCCTGCCCATCGACTGGTTCGAGGATCCCGGCTACGACGACATGCCCACCCACGCCCGCGAGACCGAGACGGTCGAACGCCGCGCCGTCGACCTCGTCCTCACCCACGAACGCCGGCTCGGACGCACCCCCCGCGAGATGCCCCACAACAACCCCGGCTACGACCTCCTGTCCACCGCACCCGACGGGCACGTCTACACCATCGAGGTCAAGGGCCGCACCACCGGCGCCAAAGATTTCTGGATCACCCACCGCGAGATCCAGACCGGCAAGAACGCCCCACCCCTGTACCGGCTCGCGCTCGTCGCCGTCGACCCACGCGGCCCCGCCCACGACCAGATCCGCTACATCCCCGACCCCTTCGCCACCACCGACCTCGGCAGCTTCGCCACCGCAGGGATCCTCGGCAAGTGGGACCCCACCTGGGCCACCGGCCACGACCCCTTCTAGGACACGATCACGATGCCAACCAGCACCAGCCACGCACAGCCGATCCGGCGCAAGCTCATCGAGGTCGCGCTCCCCCTCGAGGCCATCAACCGCGAGTCCGCCAAGGAGAAGTCGGTCCGTCACGGCCACCCCTCCACCTTGCACCTGTGGTGGGCACGCCGCCCCGCCGCAGCGGCGCGTGCGTTCCTGTTCGCCCAGATCGTCGACGACCCAAGCAGCGACCCCACCCTCACCGAGGAAGAGCAGCGGGAGGAACGCGAGCGCCTGCACCGCATCGTCGAGCAGCTCGCGTCCTGGGACAACACCAAGGACGAGGCACTGCTGGCCCGGGCCCGCGCCGAGATCCAGCGGTCCGCGGGTGGGAACCTGCCCAAGGTCCTCGATCCTTTTGCTGGTGGCGGGACGATCCCGCTGGAAACTCAACGTCTCGGCCTGGAGGCCCACTCCTCAGACCTCAACCCCGTCGCCGTCTTGATCAACAAGGCCTTGATCGACATCCCACCGCGCTTTCGCGACAACCCGCCCGTGCATCCTGACCTAGCCGAGAGGCTGCTGACCGAGCATGGCGCCGAGGCACTGGTCGCAGACGTCCGCGCTTACGGGCAGTGGATGAGCGACCAGGCTCAGGCGAGGATCGGGCACCTCTACCCGAAGGCCACTCTCCCGGACGGCTCGACAGGTGACGTGATCGCCTACCTGTGGGCTCGGACCGTGGTCTGCCCCAACCCGGCCTGCGCGGTGGACATGCCCCTGCTGAGGTCACGCTGGCTGAGCAAGAAGCGGGGCCGCGAGACCTACCTCGTCTCCAAGGTCGTCAGCGACCCGCAGCACCCCAGCGGGAGACGGGTCACCTTCGACATCAGCCAGGACCTCACCAACGCCCCCACCACTGAGCACGACGGCACGGTGGGACGACGTGGGGCGACCTGCATCGCCTGCGGGACCGCAGTCTCCTTGGCCACGATCCGCGCCGAGGGCCGCGCAGGGCGGATCTCCAGCACGCTCATGGCCGTCGCCGCCAACCAGGGACGCACACGGCACTACCTGCCTGCGGACGACCACCACCTGCGCGCTGCACGCGATGTCCCTGCCGTGGACGCCCCGCACGAGGAGCTGGGCTACTACCCGCGCGACTTGAAGGCCCCCACCTACGGGCTGACCCGCTTCGCAGACCTGTTCACCCCGCGCCAGCTCGTTGCCCTAGACACCTTCACGAGCCTCGTCTCCGAGGCCCGTGAACACGTCCTGGCCGACGCGCTCGCGGCCGGCATGCCAGCCGGGGACCCCCTCGAGGCCGGTGGGTCCGAGGCTGTCGCGTACGCCGATGCTGTCGCGACCTACCTCGGCCTCGGTGTCAGTCGCATGACTGACATCTCCAACGCCTTGTGCCATTGGGAGAACACGAAGCAACAGGCCCGGCACCTGTTCGCCCGACAGGCGATCCCGATGCTGTGGGACTTCGCCGAGACCATCCCCTTCGGCAAGGCCGCCGGGTCGTTCATGGTCAGCCTCACCAGTCTGACCAAGGCCATCACCGACACCGGAGGCCCCCGGGCCGTAGTCACCCAGGCCGATGCCAGCACCCGCTCCTACAGCGGTCTCGTGCTGGCCTGCGACCCGCCCTACTACGACAACATCGGCTACTCGGACCTGTCGGACTTCTTCTACGTCTGGCTGCGCCGCGCGCTGCGCACCGTCCACCCACACCTGCTATCCACGCTGCTGGTGCCCAAAACCGAGGAGCTCGTGGCCAACGCCTACCGCCACGGCGGCGCCGAGCAGGCCCGCGATTTCTTCGAGCACGGCTTCCAGCGGGTCTTCGCACGTGCACGCGAGTCAGCGAACGCGGACTACCCCATCGCGGTCTACTACGCGTTCAAGCAGTCCAGCGAGGACGAGACCGGAACGACATCGACGGGCTGGGAGACGCTCCTGCAGGGAATGATCCGGGCCGGCTGGACGATCACAGCCACCTGGCCCGCGCGAAGCGAGCTGAGCAACCGGATGCTCGCCAGCGGCAAGAACGCACTCGCCTCCTCCATCGTCTTGTCTCTACGCCCCCGGGATGCGTCCGCACCCACCACTGACCGTCGGGGCTTCATCCGGGACCTGCAGGCCGAGCTCCCGGGAGCGCTGCGCAAGCTACAGCAGGGGGCCATCTCCCCGGTCGATCTACCGCAAGCCGCGATCGGTCCGGGCATGGCAGTCTTCTCCCGATACGCGGGCGTGCTCGAGCCTGACGGCACGCAGATGTCAGTGAAGTCCGCGCTGGCGCGGATCAACGAGATCCTGGACGAGGTGCTGAACGAGCAGGAGGGTGACTTCGACCCGACGAGCCGGTTCGCGCTCGCGTGGTATCGACAGCACGGTTACGAGGCTGGGTTGTTCGGGGATGCGGACAACCTGGCCCGTGCCCGGAACACGAGCGTGGCCACGATGGATCGCGATGAGATCCTGACGAGCCGGGCGGGCCGGGTGCAGCTCCTCGCGCCGGCGGCGTTGCCGGTTGGGTACGACGTGCTCGCGGACGACCACACCAGCAACTGGGAGGCCTTGCACTACGCGATCAAGGCCCTCGACGCCGGTGGCGTGGAGGGCGCCGGCCAGTTCATGGGGCGCGCGCTGTCGCGGGAGGACGAGGCCGTAGACGCTGACCGGGTCAAGGAGCTCGCGCACCTGCTGTTCCGGATCGCGGAGGACAACGGGTGGACGAAGGACGCGTTGAGCTTCAACGCGCTGGTCACGTCCTGGCCGGAAATCACGAGGGCCGCTCATGCCGCACCAGCGGCGTCCGCGGCGCAGGGTTCGTTCGCGTTCGACGAGGAAGAGGCCTGACATGGCACTGACCAACAGGGACCGCATCGAGCGGATGTTCACGGCCATGGCCCCTCCCTTGGACGACTTCATCGCCCGCGTCGTCGGGGCCGAGGACCCCGAGCTCGGCGCCCGGTGGACGGACCTGGTGCGCGCGAAAGACGAGGCCAGGGGCATCGAGGGCAAGCTGTACGACCCGCTCGACCCGCAGACCCAGTTCCGGATGCTCACCGAGGCAACCATCACCCGACACCACCGCGAGGGGTGGTTCCCGTTCAGCGACGCGCTCGGGCGAGCCGGGGAGACGTACGCCAGCGAGCTGCGCCGGGTCCGCAACGACTGGGCGCACAACGGGTCGTTCACCGACGACGACGCCTACCGCGCGCTCGACACCGGCGAGCGCCTGCTCAAGCTGGTGGGGGCGCCGGAGGAGATGGAGCGGGTGCGCCGGTTGCGGCTGGACCTGCGGCGCCTATCGTCGGAGCGGGATGACCGTCGTGTGCGTAAGGCTGTCGCGGACAACCCGCATTCCACGGGGCTGCGGCCGTGGCGGGAGGTGCTGCCCCCGCACGAGGACGTTGCGACCGGGAACTTCGCGGCGTCGGAGTTCGCGGCTGACCTGTACAAGGTCGCGTCCGGGGAGCAGACGGCCGGGGAGTACGCGGACCCGGGAGAGTTCTTCGGGCGCACCTACCTGACCGAGGGGTTGCGGGACTTGATCACGCGTGCGGTGCGGCGTCTGGGTGGGGACATGAACGCCTCCCCGGTCATCAACCTGCAGACCAACTTCGGTGGCGGCAAAACCCACTCAATGCTCGCGCTGTGGCACATCGCCGCGGGTCTGCCGATCAACGCGTTCCCGCAAGACACCCAAGAGGTCCTCGCTGGCGCCGGCTACACCCCGGCGCGGGTGCGCCGGGTCGCGCTCGTCGGGAACCACTTCTCCCCCGCCGGCGAGCTCAAGGCGGAAGGGACGCACGTCAACACGCTGTGGGGTGAGCTCGCGTGGCAGCTCGGCGGCCAGGAGGCGTACGCGATCGTCGCCGACGCTGACCGCAACCGCACCCACCCGGGCAAGACGCTGCACGACCTGCTCGCCCGCTACGCGCCCGCAGTCATCCTCATCGACGAGTGGGTCGCATACGCGCGCTCTCTGCTGGGGCGCAACGACCTGGCCGGCGGCACCTTCGACGACCAGTTCACGTTCGCGCAGTCCCTGACCGAGTCCGTCAAGGCCACGCCCGGGGTGCTCCTGGCGATCTCGATCCCCGCCTCGGAGTCCGGCACCGACGACGGGATCGTGACCGGCAGCGCCGAAGAGGTCGGCGGCGCGGACGGGCTCGAGGCGCTCAATCGCCTGCAGAACGTGGTGCGCCGCGTCGCCGACCAGTGGCGTCCGGCGTCCTCCACGGAGGCGTACCACATCGTGCGGCAGCGCCTGTTCACCCAACCCGACCCGGCCGCGCTGGCCGCGATCGCCGCGACCGCGCGCGCGTTCGTGGACATGTACCGCCAGCACACCGACGAGTTCCCCCGCGAGACCCGCGACCCCGCCTACGAAGACCGGATCAAGGCGACCTACCCGATCCACCCGCAACTGTTCGACACCCTCTACGAGGAATGGTCCACCCTCGAGCGGTTCCAGCGCACCCGAGGCGTGCTGCGCCTGATGTCGACGGTGATCCACGAGCTGTGGACCGGGCAGGACGCGTCCGCGCTGATCATGCCCGGGTCGATCCCGCTGGCGAGCGGGAACGTCAACGCCGAGCTGACCCAGTACCTTCAGGACTCCTGGAAGGCGATCATCGACGCCGACGTGGACGGCCCCGAGTCCGAGCCGGCGAAGATCGACACCGCCCGACCCTTGTTCGGCCAGAAAGCCCTCACCAAGCGCCTGGCCCGGACGGTGTTCTTCGGCGCCGCGCCGACGGTGACCGCCACCACCAAGGGCATCTTGACCCAGCGCGTGTTCCTCGGCACCGCAGTCCCCGGTGACCAGCCCGGCAACTTCCACTCCGCGCTCAACGCACTGGTGGACCGGGCCACGTACTTCTACGCTGGCGACGGCCGCTACTGGTACGACACGCTGCCGAACATCACCCGCACCGCCAAGGACCAGGCCGAACGGCTGCACCGCGAAGACGTGTGGCACGAGATCACCCGACGCCTGATGGGCCAGGCCCGCACCCGCGGCGACTTCACCGGCGTCCAAATTTGCCCGGACACCTCCAGCGACATCCCCGACGTGCCCGACACGCGCCTGGTGGTGCTGCACCCCCGCGCCACCCACAAGAAGAACCGCGACGACTCCGAGGCCATGGCCTTAGCCCGCGACACCGTCCAGCGCCGCGGCGCCAGCCCCCGCACCCACCGCAACTCCCTGGTCTTCCTCGCCGGCGACGAGACCCGCATGAGCGAACTCGACCACGCGGTCCGCGTCTACCTGGGCTGGAGCCACGTCATCACCCACTCCGCCGACCTCAACCTCACCCAGACCCAGCAAACCCAGGCCGACCAGCAACGCTCCCAAGCCGACCAGACCGTCGCCGCGCGATTGCTGCAAACGTTCACGTGGGCGCTCGTCCCAGCCCAGCCAGACCCGGCCGAACCATTCGTGATCGACGAGATCAAGGTCGAAGGCAAGTCCGCGTCCCTGGCCGAGCGCGTCGCCACCAAGCTGATCAGCGACGACTCCCTGCGCACCCGCCAAGCCGCCGCCGTCATCCGCATGGCCATCACCAAGGTCCCCGCCATCTGGGCCACCGGGCACGTCAGCCTCGGCACCCTGTGGAACTACTACAGTCAGTACCTCTACATGCCCCGCCTACGCGACCGCACCGTCCTCGAGCAAGGCATCCTCGAACAACCCCTGCTGTGGACCCAAGACGGGTTCGCGCTCGCGGCTGCCTATGACGAGCAGGCGGGCCGCTATATCGACCTGTGGGTCGGGGACAACCCCACCTATGACGCGCCCACACCCACCGACTCCCTGCTGATCGTGCAGCCCGAGATCGCCACCGCACAGATCAACCGCGAGCGCCTGCAGTCCGTCCCAGAGGGTGCGGGCCCGACCCCTAGTGTGGGGGGTGTCGCTGTCGGTGGGATCTCCCCGGAGGCGGTGGAGCCGGTGGAGCGGGTGCTGACGCGGTACTTCGGCGCGAAGGAGCTGGGGTCTGCTCGGGTCGCGGCGGACTTCCAGCAGATCGTGCAGGAGGTGTTGACGCACCTGCGTGGCTGTGACGGGGCGCGGGTGACAGTTCGACTGGAGGTGGAGGCCAAGCGCGCTCAGGGGTTCCCCGAGGACGTGGTCCGGGTGGTGGCGGAGAATGCGCGCACCTTGCGGTTTGACGAGTCCGGGTTCGAGGAGGCGTGAGGTCGTGAGCGTTGTTGCGCAGCACCCTCGCCGACGTGGAGCCCGCATGCGGCGCCGCTACCACGGCGGCCAAGCAATGGATCGCTGAAGTCATCGAGTACGCCTGGACCTGGAAGCACGACGAGGCCCGGAACGAAGCGCGCGGCCTTGCTGATCGCCGAGCACGCCGAACTGGGCATCGAACCGTGAGGGTCGGCTAGTGACTAGCGATCTACTGCCCACCAAGCGGCGCTCGCGCACAATCGGCTCATGACTGAGTCCCGTCTCCTGCTCCAATGCTGGCGGGCTTGTGACGGCTCTGCAGGTGGGCCGTGAGGGAGGCGCGATCGACCATCCAGCCGTAGCCGGCCCGCGGGGGGCGGCCCTTGATGTGTCCCTGGTCGAGCCAGGAGTAGATGCTCTGCCGCCGCACGCCGGCGAGTGCGGCGGCTTCGGAGACGGGCAGCATGTCGGGCAGCGCCTCGGCGGTGGGGTCCATCCTCTGGTCGCGCAGCTGCTCGGGGGTGACGGTGAAGCCGATGACGGGGGCGAAGGGGGTGACCTTGTCGACGGCGGTTTCGGCCGCCTGCAGGGGGGTGTCGATATCCAGGGTGAGGGTGATGACCAGGTGCGTGGGCTCCTGGGCGGTCGCCGCGACGGCGACATGGTCGGCGGCGAGCGTGTCCATGATGTCGTCGATGAGGTTCTCGTCGACGTCGTGGTCGGTCTCGAGCTCGACCACGTATCCGTTGCTCATAGGTGTCTCCTTGGGTGATAGCGGTGCGAGAGGCTGGGGTGGGGCAGGATTGGGGCGTGGTCCCGGGGCAGTTCGGATGCCCCGGGACCACTTGTCTAGCGGCCCTTGTGGATGAACCCGCTCCTCCTGGCTGCTGCGAGGAAGTTCTTCTCGGATCGGTGGTCCGAGGGGGTTCCGGCCAGGGTTCCTACGTATCTGCCGTCCTTGTGGACCATCCAGTGGCCCTTGGTGGTGCGGCGGGTGGTGAACCCTTGTGCCTCTAGGGCTTGGAGCAGTTCGCGTACGCTCTTCCGCATCCCTTCGCCTCTCTGTGTTGTTGTACCTCCATCCTAGTTTTGCAGATTGTCAATTGTAAAGCTGTTGGCCTGTCGATTGCCTTCCTGATTATCGGGAGCATCCCGTCATTGTTCTGCGACTATGCGCCCGAGCGGGTCTGGGTGCTGGGCGGCTCGTCGGGTGCCGCTGGTTGAACGAACGCCAGGTCGAGCCATTGGGTGACCACGACCGTGTCCTGGCCCTCGTCGACGACGTAGGTGACGCGTGGCTGCCACTGGCCTGCTGGGCCTCGCCGCCAGTCGATGACCAGTCCAGGGTGCGGCTCAGCAGATTCGTTGGTGGGCGCCACCCAGCAGTGACGCCGAGCTCTCAGGCGTGGGGGCGGCGGTGGCGCGGCGGTGCTGTCGTTCACGGGACGATCGCGCAGGGGTGTCCCTGGGCGGCCCGGAGGCGGGGAGGCGGTAGGCATGACGTGGGCATCATGCCGGGAGGGTGTGACAGTCCGCCCTCGTCCTCGACCGCGGGACGCTTCGGGCCCGCGGTCGGTGGCTGTCGGTCCGCCACCGCCCTCGGCCGCGGGGCGCCCGTCGGTGAGATCTCGTTGGGGTGGGCTGCCGGGACGGGGCGGTAGCACTGCCCACCCCGGCGGAGGTCAGGCGACTCGGCCGGGGGTGGCGGCGCGGTAGGCCTGGAGGATGGAGACCGGGACGCGGCCGGCGGCCGGGACCGCGATCCCCTGTCGCCGCGCCCAGGTGCGAGCGGCGGCGTCCTCGGTGGCAGGGCGGGCGCTGGCGCGGCGTCTGGAAGGGCCCCCCTGCAGCCTGCGCAGCTCAGACTCGAGCTCGGCGATCCGTCTGGTGCGGGCCTTGGCTTCCTTGCGGGCCTCCAGGTCGCGGGCCAGGTCCTGCAGCTGGTCGTGCAGCTGGGTGGCCTTGCGCATCAGCTTGGGGGCGCCGCTGGCCAGCGCCTCGGCCAGGATGGCAGATGCGTCCTGGCATACGTTGCGGGGGGTGGAGGTCACGGCTGGCTCCTTCTGGAGGGGGCGGGTGGGGGTGATCCGACGGGCATGGGTGCGGCGGGCCTGGTCACGGAGTGGTGCTCGAGCGCAGTTGCTGCAGGGTGCGGGTCGCTACCTGGAGCTGGCCGTGGGTCAGGCCTCCCGCCCCCAGTGCCTTGTGCGCTGCGGTGTTGAGCGTCTCGATGGCCTCGGCCAGGCGCTCTGGGTCGGCGTCGCGGTGCCCGCAGAGGTGGTTCAGGACGGTGGCGATGGCCGAGGCGTCGCGGATGGGGATGGGCATGAGTGCTCCTGTGTTGGTGGGCGGTTAGTGGTCGTAGGCGTGAGGGGTGGGGTCGTGGGAGCCGACATCGCCGTAGTCGCTGTCGTCCAGGTCCCAGACCTGCATCCCCTGTCGGGCGAGCTCGACGACGGTGTCATGACCGCACCCTCGGCATCGGTAGGCGAGCAGTCGGCGCGCAGGGTGAGCGCCTTCGGCTGCGGTCGTCCCCGTGCAGGTCAGCCGGGGCTGGTTGGTGCGGCACGTCGCGCACCGGATCTGGTCGTGGGTTCCGCGGCCGCAGATGAACGTCTGCGGCTCCTCTCGCCATGGCTCCCAGGCGACCTTGCGGCCGTCCCACCGTGGTGGGAGGTCGTGTGCCGTGCCGCGGCCGGGCAGAGGTACCAGCAGGGGCAGCATCGCGTCGCCGGGGCCGGCTCCCTGCGGGCCGGTCGGAGCGCTCGTGCGACGACCGGTCACGGCGCGACCTGCGGCTCGCGCAGGAGGGGTGCCTGCGCCGGCTCTTGGGCCGTGAAGCCATGCTGAGAGCAGGGCGGGAGGTGTGGACTCGTGGGCGTGCGGTCGGTGGCTGCGGCGCTGCTGGGGGTCGAGCGGAGGTCGGCGTGGGTGTTGGGGTGGTGGGCCATGGGGTCCTCGTGCGTCAGGTGGGGGTGGAGCCTGGTGGGTGGCGGTCAGGGGCCACGCCACCCACCAGGGGTCTTGGCAGACACGGGCGAAGGGTCCTGTCGCGTGCCGCCGGGGGCCGTCAGGCCGCGGTGAAGCAGGAGTGCTCGCGCAGGTGGTCGAGGTCGTGCACGTCGCCCAGGACGTCCAGGCCGCACGGCGTGACCTGGAAGAGGGGCTCGCCGCCGGTGGTGGCAGTGATCAGGTCGTGCTCGAGCAGTCGGTCCAGGGGGGCTGGGCGGTGCCAGGGTCAAGCAGGATGTGGCGCTCGAGCTGGAGGATGGGGGCGGGACCGGTCTGGGCCACCACGAGCAGGACGGTCCAGTCGTAGGGGGCGATGGTGCGGCGTCTGAGGGCACTGCTCCTGCCGGGTCGGGTGCTGGTGGTGTGGACGCTCATGAGCGCACTTGCTCCTCAAGGACGTCGCCGAGGCCGAGGTCAACGGTGAACAGCCCGCAGTGGCGGGCCACGGCCTCGGAGGCTGCGACGTCGCCGGCGGCGAACAGGTCGCCGACGAGCTCGGCGTGAGCGACCCGGCGGGATTGGTCCTGACGGTCCTCGTAGGCGGCCAGGACGGCGGGAGCAGGTGCGCTCGGATCGGTCACGGCGCCGCCCGTGATGCGGGAGTACACCTGCGCGACCGTGGCAGCCGCGCTCCTCTCGCCGCGCACCCACCCCAAACGCGCCCGAGGCCACCCGGGCGCTCGTGCTGCAGCTGCGCCGCACGCTGACGGCCGCCGGCCACGACGCCCGGGTCGACAACCATGCGGGCGGTGCACGATGACCTGGCTGGCGGCCCTGGTCCTGGGCATGGTGCAGGGGCTGACCGAGTTCTTGCCCATCTCCTCCACGGCGCACCTGCGGGTCGTGGCAGCCCCCGCCGGGTGGCCCAACCCCGGCGCCGCGTTCACCGTGGTCACCCAGCGCGGCACCGAGTCTGCGGTGCTGCTGTACTTCCGCCGCGACACCGCGAGCATACTGCGCACCTGGACGCGGTCCCGTGGACCCCGGGCCTGCGGGCGGACCCCCAAGGCCCGGCCCGGCTGGCCGTCTCCCCTCGCGGGCGCAGCCCGTTCCCCCGGGGGATGCGGACTGCCGCGGCCCGCGCGACCACCCGGACGACGATCCGGGGTATAGGTGAGCCATGAGCGACTCGCAGCCCTCCACACGGGACGAGACCGAGGCCGAACGGCTCGACCGCAACTTCGCCGATCAGCTCCAGGAGCTACGCATCGCCCAGGCGGGCGTCCAGATCCTCTTCGCGTTCCTGCTCACGATCCCCTTCCAGCAGCGGTTTACGACGCTGACCGACCTCCAGCGGTCGATCTACGTCGTCACCCTGCTCGCCGTCGCCGTCAGCACCCTCGTGTTCATGGCACCCGTCGCGATGCACCGGATGCTCTTCCGGGAGGGGCTCAAGGACTTCGTCGTGCGGCACACCGACACGCTCATCAGGACCGGCCTCTTCTTCCTCGGCGTCGGCATCATCGGAGGCGTCGTCCTGGTCCTCGACGTGCTGCTCTCGCAATCGACCGCGTTCTGGCTCGGTGGCGGCCTGACGGTCCTCGCCTTCACCCTGTGGGTGCTGCTCCCCGCGTCACAACGGCGTCGGCGGCGGCGTGAGGACGCCGAGGCCTGAGGAATGCCGAACGCCCCCGAGCTGGCTCGGGGGCGTTCGGCGCCCTTCGTCGCGACGGACGGCACGGCCTACCTCTACTGGAAGAACGACGGCAACGCCGTCGGCAAGGACACGTGGATCTCGGTGCAGCGCCTCTCGGCCGACGGCCTTCGCCTCGAAGGAGAGCCGAAACGCCTGCTGCGACAGGACCTCCTGTGGGAGGGGCGGCTCGTCGAGGCGGCCTTCGCCCGCGGGCGCGACGCAGCTTCCACCTCTTCTACTCGGCCAACGACTACGGCAGCGACGCGTACGCGGTGGGACACGCCACCGCGTCGTCGCCGACCGGACCGTTCACGAAGGACCCCGAACCGGTCCTGACGAGCACCGACGTCGCGGCCGGTCAGGGGCACTGCGCGATGCTCGAGACCCAAGGACGGCCGGGTGCTCATGGTCTACCACGCGCGGGCGCCCGACTCGGTCGGCTCGGAGGTCCTCGGCCGCACGATGTGGCTCAGCGAGGTCACCTTCGACGGACGCAAGGTCAGCGTCACGCCGCCACGGACGCAACTGCCCACCGGCCTCGGACCGGCCTCTGACCATGCGGCCGGACCGTCACGTCTTGGCCGAGGCGAGCACCTTCCCCGTGTCGGTGCGGACCTCCAGCGCCTGGATTTCGTTGGGCCGCAACGCCGTCGCGCCGGTCACCTTGGAGTAGCCCGTCGCCGTCGCGCGCCACGACGCGGCGGCCGTCGCGTGACCCTTGCCGTCGATGACCCAGAGGACCAGGGCGCCGGTCTTGGGCATGTCCTCGCAGTCGATGTCGAGCTGGGTGCCCCAGCCGCGGGTCACGAGCGCGATGTCGACGCGCACCGAGCTGCCCGGCACCGCGGCCGCGGCCACGTGCGTCGTCGGCGGGGTCGGGGTGGTCGCCTCGGTCAGCTTCGGCCCGAGCCACGCGCCGCCGGCGAAGAACACGGCGGCCGCCGCGGCCGCGAGGCCCGAGAGCCACGTCCGCCGGCGGCGTCGACGGCGGGCGACCTCGCCGAGCAGGCTCGTGACGCGCTCGTCGTCGGGCTCGGTCATGAGCGGGGTCGGCGCGGCGGCGGGGCCGTCGGACAGGTGGGGACCGCCCTCGGGTCCGGCCAGGTCGAGCAGTCGGGGCAGCCCGGACACCTGGCCGAGCTCCGTCTGGCACGGTCCGCACGTGCGCAGGTGCTCGCTGTAGGCGCGGTGGTCCTCGTCGGACAGGCCACCGAGCACGTACGCGCCGAGCAGCACGTGCAGGTCGTCCGATGCGGGGTTCATCGGGTCACTCCCATCTCGTCGAGGATGACGCGCAGGTTGCGCACGGCGTAGTAGGCGCGAGACTTCACGGTGCCCTCCGGCACCCCGACCCGCACGGAGGTCTCGGCGGCGTGAGCCGCTCGTAGTAGAGGCAGCGCTCGATCTCACGATGGTTGGCCTGCAGCCGGCCGAGGGCCTCTTCGACGAGCACCTGGTCCAGCGCCCGGTCGAGGGCGAAGTCCTGCTCGGCGACCTCGACGAGCTGCGCCTGCTGCGGACGGCGGCCGGCGGCGCGGTACTGGTCGACGATGAGGTGGCGGGCGGTGGTGATGAGGTAGGCGCGCAGGTTCTCGGCCTCCGGCGCCTGCTTCCAGACGCGCAGGATGACCTCCTGGACGATGTGTCGTCGACGCGGTTGGCGTCGCTCGTGGCACGCCAAGACGACCCGCCGCAGCATCGGCCCGTGCTCGCGGTAGATCTCCGCGGCCGCGTCGTCGTCGAGCGGCATGCCGCCGCCACCTCCTCACTGGTGCTCCCAGGGTCGGAGACGCCCGCGAGCCGACTCCGGTTCACCGGTCAGCTCCCTGCACCGTCTCACGAGATCACCGAGGACGTATGCCGTCCGCCGCGGTCCCGGCCTAGCGTGGGGCCAGGTGCCCTGCCACCTTCCCGAACCCGGCCCACCATCCAGTCACGGGTGGCCTCTTCCTGTCCCCGGTCCCGGCAGGCACCGGCCGGCCGGGCGACCCGGCGGCGATCGAGACGCCGGTGGCGGCCACCGCCGCGCAGGTGCGCAGCCTCGCGAAGGGGGCGGACGGCATACGCGAGTCTGCGTTCGGGGCTCTGGGTGCTGCGGCGGTTCCGGCCCGCTCCAGTCGGCGCCTCGGGTGTGACGCTCACGTCGTCGAGCTCTCAGCTCGACGACCACGACGACGAGCGCTGCGAGAACGAACCCGGCCAGGGCGAACCAGATGCTGTTGGACGGGCCATCACCGGCGTGCCTCCAGGAGTTGCTGCAGCTGCTTGATCTCGGCGGTCTGTGCCGTGTCGATCGCGCGGGCGAGCGTCAGGACCTCGGGCTCTGTCGCCAACCGGAGAGCGGCCTGTGCCATCTGCACGCCGCCTCTGTGGTGGGCGATCATCATGGTGAGGAACTGGCGTTCGGCCTCCACGCCCGTGGCCTGCTGCAGGGATTGCAGCTGCGCCGGTGTGGCCATGCCCATGGCTCCCGCAGCTGTCTCGTTCGGGGTGCTCGAGCTGGCGCTGTCGCGCATCCCCGGCATTCCGGCATGGGTGGCGGACGGTTCCGGCGTGCTCGTCGTGCCGCTAGGACGATCGCTGCCGCTGGTCGGGTCTTGCGAGGGGCCGTCCTCTGGCTGGTGGTGCTCAGCGGTCATCCACGCCATGGGGCGGTCCGGGGAGGTCGCCGGCAGCCCCCAGTGGGCCAGCCAGCCGTACATCTGCCCGGCCTGCTGGGACTGGCTCGTGGCGATGTCGTACGCGACCGCGCGCAGGGTCGGATCGGCGGTCTTGTCGCGGATGATGAGAGCCATCTGCACGGCCTGGTTGTGGTGGGCCTGCATGTCACGGGCGAAGCCGACATCGGCGCCGCCCTCCCGGGGGGCGTCGCCGGCGCGACCGAGCTGGTAGCCGGCGAACCCGGCCAAGGCTACGAACACGGTCACGAGCACGGCCCCCACGAGCGCGACCCGTCCCGTCAGGACGCGCAGGGTCGGCGCGCGAGAGCCGCTCGCATCCTCGGGAGTCCCGGTCGAGAGATAACCGGTGTCGGCGTCCTTGGTCACCGTCACATCCCCTGCGGGACGGGAGCGCCGGTTCCGTCGGTCCCGCCGGTGCATGTTGCGCCCGGCTCCGGGGTCTGGGGCCCTTGGCGGTAGACCTTGACGAACTCGGCCAGGCGCGGGTCGGCGGCGCTGTCGAGGGTCAGCTGCTTGCCCCACGCCGAGGCGACGACGGGAGCGGTCAGGCCCTTGTACGGCGACAGGACGATGTAGGTGTCGGGCAGCGCCGCTGTCAGCTTCTTGACCTGGTCGGCCGGCAGGCCCTCGCGGTAGGTCACCCAGACCGCGCCGTGCTCCATGGAGTGCACGGCGTTCTCATTGGGCACCGGCTTGGTGTACGTGCCGCAGTTGAGCCACACGGGGGCATGCTCGCCACCGGCCGGCGGGGTCTGCGCGTAGGCGACGGGAGTGCTGACGTGGCCCTGGCTGACGGTGTAGGAGCGGACCGCGTCGAGCGTCGGACGGTCGGCGCGCTCCTTGAGCACGACGATGCCGACGGCGGCCACCATGGCGACGATGACCGTGGCGACACCACCCCAGAGCAGGACCGAGCGGCGTCGTTCCTGAGCTTTCTGCGCGGCGGCCATCGTGGCGGCTCGGTGGCGGCGCTCCTCGCGGTCAGCGCCGCGGTTGTGCGGGGTAGCAGGCATGGGACCTCCAGGCAGGGGCCCGCGCGGCACCGTCGCGGCACCGGCAGGGCGGTCGTGTGAGTTGTCGTGCTGGCGCGTGCACCCGGTTCGGACGGGCGGTCCACAACGCATTGCGCGTACCGTAACATCTGAGCATGCGTTCAGATGAAGCGGTCCTCGTGATCGATGCCTGCACCGACCACTGCGTCCACCCGGAGACGGTGCGCCACGTCCGGGCCCGCGCCCTGCCCGAGAACGACCTGGTCCAGGTGTCGGCCGTGTTCAAGCTGCTCGGGGACCCGACCCGGGCCAAGCTGCTCTACGCCCTGCTGGAGGCCGGCGAGCTGTGCGTGTGTGACCTCGCCGCAGCCACCGTTGTCGCAGAGACGACGGTGTCGCAGTCGCTGCGCCTGCTGCGCGCGTCGCAGGTCGTCACCGCCCGCCGTGACGGACGCCTCATGTACTACCGCCTCGCGGACGCGCACGTGCGGATGCTCTTGGACCTGACGCGTGAGCACATGACCCACGAGCACACCGCGACCCAGCCTGCTCCGGTCGAGCACGTGGAGCCCACCACCGCTCAGTCGGTGACCTCTCGCGTCTCTACGCGGCGCGCCGCTTCCACGCGAACGGGAGCAAGCGCATGAGCCACGGACACGGGCATGGACACGGCGGGGGCGGCTCTGCCGCCGGCGCCCACCGCTGGCGCCTGCAGCTGGCCTTCGGGCTGGTCGCATCGTTCTTCGTCGTCGAGCTGGTCGTCGGGCTGACCTCCCAGTCGCTGGCCCTGATCAGCGACGCCGGCCACATGGCGGCCGACGTCGTCGCGCTGGGGGCGGCGCTGGTCGCGACCCGCATCGCCACCCGCGCAGACACCACCGGGCGACGCACGTTCGGCTCCTACCGGGCCGAGGTCTTCGCCTCGGGCCTGGCCGTGCTGCTCATGCTGGGTGTGGCCGTCTACATCTGCATCGAGGCCCTCGGACGCATCGGCGCCGAGCCCGAGGTCGCCTCCGGCCCGATGCTGGTCGTCGGAGCCCTCGGTCTGCTCATCAACCTCATCAGCATCGTGCTGCTGCGCGCCGGCGCCAGCGAGAGCCTCAACGTCAAGGGCGCCTACCTCGAGGTCCTGGCCGACACCCTCGGATCTGTTGGGGTCATCGCCGCCGCCATCCTCGTGGGCACCACCGGGCAGACGTGGTGGGACACCGTCGTGGCCCTGGCGATCGCCCTATTCGTGGCCGTCCGCGCCGTGATGCTCGGCCGCGAGGTGCTGGCCGTCCTCGGGCAGCACGCGCCGGCGGGCATGCACCCCGACGAGGCGGAGCAGGCCCTGTCGGAGATCTCCGGTGTGGTCGAGGTCCACGACCTGCACGTGTGGACGCTCACCTCCGGGATGAACGTCGCCACCGCCCACCTCGTCATGGCAGACCCGCACGCCGGCGCCCCCTCGGCGAACTCCGCCACGATCCTCACCCAGGCCGCAGCGGTCATGCGTGAGCGCTTCGGCATCGAGCACGCCACCTTGCAGGTCGAGCCCGCGGGCTCCAGCGCCTGCGCCCAGACCTCATGGTGAGCGACACCGTCCCGCTGACTCGACGCCGCGCGCTGCAGCTGGCCTCCAGCCTGGTGGCCGTCGGGGGCGCCGCGTTGCTGGCGGGCTGCGGCGCCCGGCACGACGCTGGAAGGGCGGCCCTGGTCCAACGCAGACCTGCACGGGACGGTGCTCGTCGTGAACGTGTGGGGGTCGTGGTGCCCGCCCTGCATCAGCGAGTCGGCCGATCTGCAGAAGGCTTGGGAATCCGTTCAGCGACGACGCCTTCCCGTCCGGTTCCTCGGGCTGGACAAGATGGAGACCCCGGCCACCGGACTGTCCTTCCAGCGCCAGCACCGCATCACCTACCCGTCCTTGGCCTACGACGGCGGCGTCCCGATCCTGGCCCTGCAGGGCAAGGCGGTTGCCACCCCGACGACACTCGTCCTGGACAGGTCCGCCCGCATCGCCGCCCGCGTGTCCGGGCCGGTGACCGCCAGCGTCCTGACCGGACTCATCGACGACGTTCTGGCCAAGGGCTGAGACTATGCACGCTCACCGTCGCAGACTTCGGTCGCGTTGCGGGGCTATCGCTGTTGCCGTCGCGCTGCCGCTGCTTGCTCTGGGTCCGGGGGCTGCGAAGGCCGACGAGCCGGCTCGTGCAGCATCTCAGACGCAGCTCGACAGAATGGTCCCCGCGGCGGCCGCGGCTCCTTCGCAAGTCCCCACACCGACGCCTAGCTGGACCATCCCAGGCCCCATCGACGAAGACCCGGCCCACACCGTCCCGCCACCCACTGAGCCCGGGAACCACTCCTGGGCCTGGGCCGGTATCGCGGCCCTGTTGCTGGGGATCATGCTCACGCTCTGGCTGCGTGACCGGTCCCGGGGAAAGGGCACCGGATGAGCGCCGTGACCCAGGCCCTGACCCTGGTCGCGTTCCCGGTGGCGGCAGCCGCTGCGGGCACGGCGATCTCCATCCTGAGGCCGCCCAGGCCTCGGCTGGTCAGCGCCATCCAGCACTTCGCCGCGGGCGTCGTGGTCGCCGCCCTGGCAGGTGAGGTCCTCCCTAGCCTGCGCGAGGAGGGCAACCTGCCCTACGCCGTCCTCGGGTTCACCGCCGGCGTCGCCGTCATGCTTGCGATGGCCGCCTACTCCCGCCGTCAGGAGGCCGCGGCCGCCCGAGAGCCGACGCCCACAACGGGGTCGGACTCGGCAGCAGCCTCAACCGTGAGCTCGCCACACGGACGCGGACTGGCTACCTCCGTCACCCGACAGGTCGCGCGCCGAGCGGCGGTCGCCCTGCCCCTTGGCCTGCTCGTCGCCGTCGGGATGGATCTCGTCATCGACGGACTCCTCGTCGGTCTCGGGGCAGTCCTCGGTGCGGCACAGGGCATCATCCTCACCATCGCGCTGACTCTCGAGATCCTGTTCCTGTCGCTGTCGCTCGGCAGCGAGCTCACCGAGGCCGGCCTGAACCGGGCCCAGTCCGCCGCGACCGTCGTCGGGCTGGGCCTGCTGACCGCCGTCGGTGCGGTCGGCGGAGCCGCGCTCCTCGCCGGTGCGGGACCAGCCGCCCTCGCCGCCGTTCTCGCCTTCGGCGCTGCCGCCCTGCTCTACCTGGCCGTGGAAGAGCTGCTCGTCGAGGCGCACGAGCAGACCGAGACCACGGCCCTGGCGGCGATGTTCTTCCTCGGCTTCCTCGCCGTCTACGTCCTCGGGGAGCTCACCGGGTAGGGCTACCCGCCCCAGCGCGCCATCACGCGCGGGTCGCCAAAGGCGTACCTGACTCGCAATCCGGCTTCAGCCTGCAGCCCCCAGCCCCCAGCCCGATGAGCAGGTGGGGTTTGCCGGGACCGCGACCGTAGTCCGCAGGCTCCCTTCTAGCCGCTATCATCGGGACATGACAATGACGACGATGGATGTGCCGGCTGCCGCCGACCTGATGCGCGGAGCGGCGCTGTTTCACGGACTGGGAGAGCGGACCCGGCTCGCGATCGTGGCGCAGCTGGCCGCCGGCGAGCGGCGGGTCGTCGACCTGACCACCGTCCTCGGGCTTGCCCAGGGCACCGTCTCGGGGCACCTGGCGTGCCTGCGTGACTGCGGGCTCATCGTCGGGCGCCCCGAGGGCCGGCAGATGTTCTACTCCTTGGCCCACCCTGAACTGATGGATCTGCTCGCCAGCGCCGAGCGTCTGCTCGCGCTGACCGGTGAGGCGGTGGCGCTGTGCCCGAACTACGGCTGCAGCGACGATCTGCCGTCCGCGGCCTCCACCGGGGTCCGGGCACGCGCAGCAGAGGAGGGGGCCACGAATGAGTGACGCATGTGGCTGCGGCGGCGATGAGCCGGTGAGCGCACCCGAGGGCGGCGAAGAGGCGCCGCAGCGGCTGGTCGAGGTCGACGAGCTGCGTGCGGGCGCGGTTGCCGGGGTGCTGCTGGTGGCGGGCTATGTCACCAGGTGGCGGGGCGGCCCGGACGTGCTCGAGCAGGTGCTGTTGTGGGCGGCGCTGCTCGCGGGCGCGTCCACCTTCGTGCCCGGCACGGTGAAACGGCTGGTCAAGGGCAAGATCGGTGTCGGCACGCTGATGACGATCGCCGCGGTCGGCGCGGTGCTGCTCGGCGAGGTGGGCGAGGCCGCGATGCTCGCGTTCCTCTACTCGATCAGTGAAGGGCTCGAGGAGTACTCACTGGCCCGGACCCGTCGCGGGCTGCGTGCCCTGCTGTCGCTGGTTCCCGAGCAGGCGACGATCCTTCGTGACGGAGCCCAGGTCGTCGTGGCCCCGGCCGAGCTGCGGGTCGGGGACCTGATGCTGGTTCGTTCCGGGGAGCGGGTCGCCACCGACGGCGTGATCCGCACCGGCCGAACCGCCCTGGACGTCTCGGCCATCACCGGCGAGTCCGTGCCCGTCGAGGCCGGCCCCGGCAGCGAGGTGTTCGCCGGGTCGATCAACGGCACCGGCGTCCTCGAGGTGCAGGTCACCACGACCGCCGCCGACAACTCCTTGGCCCGGATCGTACGGATCGTCGAGGCCGAGCAGTCCCGCAAGGGCGCCAGCCAGCGCCTGGCCGACCGAATCGCCAAGCCCCTCGTGCCGGGAGTTCTCATTGCCGCCACCCTCATCGCCCTTGTGGGCAGCGTGCTCGGTGAGCCGGCAACATGGATCGAACGAGCCCTCGTCGTACTGGTGGCGGCCTCGCCCTGCGCGCTGGCCATCTCCGTACCCGTCACCGTGGTCGCCGCGGTGGGTGCGGCCAGCCGCCTCGGGGTCCTCGTCAAGGGCGGCGCCGCCTTGGAGGCCCTCGGCGCGGTTCGCGGGATCGCGCTGGACAAGACCGGCACCCTGACCGCGAACCGGCCCCGTGTCGTCGAGGTCACCACTGTCGATGGCGTCAGCCGGGCAGAGGTGCTGGCGGTGGCCGCCGCGCTCGAGGCCCGCAGCGAACACCCCCTGGCCCGGGCCATCCTCGCGGCCGTCGACACGGTGACCGACGCCCAGGACGTCGAGACCGTCACCGGAGCCGGCCTGACCGGCACCATCGACGGACGCCAGGCTCGGCTGGGCCGACCCGGCTGGCTACCGAACGGGCCCCTGGCGGCCGACATCCAGCGGATGCAGCGCGGCGGCGCCACCGCGGTGCTCGTCGAGCTCGACGGGGCCGTGATCGGCGCCATCGCCGTGCGTGACGAGCTGCGTCCCGAGGCCGCCGAGGTCATCGCGGACCTGCGCGGATCCGGGTACACGGTGACGATGCTGACCGGTGACAACCGTGCCACCGCGACCGCGCTGGCCACCGAGGCCGGGATCACCGACGTGCACGCCGACCTCCTGCCGGAGCACAAGGCCGCGATCATCACTCGCCTTCGCGAGCAGCGTCCGACGGCGATGGTCGGCGACGGCGTCAACGACGCGCCGGCCCTGGCGACCGCTGATCTCGGGATAGCGATGGGTGCGATGGGCACCGACGTCGCGATCGAGACGGCCGACGTCGCGCTCATGGGTGAGGACCTGCGGCACCTGCCGCAGGCGCTCGAGCACGCCCGTCACGCCCGCCGGATCATGCTGCAGAACGTCGGCCTGTCCCTGGCGATCATCACGGCGCTGATGCCGCTGGCCCTGTTCGGGATCCTGGGGCTCGCGGCCGTCGTGCTCGTCCACGAGGTCGCCGAGGTCGTCATCATCGCCAACGGGGTCCGCGCCGGTCGTGCCCCGGCCCTGCCGGCCAGCCGCGTGTCCGGCTTGGCTGGGTCGCCCAGCCTCTCGGACGCTCGATGAGCACGCTGCCGCCCAGCCGCCAGGGGGCTCCGGCGGCCGGGCGACGGGCCACCGTGTTCGCCGCCGCGGCCGTGGTGGCGATGGTTGATCTCGGTGTCAAGGTGTGGGCACAGGCCGTGGTGCCACCCACCGGGATCGAGGCGGGCCCGGTGGACCTGCGCCTGGGATACAACCCGGGGGTGGCGTTCTCGTTCGCCGCGGAGGCGCCGCCGGGGGTGGTCCTCGCCGTGACTGCGGTCGTGACCGCGGGGGTGGCCGCCCTCGTGTACCGGGCTGCGCCGAGCGGGTCCCGGCTGCAGCTGCCCGCGTTCGCCGCGGTTCTGGGTGGCGCGGTCGCGAACCTCACCGACCGCGCCGGTGACGGGGTGGTGACCGACTACCTGCACTCCGGCTGGTGGCCCACGTTCAACCTTGCGGACGCGGCCATCGTGGCCGGCGTGATCCTGCTGGTCCTCAGCAACGTGGTCCGCAACGGCCCGGACCGGGCCGACGCGCCCGCCGGTGCACGAGGAGCGCGCAGGTGAGCTCCCGCTCGCCAGCAGGCGCGACAGCACGCCCGGTCACGATGCGGATCGCGGCCGGTCTGGCGCTGCCGTTGACGGCTGCCCTCCCAGGGGTGTGGTTGCGCGTCAGCGGCACGTCTGTTCCCCCGGCAGCCGCGGCCGCCGGGTATGCGGCCGCGGTGATCGGCGCCGCCTTTCTACTGACGTGGGGCACCGAGCTCGCGGAGATCGACCTGGGCGAGGGGCTGGCGCTGGCGTTGCTGGCGCTCATCGCGGTCCTACCCGAGTACGCAGTCGACGTCGTCTTCGCCTGGCTGGCCGGCCAGGACCCGGCCACCTATGCGCCACTTGCGCTGGCGAACATGACGGGGGCGAACCGGCTGCTCATCGGTGTCGGCTGGTCCGTGGTGGCATTGGTGGCGATCACGGCGGCCCGCCGTGCCCGCCGCTCCGGCCAGCCCGTGCCGGGCGCGCGCCAACCGGAGGTCGGCGGCACCACCGAAGCCCACGGGTCAGGTTCCGAGGCTGGAATGGGCCCTGACGGTGAGGACGGGGAGGCGCGTAGTGCGGTGCGGCTGCAGCGCACTCAGGTGGTCGAGCTCGCCTATCTCGCCGTCGCCACCGCTTACGCGTTGACGCTGCCGCTGCGCTCGAGCCTCACGATCATCGACACGGTCATCCTGTTCGCCATCTTCGGCGCGTACCTGTGGCGGGTCAGGGCCCTCGAGCCCCAGCGCGATCCCGAGCGCCAACGCGAACCGGAGCAGGACCCGGGTCCCGCCACAGACGACAGCGACGATGAGGCCGATGAGGCCGATGAGTTGTTCGGTCCCGCCGCGGCGGTCGCGCAGCTGCCCACACGGGTCCGCCGCATCATCACCGTCGGTATGCTCGCGGCCGCAGCGCTCATCATTCTCGCGGTCGCCGAACCGTTCGCCGAGAGCCTGGTCGCCACCGGCGAACAGCTGCACGTCAGCCAGTTCCTGCTCGTGCAGTGGGTCGCGCCGCTGGCCTCGGAGACGCCGGAGTTCATCGCGGTCCTGCTGCTGGCGCTCAAGCTGCAGTCGTCGGCCGCCCTCGGGGCGTTGATCTCCTCGAAGATCAACCAGTGGACGCTGCTGGTCGGGATTCTGCCGCTGGTGTTCGCGCTCTCGGCAGGCTCACTGACCGGGCTCCCCATCGACCCGGTGCAACGAGAAGAGCTGCTCCTGACCGCCGCGCAGTCGGTGTTCGCGGTCGCGCTGGTGGTCACCGGCACACTCACCCGGGCCGGAGCCTGGTCGTTGCTGGGATTGTTCACCGCCCAGTTCGTGGCCGCGTGGACGGCGCCGGCCGACTGGGCCGGCACCGTGCGGCTGACCATCGCCGGGGTGTACCTCGCGCTGGGTGCCGCCCTGCTGGCGGCACGCCGCCACCATCTGACGCGGGTCATGCGCACCGGTCTGTGGCCCGCTCGCGCGCGGGTCGGGCACTCGTCCGCGCCGCCCGATGGCTCGACCGGCGCGGGCGGCCACAGGTGAGCTGGGGGATCGCGCTCGTGCTGGGTTTCGTGCAGGGACTGACCGAGTTCCTGCCGATCTCCTCCTCGGCGCACATGCGCGTGGTGGCGGCGTTGGCCGGCTGGCCCGACCCGGGCGCCGCGTTCACCGCTGTCACGCAGCTCGGGACCGAGTCAGCGGTGCTGCTCTACTTCCGCCGCGACATCACCGCCATCGTGACGGCGTGGACCCGGTCCGTGCGCGGCAGGGTGCCGCGGTCGGACCCCCACGCTCGCCTGGGGTGGTACGTCATCATCGGCACCGTCCCGATCGGCATCCTCGGGCTGGCCTTCCAGGACACGATCGAGACGGCGCTACGCGACCTGCGCCTGGTCGCGGCCACCCTGATCGTCTTCGGGCTTGTCCTCGGCCTCGCCGACCGGGTCGCGGCCAACCGCCGACCACTGGAGGCGCTCACCACCCGGCAGGCCCTCGCCCTCGGCACGGCGCAGGCACTGGCGCTCATCCCAGGGGTCTCCCGCTCCGGAGGCACGATCAGCGCCGGCCTGCTGCTCGGTTACACCCGAACCGCCGCGGCCCGGTACGCGTTCCTGCTGGCCGTTCCCGCAGTGCTCGCCTCCGGCGGGCTGGAGCTGACGAAACTGGGCGAGGGCCCTGCACCGGAGTGGGGACCCACCGCCCTCGCAACGGTGGTGGCCTTCGGCACCGGCTACCTCGTCATCGCCTGGTTCCTGCGCTACATCAGCACCCACCGGTTCACGCCGTTCGTCTGGTACCGGGTCGGGCTCGGCGTCCTGTTGCTGGGGCTCCTCGGCGCCGGACTCATCACGCCCTGAAGGCCCGAAGCCTGACAAACCCGACGCCGCCCGCGGCCTAGCTGCGCCCAGTGCTGCGCGCAGTGCTGCGGGCAGCCAGACCGGTGCGGCCCCGCGCAATGCTCCTGCGTACCAGTCCCGGACCGCGACCGGCCAGCAACGCCGCGCAGCCCGGCTCGGCCCGCGCGAACGACAGCAACATGCCCAAGGCCAGCAACGTGGTGACCATCGAGGACCCGCCGGCGGACAGCAACGGCAGCGGCACGCCGACCACCGGGACCAACCCGATGACCGAGCCGATGTTGATGACGGCCTGGCCCATCAGCCACGCCATCACCCCGGCGGTGGCGATACGCACGAACGGGTCACGAGCCCTGACCACCAGCCGGTAGCAGCACCATGCGAGCAGCCCGAACAGGACCAGCACGACCAGGGTCCCGGGGAGTCCGAGCTCCTCGCCGATGATGGCGAAGATGAAGTCGTTCTGCGCCTCAGACAGCCACGCCCACTTCTCCTTCGAGGCACCCAGGCCGACGCCCCACCACCCCCCGTCCGCCAACGCATACAGCCCATGCACCGACTGTCCGCACGCGCCGTTCGGGTCGGCACGGCAGGCAGCATCGAGAAAGTTGCTGATTCTTCCCACGCGGTTACCGCTGCCGCCAACCAACAACAGAACACCTGCAGCCACCGCAAGACCACCGACGAGGAACACCCGAAGTGGCGCCCCCGCGACCGACAGCACCGCGGCGATCAGGATGCTCATCACCATGGCTGTGCCCAGATCATGACCGGCGAGCACGAGCGCCAGAACCATCCCCGAGATCGGCACCACATACGGGAGCAGGACGTGCCGCCAGTCCCCGACGCGGCTGCCCTTGTTCGCAAGAATGGTGGCCCCCGTCAGCACCAAGGCGATCTTCGCGAACTCGGACGGCTGAACCGTGACCGGGCCCAACGCCAGCCAGTTCTGGTTGCCGTTGACGTTCACCCCCAACCCGGGAACGAAGACGGCGGCCTGCAGGACCAGCGCGCCCAGCAGCACCGGCCCGGCCAGCCGCCGCCACCCACGCAGGGACACCCGGGCGGCCGCAACGGCCACAACGGCGCCGACAGCGGCGAAGATCAGCTGCCGGACGAAGATGGCGTACGAGGCCTGACCCTGCAGCAGCGCCTCCACACTCGAGGCCGAGTAGACCATGACCAGCCCCAAGACCACGAGCGTCACGGTGACACCCACCAGGAGGTAGTACGTCGTCAGCGGCGACTCCAACCGGCTGATGTGGACAACCGGGCGGCCCTCGAGAACATCCACACCCCCGGGGCCTGCCCCCGGCGGCCGGGACGCCGGAGTGGGCCCTCGCCCGGCCGGACTCACGCCGTCACCGGACCGAGACATCGGCTCGTCAGTGAACCCGCCACCCGCGCTACCGACACCGCGGCGGCCACATCCCGCGCTTGGGTCTGGTCTGGGCAGGCAGCCCCTCGGCCCCGCGAAAAACAACACATGAGTTGCAGTGTCTCCCGGGCCAGGAGATTTACAGCGGACCCACCTCTAGAGATCGTCCCCCGTGTCGTGTGAAGACGTTCCTCAAGGGCGCCGAGCAGCGCGATAGACGATCTCGGGCAGTCGTCGTGTCAGCCCGCGGGTCGCGCCTTGCCACCCATCACCCGACTCGAGTCCTGACAACCTCTCGGCTCGCGACGGCTAGGCCACTACTCGTTCACGAGGACGGGTACGCCGACGGCCGCTGCCTTGGCGCGGCCCTGCAGCTCCTTGGGGACGATGATCCTGACCTTCTCGAGCTCGGTGGGCGGGCCTGCGTGCTGGTGCGCTGGGGCGCTCTCGTCGTTGTGGTAGTCGAAACGGCCGGTACCGATGAGGGCGCCGTTGGCGTCGTAGAAGCCGGCCAGCGCCCCGAACTCGAGCACGTTACTCACGTCGCTGATGATGGTGGCGGACGCGGTGACGGACCTGCCGTCAAAGCGAAGACCCGTCATGGTGAAGCGGTCGTCGAAGGGGCCGGCCGCTTGGACCGCGCTGCCTGGACGGGGACGCAGCGTGGACAGCGACGGCAGGCCGGGCTCCCCCGTGGCCGGGATGTTTCCGGGCAGTGACACGCGGGCGGCTGCAGGCCCCTGAACCGAGGCCGGGCGGGCGGGCGGGCCCGTCACAGCGCGTGTGACGGCCCCGGCCGCCGCGAAGACGGTGACGGCGAGAGCGGCGGCGAGGACGGCCGCGGTGAGGGCCGAGCGCTTCATGGTGGGGTGTCCTTGGGATGAGCGTGGGCCGATGGCCAAGGTGTGCTGAGAGCCGCGCTGCCAGGGTCGTGACGAGCCGTGGTGGGCCACGCGGCATGCGACCGCGGGGCCCACCACGACTCAGCTGGGCACGTCTTCGCGTCCGCGACGCGCCTCGTAGGTGTCACTTGAGGCGCAGGGCGCCGGTGACGACGTCGAAGAGGTCGGTGTTGTCGATCTCGCCACCGAGCTGCTGCGACCCGGGACCGTAGGCAAAGACCGGCACGTCGGCGCCGGTGTGGTTGCCGGACAGGTAGGTGAGCCACAGGCTCGCCTCTAAGGAGCCGTCCTTGACGTCCGCCGGGTCATCCTTGGTGCGGAAGGTCGCGGGCGCGAAGTTCTTGGGGTCCCCGGCACCGGCGCCGTTGATGATGCCGGTGGAGCGGGTGCCGTCCTTCACGTTGCCGGACGCGCGGAGGGTCGCGGAGTTGTTGGCGGTGTTGCCGCTGTCGACGTTGGTCGGGGGCGCGGCGGCCTCGGCGTTGGTGAAGGTGCCCTTCTCGATGATGTTGAAGCCGGCGCACTCGTGGTCGGCCGTCACGATGACGAGGGTGTGGCCGTCGCGCTTGGCGAAGTCCATGGCGACCTTCACGGCGTCGTCGAAGGCCTTGGTCTCCTCGAGCGTCTGGGCGGCGTCGTTGGCGTGGGACCGCTTGTCGATGAGGGCGCCCTCGACCTGGAGGTAGAAGCCGTTGCCGGACTTTGCCTTGGCGTCGAGCAGGTCGATGGCCTTGGAGGTCATCTCGCGCAGCGAGGGCTCGGCGTCCTGCGGGGCGCTCGGGTTCTCGCGCTTGAACTTCTCGATGGTCAGGTTGCCCTTGTTGAACAGGCCGAAGACCTTGCTGCCGCTGGCGCCCTGAAGGTCTGAGCGGGTCGCGACGGTCTGGCTGGCTGGCGAGCCGAGCACGGAGTAGCCCTGTGCCTTGAGCGCGTTCTCATCGGAGGTGTCGAAGCGCGAGAGCCCGCCGCCGAGGATGACGTCGGCGGTGCCGTTGCGGGCGATCTGGTCAGCGATCGGTGTCACGCGGATGTCGCTCGTGGGAAGCGGCTGGCCGGTGATCGCGAGGTCCTGGCACGAGCTGGCGCTGTAGTTCGGGCCCTGGCAGCCGCGCGCGAGGGCATGGCTGGCCTGGCCGGCCGGGGTGGCGTCGGTGATCTCGGCGGTCGAGACGTTGCCGGTGGCGTAGCCCGCAGACTTCGCGAGCTCCATGGCCGTCGGGACGACCTTGCCCTTGGCGTCGACGCCCAGAGCAGCGTTGTACGTCTTGACCCCGGAGGCCCAGGCGGTCGCCGCCGACGCCGAGTCGGTGACGTAGTTGGGGTGGAAGTCGGCCTTGCCCGGCTGACCGGAGTTCTTCTCGACCGAGTAGGTCGCGTTCTGCCCGACGACCGGCAACTGCTCCATGTTGAGCTTGCCGTTGGCGCCGTAGTAGCGCAGTCGCGCGGCATCCACGTGGGTGCGGCCCATGCCGTCACCCAGCAGGTAGACCACGTTCTTGACCCGACCGTCGTCGGCCCCCTGTGCCCCTGCCGCGGGGGCGGCCATGGCACCCGCGGTTCCTGCGACCGCGGCGAGGGCCGCAAGGGCCGCGCTGGTCACCTTCATCCTGGTTCGCATCTGAGCATTCCTCACTCACGTTTCGATGGGCGCCGCAGCCGGCGCCCAGCCGGACGCTAGGGCCGCGAGGGTCGGCTGCGGCCGACGGTCACGTGACCAGACGATGAACGCTCGCCGACGAGCGGCCTGCCGCGCCGGGACCGCGCACGAAGTACTGGTCACAACGCCCGGTCATCAGCGTGAGGTGTTTAGCGTCAAGGGCTGGGCGGGTGCCATGTCTCGTCGTTGGTCTGCATAGCTAATCGAGGTCGTGCTCGGCAGAGTGTGATCGGTGGGTCGACGACGGGCCGGGGCGCCGCGCGAGGGCGGGCCGTTTGCGGGCCTGCATGACTGGCCGGTGCTTGGACCCCTGCTGTGACGTTGGACCGGCACCATGGCACGACCTGGACGAAGGCGCCGGGCGCGCCGCTGCTCACCATGCTCGCCTGGGCCGACAAGGCCACCGCAGCCGGGATCACCATCGACGGCACGGTCGCCGTCAGCACCGACGCGGGCCGGACCTGGAAGGCCGGCGCGGCACGACCAGACACTCCCGCCCAAGCGATCAGCGCGAGCCGCATCACCAACGGCAAGCTCGAAGTGCTCCTGGCCACCCAAGACACTGTCAACGCCATTATCGACGGCGGGGCCACGCTCGGAGCCGCCAACTGAGGAAAGCCCACCATCGGCACCCAGCGTCAAGGAACGCGGGCCGACGCAGGTGAGCCGCGCGCGACCCCAGCGGTGGGGTTGGCCGGGCGACCATCCCCCGCCCCCTCCGGGGCAATGGAATGAAGGCGCGGCCAGGAGCCGGTGGGTGCACCCCGCAGGGGCCGGAGCGAAGCGGAGGACGTCGGGCAGCCCCGGAAGCCGAAGAGTTTGGGGAGGAGATAAGCGACGAAGGAGCGCCGACCCAAAGTCTTCGGTTGGAGGGGCCGAGGCGGAGCCGAGCCGACGTTGCGCACGCCAGCGGGGCCGCGACCATGAAATGCCCCGGAGGTGGAGGGGAAAAGACAGCGGCGCCCGGAGCGAAGCGGAGGGTGTCCGTCAGCCGGCTGAGCAGGCCTGCTTGTGGCCTATTGGGCCCGTTGTTCGTCGCTGGGTCCGCCGGGGTCGGCCTGTCGGTGATGGGTGGCTAGTCGCGACCCGGAGGGGAGGTACCAGACGTGGCGGTGAGGCGCCTCTGGCGTTGATGGCCTCGGTTGTGTTTGGTGCGGTCGTGCAGGCCTGCACCTGGCCGGCCGCTGGCCAGGGTGTCGTCCAACGTCGTCGGCAGCCGCCTTGGGGCTCTCCGCGGTTCGTCGCCTTGTCGTGTCGGTGCCTAGTGGGACAATCCCGACATGCGTTCCTTACCCGCCTTCATCCGCGCGACCGATTCTTGGTCGCGCTACGGGTGCTTGGTCGGGTCTGAGGCCAGACGATGACACCTCCTCCCCCGGCGACGCCCGGTCAGCGATCGGTCGTCGAGACTCATTACGAGCGCGTCGGCCAACAGCCGGTGGCCTTCATTGACGAGACCTACTCCGCTCAGCAGGGGCAGCTGAACTTTTACGTCATGGGCGCGGTCGTCGTCTCGGCCAAGGACCGCGACGGGTTGCGTAGTGACCTCGACGAGCGCGTGGAGAGTGGGTACTGGCACACCACCGATGTCCTGCGCTCTGACGAGGGCCAGGATCAAGCGCTCGATCTGCTCCAGTGCCTGGACGAGGTCCACGAAGCGTGCGTCATCATCCACCGGACCGACGTGGATCCGGATGACACAGACGGCGAGGAGGCCAGGCAAGAGTGCCTCGGCCTCCTGCTGGAGTCCCTGTTCCATGCAACCGGGGGGACTCACGACCCGGTCGGCCTCATGATCATGGAGGAGCGCCGAACCGCCCGGCAGAACAACAACGATCGCCGGACCCGCGCGCAGTTGATCCAGGACAAGCGCATCGACCCGACTGCGCAGCTCCTGCACGTCTCTCCCGGCACCGACCACTTGCTGTGGCTGCCTGACCTGGTCTGCTCGGCCTATCGTCAGCGGCTGTTGGGCCGTGGGACCGCACTCTTCGACGAGGTCGAGCGGCTCGCAACGGTGACCACCTTCGCCGGAGATACAGCAAACCCCCGGCTGCCGTAGCTACACCGGGGGCCAACCTGACTCACACGCATCGCGGGGAGCCGAAGCCTTTGCTGAGAGACACATTACCAAGTTTTCTTGGTAGCGCCCAATCTCATGGAGATATATCTCGATGAGACCCGGTCTTAAATCCTGGTTAGCTCAGTGTCCAGAGGGGGTCGAGCGATCCCAGCCTTGAGCGCGAGGGCCAGTTGTCTCCGTGGCCCTTCCTCTTCTCATCGTCGCGTGGCCGCGACCTGGGGCGCTCGGGCAGGGGTGTCTCTTTATGCTCGTCGCCGGCGCTTGGGTTCATCGACGAGCGGTGCTCCTGCGCCGCGGGTCGACACTCCCCCTTGCTCTAGGGCGCGACGGATCGCTGTCTGGCTGCGGCCGGTGAGCTCGGCGAGCTCACCTGTTGACTGCACCCACAGCGGCGTTGCGAACGGGCGCTTGGCTGCTGCGATGGAAGGTTGGCTTCATGGCTGCGGCGCGAGCTGGGCGGGACGTTGCACGGTTGGTTCTGCCGCGTTCGGGGGCAGTGGTGGCGGCCCCTGGTGTGGGGTGGCAGGTGGTCGACGCGGCAGGTCGCCCGGTTAAGGAGATCACGGCCTTCTTGATCGACATCGCGGCGACGGGCGCGTCGGTGGCAACCCGCCGTTCGTACGCGTATGACCTGCTCCGGTGGTGGCGGTTCTGCCTGGCTGTGGAGGTCCCCTGGCGGGAGGCCTTCCGTGAGGAGGTGCGCGACTTCGTCCTGTGGCTGCAGGGCGCCCCGAACGGCCAGCGGCGCCGGGCCGCGGACCCGGCTGCGTCCGTGTCGGAGGAGAGTTCTTCTTCGGGCGAGCGGTCGACGTCGCGGCCGGCGGCGGGATCGATCAACGCGGTCACGGGCAAGGCGTATCTTCCGGCGGGGTACGCGCCCCGGACGATCAACCACGCGTTGACGGTGATCTCGTCGTTCTATGAGTTCGCGGTCGCTGCCGGGCTGGGCCCGCTGGCCAATCCTGTCCCGCGGTCCTCAGCGCGGGGTCGAACCGGGCCGTCTCGCCGGGTCGGGGCCAGGTCTGGGCTGCCTCGGCGCGGCACCTACCGGCAGCGGCAGCCGCGGATCCAACCGCGGTCCATTGGGGAGCCGCTGCTGCAGGAGCTGTTCTCGGTGTTGGGGAATGACCGTGATCGGGCGTTGGTGGCGGTGACGCTGTCCTCCGGGGTGCGGGCCTCGGAGCTGCTGTCGATGACACGCCATGGCGTCAACGCCGGCGAGGGCGTGTTGAGCGTGGTCGGTAAGGGGCAGGCCGGTCTGCGGGTGTGGGTGCCTGCCGCGCCGGAGTCGTTCGTGTGGATCGCCCGGTACCTCGCCGGTCACGTCCGCTCTGGGTTCGATGTAGGCATGGGCGACCAGCCGCTGTGGATGACGTTCGGCAACCCGCCTCGACCGTTGACGTACTTCACTCTGCGGCAGGTCCTGGAGCGGGCCAACGCGAAGCTCGGCGCGAACCTGACGTGGCACGACTTCCGTCACACCTTCGCTCACCGTCTGCTGGCCGACGAGCGGATGACGCTGACCGATGTCCAAATGCTGCTGCGGCATCGCAACATGGATACCTTGCAGGCGTACTCGGCGGCCCGGCTCGATGAGCTCGTCGCCTCCCTGCATCGGCATCTGAGCCGACCGGCGCCAGCCGCGGCCCGGCCCGCGCCGGGCTACGCCGCCAGCGACCTGCACACCCTTTTCCCGGGCGTGACGCTGTGACCACGCACTTGGCGAAGGGCGGCAGGCCAAACAACCCCCCGCTGCAGCCGATGACGTTCACTCAGGTCCAGTTGGCGGCCACCGGGCAGGACCTGGGGTCGGCTGCCCGGTCGGTGCTGGAGCCGTTGATGGTGAGCCTGATCTGCCACTGGCGCCCGGTGACACCGCAGTTGCCTCGCGCCACCCGTGATGGCTCGGCTACGCGTGCGACGAGCCGGCTGCTGGACTGGCTCGAAGGCCACCCGGGCACGACATGGCGCCAGCGGTGGGAGGCAAGTGAGTCCGCTGGGGTGCGCGGGACCGCCTGGTATGAAGCCGCCGGCTTCGGCCGACCGGCCCTGCGGTCAGAGATCAGGTACGCCCTCAACGCCGTCCTCGTGCTCAAGGCGGTCCGCCCCAGCCACGTGTGGATCATGGAAAGCCGGCGGGAACGACTCTGGACCGACTTCGTCGAGGTCCACGACACCGACCTGTTCGCCCACGTCGCGGCCATGACCGCGCAGGCCCCCCACCCCGACCAGACGACCTGGCGGGTACGGACCAACCTGGTCAACCTGTGCCTGGTCACCGGACGGTCCCTGACCGAGCTGACTGGCGCTGACTTCATCAGCGCCCGGCGCGAGCTGATGGACCGCCAGCGGGTGGGTCACCGCATGCACACCACCTGGGAGTACGCCCGCCGCGCGGGGCTGCTCCCCGGGGAACCGGACTACATGCTGCAGGTCACCAGCGCCCCTCCCCTGACGCCCGAGCAGCTGGTGGCCCGGTACAACATCGAGGACCCCGACATCCGTGCCGTGTTCGTGGAGTACCTCACCGAGCGGTGCACCGAAACCGACTACTCCACCCTCAACGGCATCGCCATCCACCTGCTCGGGAAGTTCTGGTGCGACATCCAGGCCCACCACCGCGGCATCGCCACCTTGCGGCTGACCTCGGAGCAGGCCACCGCCTGGCGCACCCGGGTCGCGACCCTCTCGAACGGGAAACCGCGAAAGGACTGGGCCCAGCTGCTCGCCCGGGTCCGGTGCTTCTATTCCGACATCTCCCACTGGGCCCACGAGGACCCCGCCCGCTGGGCGCGCTTGATCCGCGCGGTCAGCGCGATGATGTCCTCGAGCTCGTCCAGCGCCATCTCAGCGACGAGGCCACGCACCTCGTCCACGCCAGCCGCGCCCTGAGCCACGGTCAGCAGCCAGGCGTGCAGCGCCTGCTGGTGCTTGGCCAGGTCTAGCGACCGCGGCTTGGGAGCGTGGGCCGGGTCCAGCTCGTGCACCCGCCACAGCAGGCTGTTGATCGTGCGGGTCCGGGTGTTCACCAACGCTTCTCGCCGGTCGACCAGCAGCTTCGCCTCCCGGGAGGCCTTGTCGTGCGAGGCCACCGGCAGCTCCGGTTCGCGCAGGAACGCGCGCGCGACCGCCAGCGCGTCGATCGGGTCCGACTTGCCCCGGGTGCGCGCGACCCGGCGCTGCTCGGCCATCATCTTCGGCGGGACCCGCACCACCGCCTGCCCGGCGCCGAGCAGGTCTCGCTCCAGCCGCGCGGACAGGTGCCGGCAGTCCTCGATCGCCCAGGTCAGCTCCTCGCCGAACTGCTGCCGGGCCCACCCCAACGCCTTCAGATGCCCGGCCGTGGTGGCCGCGACCGTCAGCTGCCCGACCTGCTTGCCGACCGCGTCGACAGCGACGAACGTGTGCGTCCGCTTGTGTACGTCAGCGCCAACAACAACCATGGTGGTTGCCTCCTTCACCTGATCAGTGACTGGACGGTTGGGCCGGTCGGCGGACACATCTCAGTGGGGGCGATGCCACGCTCCTATCAAGTCACGCCGGCCGGTCCGTCACACCGGTCGCCGGCAAAACGCATGAACGCCAACCCGGGGGCGGCACCGAGGCTATGAGCCAGACGACCAATGATCAGGACCCAACCACCGCGTGAGCGGTGCTGTCACCCTGACACTGAGACCGAGGCTAGCGGCGACCTCCGACAAGGCAGCGAGGTTGTTTCGAAAGGGGACCCTCCAACGGGACCCCTCCTCCGCAGCCGGCGGCGCACCAAGCCTGTGACTCCCGGCGGAAGTTGGCGGGCTCCTGCCGGGACTAAGTGGCGGTGGGCTGGCCGGGCGTTCGATCCGCTGACCAGCTGGCCGTGGGTGCCGTCGTCGCGGTGAACGGACCTGACGGGCAGGAGTGGGGCGACGGAGCCACGACGGTGTCCGGCGCCACTGTTACCCAGCGCCTTGGCGATGGCCTCCCGGCCGGGGACTTCCAGGTCGCTTGCGCTCCGTGTCCGGTGACGGCCACCCTGTCGACGGGACCTTCCGCTTCACCGTTGAGGCGGCGCCTGAAAGCGCGAGCACATCTGAGCCGTCGCCCGAGCGTGCCGACGAAGGGGCGACACCGACCTGGCCGCCTACAACGCGATGCTCGCACGCCTGGCCCGGCGCGCCGATGCCACCGCCCCTGGGCGCACCCAGCAACCAGGGGCCCCCCAAGCGCTCGGCGGAGGTGTCGAGGGACTGAGCGGCTACCAGGTCAGGTCTGAGCACTCGTGCTGCTGCTGGGCCGTCTCCACCTGGAGCGTGGCGTGGGCGATGCCGAAGCGATCCCGCAGGATGTCCCGCGCGGCGGCCAGGACCGCGGCGTGATCCGATCCGCTGCTCGCGACGAGGTGAGCGGTGGCGACGTTCATCCCGGAGGTCAGCACCCACAGGTGCAGGTCGTGGATGGCGCTCACGCCGGGCACGGCGCTCAGCTCTCGGCTGACGGCCTCCGGGTCGATGCCGGCGGGTGCGTGCTGGCCGAGTACCGCGACGACCTGCCGCCCCAGGGTGACGGCACGCACGATGACGAAGATGGCGATCGCCAGGGCGACGACGAGGTCCCAGACCGGTCGCCCGGTGGCGATGATCAGAACACCGGCGACCATGACACCGACGGAGCCGGCAGCGTCGGCCACCACTTCGAAGTAGGCGCCCCGGACGTTGAGGCTGTCCTTGGACCCGCTGCGCAGCAGCAGCATGGAGACAAGGTTGATCACCAGGCCCACGAAACCGACCGCGAGCATCACGCCCGAGGGTAGGGACGGGTCCTCGCCGATCCGGCTGATCGCCTCGACCACCACGTACACCCCGACGCCGAGCATGATCAGCACGGTCAGGCCGGAAGCGAAGACTTCCGCGCGGTACGAGCCGTAGGTTCTTCTTCCGGTGGGGTCGGGGCGGGTGGCGATCCGGGTGGCGAGCAGGGACGCCCCCAGGGCCACGACGTCGGCGGCCATGTGCCCGGCGTCGGAGATCAGCGCGAGCGAGCCGGAGATCAGCCCCGCTGCCAGCTCGACGGCGAAGAACGTCGCGGTCAGGAAGAACGCTGCGGCGAGGCGGCGGCGGTAGCGCCCGCCGGCGTGCTCAGCGACGGGGGCGTGAGCGTGCCCGGCGCCCATCAGCGGATCCCTTCGTGTCCGGTGTGCTCGCGGCACACGTCCAGCAGCATCCGCACGTGGGTATCGGCCAACCGGTAGTACACCCGGCGGCCCTCTCGCCGGTTGCCCACCACCCCCGAGGCCCGCAGTAGACGCATCGTCTGGGACACCGACGCCTCTGGGACCTGCACCGCTGCGGAGATGTCGCACACGCACAGCTCACCGGCCTCCAGCAGCGCGTAGAGGATCTTGGTGCGCCGTACGTCACCGAGCAACCGGAACAGCTCGGCCAGCGTCCCTGCCTCGGCGTCGTCCGGGACGCTGGCGCGGACCAGCGCCACGCGCTGCGACAGGGGATCATCACCGACGCAGCCGTCCAACGGCAGGACCCGACCCATGGGCATCTCCTCATCTACGCGGATCTTCAGATAACGTCACCCTAGCGCTGCGATCGCCGTGGGGTCGCAACCGGTCGATCGGTCTTCAGACCCATGTCGCTGTCAGGGACGCAGGCGGGGAGGAACGTATGCAGGACGACCCGGGCGTTACGGGGCCGGTGTGGCTGCCGACCGCACCGGCGTCCCTGGAGACGATGCTGGCACCGACGCTGCAGCCCGTGCCGGTCCTTCCGGTGCTGGCGGTGGTGCTGCTGGTGCTGTACCTGGCGGGCGCGTGCCGGCTGTGGCTGCGGGGTCGGCGCTGGTCGATCGGTGCGACCATCTCGTTCACGGTGGGCTGTGTGGTGCTGGCGCTGGTGACCGGTGCGGGCATCGAGGGGTACGGGTTGCGGCTGTTCTCGGCGTTCATGTTCCAGCAGCTGACGTTGATGATGCTCGTCCCACCGCTGCTGGTGCTGGGGCGGCCCGGCACGTTGCTGCTGCGCGCGACCCCGCACCGGGGGGTGGGCACGGTGGTGCTGGTCACGGCGCGGCGGGCCCTGCGCAGCCGGGTCAGTCGGGTGGTGCTGCACCCGGCGGTGATGGTGCCGTTGTTCCTGCTGGCGTTCTACGGGCTGTACCTGGCCGAGCTCGCCGACCCGCTGCTGCGCACCTGGACCGGGCACCTCGCCCTGGAGGTGGGGTTCCTGGTGGCCGGTCTGCTGTTCACCGTGCCGGTGCTGTCCACCGACCCGTTGCCTATCCGGCAGACCCATCACGGCCGGGCACTGGACCTGCTGCTGGAGATGCCCCTGCACGCGTTCTTCGGGGTGATCGTGATGATGGCCACCGCGCCGATGGTCCCGCTGTTCGCCGCGCCGCCGGCCGGCTGGGGGATCGATCCCCTGCGCGACCAGCAGCTGGCCGGTGGGCTGGCCTGGTCCTACGGGGAGGCGCCGGGACTGCTGATGCTCCTGCTGATCGCCAGCAGGTGGCAGCGCAACGACACCGAGCGCTCCACCGCCCGAGACCGGCAGATCGACCGCGACGGCGGCGCCGACGCCGAGCTCGAGCAGTACAACGCCTACCTCGCGCGCTTGAACGGCTCGCGGCCCTCGGGGGCGCCACCTGCACAACCGTGATGGTCGAGCCTCACGGGACCGCAGCATCGGACGTTGTCGACACCGCGGTGGTGGTCTTCTCGACGATGTCCTGGCCGAGCCGTATCCCGGTGTAGGCCGCGACGGCCATCAGCACGAGGAACCCGACGATCAGGCGCCACTCCAGCCACGAGGGCCACACGCGGGTGACCCACACCCGGCCCGGCACCCGCAGGGCTCGCACCCGCTGGGCCCGCACCCGCAGCGTCGGGGCGTGGTCGTCGGCCGCGCGGAGCCGCCGCGGGAAGGGGCGGCGGCTGCGGTCGCGGCCGGGTCGTCGACTGCCTGCCAGCGCACCGCTGACGACAGCGGCCGCCGCCAGGACGTAGACGGCCGTCTGCGGCGTGGTGCCCAGTCGCGCCGCCGGGGTGAGCGTGGTGCGCAGCGGGAGCGAGGCGATGAGCTCCTCATCGGTGAACAGACCGGTCCGCGCCACGACCGTCCCGTCCGGCATGATCATCGCGCTGACGCCCACGGTGGAGACCTGGACGGTCGACCTGCCGTGCTCCACCGCCCGGAAGCGGGACATCGCCAGCTGCTGGGTCGACTCCGGGGTGCGCCCGAACGAGGCGTTGTTGGTCGGGATGACGATCAGCTCTGCCCCGTCGAGGACCCCTTCGCGGATGAGGTCTGCGTAGGCGACCTCGAAGCAGATCCCGGTGGCCAGGCGCACGTCACGTCCGAGCGCGTCGATCCACACGTCCATGACGGCGGGGTCGCCGCCGGCTGCCATGTCCGTGGCGACCCGGTCGACGAGCGGAGTGAGCTGGCGGAAGAATGCGCGGAAGGGGACGTACTCCCCGAAGGGGACCGGGTGCTGCTTGGCGTAGGCGTCGCCACTCCCCGCACCGGCGGTCCAGGAAATGATCTCGTTGTAGCGGATGTCCTGCCCGTCGGGGAACCGCTGGGTTCCCAGCAGCAGTGGGGCGCCGACCGCTGCGGCGGCGCGGTCCACGGTCGAAGCCTGCGCCAGGTCGGTGCGGGGGTCGATGTCGGCGGCACTCTCCGGCCACACCACCAGGTCCAGCTTGCGCCTTCCGGCGGTCGCCGCGAGCCGCTCGGTGCCTTGGGCGTGGTTGGCCGTGACGTCGCGGGCCTGCTCGGCCCAGTCGGCGCCCTGCTGCGGGACGTTGCCCTGGACGGCGCCGACCAGCAGTGAGCCGTTCTCCGGGCCGGCTGTCAGGGGAAGCCGGCCCGGGGCGCCGGCCAGGAGCACCGCGGCGAGCAGCGCCCGAGTCGCGGCGATAACCGCGGTGCGGCGCAGGTACTGCAGCGCCAGCGCGATCAGCGCCCCCGTCACGGCGACGAACGCGGAGACCAGGACCTCCCCTCCGTAGGGCGCGAGACGTAGCAGGGGCGCCTCGGTCTGGGAGAACGCCAGGAAGCCCCACGGGAAGCCCCCGAAAGGCCAGGAGCCGCGGACCTGCTCGATGGCGACCCACAGCACGGCTGCGGTGACCGCCTGGGCCAGCGGGCGACCGGTGAGCCAGACGGCCCTGCGCGCGTAGGTCCACAGCGCGCCGAAGCCGGCGACGTACAGCGCCTGGAACACGCTGAGCGCGACCCACGGGAGCGCCGATCCGGTGGCCTGCACTGCCCAGTGGACCAGCGGCAAGAAGAAGGCCAGCCCCCAGACCAGGCCGATGCCTGCGGCGCGGACCAGTGACGCGCCGCGCATCGCGAGCAGCAGGCACGCCATGCCGGCGTAGGCCAGCGGCCACCATCCCCGGTCAGGAAACGCGAGACTCGTCGCCCAGCCACCCACGCCTGCTCCGACCAGCACCAGCCCCGGCGGCATGAGGCCAGGCAATGAGGCGCCACCGTTGCGGCGTCGCGCATTCACGCGCTCGACCTCCTGCCGGGGCGACCCGGCGCGGACACGAAGCACCAGCAAAGCGACGCCGGTGACGATCGCGGTGTCGGCGATGTTGAAGGTCGGGAACCACCCGCTGTGCAGGTAGTCGGTGACCACCCCGTCCCCAGCCCGGTCCACGACGTTCGCGATCGCCCCACCCAGGACCAGGGCGAGGGCAGGCAACCGCCCGCGCGAAAGAGCGGCGCCGGTCCGCCAGGCGACCACACCGACCGCAGCCGCTCGGCCTCGTGCTCCTCGGCTTCCTCGCCGCCGGGGGTGGTCTCGTCGTCGCTGCAGCCGCAGGCGTCGCTCATCGTGCACTCTCCTTGGCGATCGGGTCAGAGGTGGTGGGACTTGCGTAGGTGGGGCACAAGGCCACAGCGTTGCCGGTCGCGGCCAGCAGGCCCTCGGCCACAGCGAGAAGGTCCATCAGCTCCGGGCGGGTCAGGTGGTAGACCGACGCGCGTCCCTGCGCGCGGTAGTCGACCAACCCGCAGTCCCGCAGGCAGGCCAGGTGTGAGGACACGGTGGACTGGCTCAGGCCCAGCTCGGTGCACAGGTCCACGACCCGCGCCTCGCCCCTCGCCAGGCGGCGCACCAGCGCCAGGCGCGTCGGGTCGCCCAGGCCTCGGAACAACGCCCCTGCGGGCGCGAGCTCGGCCCGGCCACTTACATCAGGACTTGCGGTGATCATCGGCATGGGTCGATGCTAGCGCCTATCGGGTGTGGGTTCGACCCGGTCGGGCTCTGGAGGCTGCTGTGTCCGATCTATCGGCCGCCCCGGCCACAGCCGCGAGTAGCGCGCGGGCCTCGCACCGCAACCAACCGAAAGGCCCCTCGATGGACTTGGCCGTAGCCGTCCTGCAGGCCGTCGGTCTGTTCCTCGTGACCAACATCGACGACATCATCGTGCTCTCACTGTTATTCGCCCGCGGCACCGGCGCCCCAGGCACCACCGCCGAGATCATCGCCGGGCAGTACCTCGGCTTCGGCGCCATCCTCATCGCCTCCGTCCTGGTCGCACTCGGCGCCAACGCCTTCCTGCCTGAAGACGCCATCGCCTACTTCGGACTCATACCCCTGCTCCTGGGCCTCTACGCCGCCTGGCGGGCCTGGCGTGGCCGCGACGACGACGGTGACGACCCGGGCAAGGCCGTCGCCGTCTGGACCGTCGCAGCGGTCACCTTCGCCAACGGCGGCGACAACATCGGCGTCTACGTCCCGGTCTTCCTCACCGTCGGCCCCGCCGCGACCGCCGCGAACGCCGTCGTGTTCCTCGCCCTGGTCGCCGTGCTCGTCCTGGCCGCCAGGTACGTCGCCACCCGACGACCCATCGCCGAAGTCCTCGAACGCTGGGAACACGTCCTGTTCCCCCTCGTCCTGATCGGACTGGGCATCGTCATCCTCCTCGAGGGCGGCGCCTTCGGGCTGTAGAGCCGTTGGCCGTTCCCGGTGGCGGCGGAGAAGGTCATCGTCGGCGGGCGATTGCCGGTCACGGTTCTCGGCCGCCCCCTGGCCTGCTGCCGATGCGCGGACGGCGGTCGCGGCTCAGAGGTACCGACAGACGTCGGTCGGGTCGCAGGCCCCGGGGTCAGGTGCGGCGGCGGCGTCTCGCAGCTCGGTGACGTTCTCGCGCAGCGCCTGAAGGTCCGCGATCTGGCGGTCGAGCTGGTGGACGCGGCTGTCGAGCAGCTGGCGGACGTGGTGGCAGGGCGCCGCACCGGCGTCTCGTACGTGCAGCACCTCTCGGATCTGCGCCAGGGTCAGGCCGGCGGCCTGACCACGGCGGATGAAGTTCAGTCGCTGGAGGGTCGCGGGCTCGTAGTCGCGGTAGCCGGTGGTGGTGCGCTCGGGCGCCGGGAGGAGCCCTGCCTGTTCGTAGTAGCGCAGCGTCTTGGTCGTGGTGCCGCTCGCCTGGGCCAGCTCTCCGATACGCACATCGCCTCCAGCTGCCGAGCCTACCGGCCTTGACCTTCCAGTGCGCTAGAAGGTCCAGGCTGGCGCCTGGAGCAGGACCGACGACGAAGGGATCTGGCATGAGCGCGGGCTATGACGTGGACCTGGCGGTGGTCGGCTCCGGTGGTGCGGCGATGGCGGCTGCGATCACCGCTCGGCAGACTGGGCACACCGTGGTCCTGATCGAGCGCGGCGTTCTCGGTGGGACCTGCGTGAACATCGGCTGCGTGCCGTCCAAGACGCTCCTGGCGGCCGCCGGCGCCCGACACTCCGCCCTGACCAATCCCTTCGACGGCGCTCCCACGTCCGCAGGTGGCGTAGACCTACGAGCGCTGGTTCACCAGAAGGACGAGCTCGTCGAGCGCATGCGCAGTACGAAGTACGCCCACGTCGCCGCCGCCTATGCGTTCGAGGTCGTGCCTGGGCACGCCAGGTTCCTCGATCGCGACACGCTCGCGGTCGACGGCGAGCCGCTGCGCGCCCAGGCGTACGTGGTGGCCACCGGGGCCGCGCCGGCGGTGCCCGAGCTGGCGGGTCTGGACAGCGTGGACTGGTTGACGTCGACGACGGCCATGGAACTCGAGCAGGTGCCGAGGTCCCTGGTGGTGATCGGTGGCGGCTACGTCGGGCTCGAGCAGGCGCAGCTCTTGGCCCGTCTCGGTGCGAGGGTGTCCCTGGTCGGGCGCGTGGCCCCCCGGGCCGAGCCGGAGCTGGCCGAACGCCTGCGTGCGGTCTTTGCCGAGGACGGCATCGGTGTCCTCGAGGAGCACGCCGTCGCCGTCTCGGTCGACGGAGGCGAGGTCGTCGTACGGGCCGCCTCGGGTGCTGCCGTCCGCGCAGAACGGCTGCTGATCGCCACCGGTCGCACGGCCCGCACCGACGGGCTGGGGCTCGCCGCAGCCGGCGTCGACGTCGACGAGCGGGGTTTCGTCGTCACGGATGAGTTCCAGCGCACGACCAACCCGCGCGTCTACGCCGCAGGCGACGTGTCCGGTGCCCCGCAGTACGTCTACGTCGCCGCCGCCGCAGGCCGCGCCGCCGCCACCAACGCACTGACCGGCCCGGACGGTCCTGGGGCGCGGGTCGACTACACCGGCCTGCCCACCGTGGTCTTCACCAACCCCCAGCTCGCCTCGGCCGGGCTGAGCGAGAAGGAGACCCTCGAGCGCGGCCACGACTGCAGGTCCCGAGTACTGAACCTCTCAGAGGTCCCGCGCGCCCTGGTCAACCGCGACACCCGAGGGGCCGTGAAGATCGTCGCCGACGCCACAACAGGCAAGGTCCTGGGGGTGCACGCCCTCGCCGACGGTGCCGGCGAGATCATGCTCGCCGCGACCTACGCCATCAGAACCGGCATGACGGTCGACGACCTCGCAGACACCTGGGCGCCCTACCTGACCATGGCCGAGAGCCTGCGGATCGCCGCAGGGCTGTTCCGCAACCATTTGCCGACGTCCTGCTGCGCCTGACCGGTCCAGCGCCCTCGACGCCCCCGCTGTCATTCCGGCCGCGCTATGTGCTGACCGCACCAAACCCGGCACTGTCGCTCGCGACCCGGATGCTGTGGCCAGCTTCGGCCCCATGCCGCCGAGCTCAGCCACACGCCCGGTTCTACACCTGGCGGCGGCTGGGCGCTCTGGGCCGCCCGCCGTTCCGCGCTGAGCCGAACCAGGCGCTGCCGCCGACCGTCTCACGCCATCGCCGGAAACGAACGTTTCCGCTACACCGGAGTCGAGATTCCGGTGAGGTCTGACATCGACCCGGATCGTGTAGCGGAACTCAGTGCCGAAATCTACGGTTCGGAACTTCCCGGTGGGGATGAGTTTCGCTACGCTCGACCGGTGGGGCATCTGCTGGGGTACGCGCGCGTGTCCACCGCTGATCAGGACGCGGCGTTGCAGATCGACGCCCTGAATCGGGCGGGGTGCTACCGGGTGTTCGTCGACACGATCTCCGGATCGCTGCAGCAGCGCCCCGAGCTGGACAAGCTGCTCGACCAGCTGCGTCCAGGGGACACCCTGGTGGTGTGGCGCCTGGATCGGCTGGGCCGGTCGATCCGGCACCTGATCGACCAGCTGCAGGTCCTATCCGACCGCGGCGTGGGGTTCCGGTCCCTGCAGGAGACGATCGACACGACCTCCCCAGGAGGACGGTTGGTCTTCCACGTCTTCGCCGCCCTGGCCGAGTTCGAGCGCGACCTGATCCGGGAGCGGACCAACGCCGGCCTGGAGGCCGCCCGCGCACGGGGCCGCACCGGTGGGCGCCCCTCGGCGCTGTCCGGCGACCAGGTCCGGGCGGCCCGGCGGATGTATGAGCAGAAGGACATGACGGTCGCCCAGATCGGTGAGGTGCTCGGGGTTTCCCGCACCACGATCTACCGGGCACTGAACCGCCCACCCGCTGCGCCGGCCTCGCCGCGACGAGCCACGAGCGCCGTGTAGCAACGTGGATGCGGGCGGGCGGTGGCAGATCCTGCGGCTGCATGTCGAGGACCAGGTCCCGCTCGCCGCGCTGGCCCGGCATCACGGCCTGGGTGTGCGCACGCTGGAACGCTGGCACGCCCGCTACCGCGCAGGCGGCCTGGCCGCCCTGGACCGGACACCGCGGGCGGACGTCGGCGGGCACCGTCTGCCGGCGGAACTCGTCACGCTGATCGAAGGGCTGGGCCTGACCCGGCCCCGCCCACCAATCGCCGCGATCCACCGGACGGTGGTGAAGGTCTGCGCCGGCGCCGACTGGCCGGTCCCGTCCTACGGCGTCGTCCGCTCGATCATCACCGCCCTGGACCCCGGCATGGTCACCCTCGCCCTTGAGGGACCAGGCTCCTACCGGGACAAGTACGAGCTCGCGGTGCGCCGGGCGGCGGACCGGCCCAACGCGATGTGGCAGGCCGACCACACCCTGCTGGACATCGTGCTCGTCGGCACGGATGGCAAGCCGGCCCGGCCGTGGCTGACCGTCGTCATGGACGACTGCTCGCGCGCGATCTGCGGGTACATGGTCTTCTTCGGCGCGCCGGCCACGATGAACACCGCCTTGGCGTTACGGCAGGCGATCTGGCACAAGAGCGACCCACGGTGGCCGATGTGCGGGATCCCCGAGGTGCTCTACGTCGACCATGGGTCGGACTTCACCAGCGACCACCTGGCCCGCACCACCGTCGACCTGCACATCCGCCTAATCCACTCCGCCGTCGCCCGACCACAGGGGCGGGGCAAGGTCGAGCGGTTCTTTGGAACCGTCAACACCGAGTTGCTCACCACCCTGCCCGGACACCTCCACCACGGTGCCGGGCGCTGGCCGGCGCCGGCCCTGTCCTTGGCCGACCTGGACGGCGTGGTCGGGGCGTTCGTCCTGGACTACAACGACCGCACCCACAGCGAGCTCGGCATCTCGCCGCGGGCGGCGTGGATCGCCGACGGGTGGCTGCCACGCACCCCCGACAGCCTCCAGGCTCTGGACGGGCTGCTGCTCAGCGTGGCCCGATCCAGAACGGTGCGCCGCGACGGCGTCCACTTCCAGGGCCTGCGCTACGTCTCCCCGACCCTCGCCGGCTTCGTCGGGCGCCCCGTGGTCATCCGCTACGACCCCAGAGACATCACCGAGATCCGCGTCTTCGACCACGACCAGTTCCTGTGCGCCGCCGTCGACCAGGACCACCACGGGCGCCAGATCAGCCTCAAGGAAGTCCAGGCCGCCCGCAACGCCCGCCGCCGCGCGCTGCGCCGAGGCATCAACGAGCGGATCGCCATGGTCGGCGCCCACACAACCGACCCCCGTGCCAGGCCACTGCCGCCACGGACCCCAGCCTCGGGCCCGGTGAAGCTCAAGGTCTACAAGGAGGACCTACGGTGAGCGAACGCTTCATCGTGACCAAGGAGCACCGCCGCTTCACCGAGTTCGCCGACTCCGTCCGGCGAGGGCGCACCATCGGGCTGTGCTTCGGACCGGCCGGGGTCGGCAAGACGGTCTCCGCCCGCCGCTACGCCCACTGGGACCAAGCCCACGAGTTGGTCACCGCCTGGGGCCCACGCAGCGACGACGACGCCAAGGTCTACGCCGCCCTGGCCAAGAACCGCACCGCCCTCTACACCCCCGGGGTCCTGACCACCCCGCGGCTGCTACGCGAGGACCTGGACCGGATCATCACGCGCACCAGCATCTGCATCCAGCAGCACCTTGAAGCCCCGGGCCGCGCCCCTGTGGACCGGGGCGGCGCCCGGCGCACCACCAACTACGTCCAGCTCGTCATCGTCGACGAGTCCGAACGTCTCAGCCCCACCGCGCTCGAGCTCCTACGGGACCGCTACGACCGCGACCAGATCGCCCTGATCCTCATCGGCATGCCGGGCCTGGAGAAGCAGTTCAGCCACTACCCCCAGTTCTACAGCCGCGTCGGGTTCGCCCACCAGTACCGCCCCCTGAGCAACGACGAGCTCCTCTTCGTCCTGCAACGCCACTGGCGCACCCTCAGCAAGACTCTCAACCCCGACGACTTCACCGACGCCCAGGCCATCGCCGCGATCAGCCGCATCACCCGCGGCAACTTCCGCCTCCTGGAACGACTCTTCCCCCAGATCGAACGCGTACTGAGAATCAACGAGCTGCAGACCATCACCAACGACGTCGTCGAAGCCGCCGCGAGCACCCTCGTCATCGGGGTCGAGTGAGCCCGCCAGGAATCGGCTGCCGCAGGCCGCCACCTACCGGCGAAGGTCACACACCAAGCCGTGCTCGCGGGCGCGTCCCGTACAACCCGCCCGCGAAAATGCCCGGTCATCGGGGGCTAACCGGTGACACTGGGCGAATGGCTGCCTTAAGCATCGGATACGCCCGGGTCTCGACTGCCGACCAAGACCTCACCGCGCAGCGTCAGGCTCTCACCGCTCTGGGGGTGGACCCGAACCGCATCTACGTCGACCACGGGCTCACTGGCACCAACCGCGCCCGACCCGGGCTGCGCGAGGCGCTAGCTGCCTGCCGCGCCGGCGACACCTTCGTGGTCACCAAGCTTGACCGGCTCGCCCGTTCCGTCCCCGACGCCCGCGACATCGTCGACGAGCTCACCTCGCGCAGCGTCAAGCTCAACCTCGGCGGCTCCCTGCACGACCCCACCGACCCCGTCGGACGGCTCCTGTTCAACGTGCTGGCCATGGTCGCCGAATTCGAAGCCGACCTCGCCCGCGCCCGGACCCGAGAAGGCATGGCCGTCGCCAAGGCCAAAGGCCGCCTGCGCGGCAAGCAGCCCAAACTCACCCCCAACCAGGAGAAGCACCTGGTCACGCTGTGGCGCGACGGCACCCACACCAGCACCGACCTCGCTGAGCTCTTCAGCGTCGGCCGCTCCACCGTCTACCGCGCCATCCAACGCGCAGGAACCGCCTGAGCCAGCAGGGCGGCGAGTAGGCGAGGATCAAAGCGCCAGACCGCAACACCACGGACCGAGACGACGTCCTCCAAAGGAGTGCTTGATAACTCACACCCTGACGCTAAAGGCAGGGGCGAGGCGTAAACCAAAGCATACGAATGCTACAAAGATGCTGAGTGCGGCTACTGTGCCAGCGGAGGTGTCCAAAACGTTCGAGATGATGGAGTCCGGGGTGGCCAGATCGTAGAAGCATGCGAGAGAGACGATCAAGGTCAGAAACCATGCGCCTTCGCCGACGAAGAATCGGCTCACTAAACCAATCGCCGCGAAGGCCCACCACAGAGCTATGACGTGCTCACTGGGCCAAGATGCTACGAAAATCCGATAGAGGCCGAGGGAGGCGAGGGCGGCGGTAGCAGCACAGAGAGATTGCAGCCCACCGACCCTGACTGGGTTGAACCAGTTCCATCCCTCAAGATGTGACTCCACGCACAGGCCTACGGTGAGGGCCGCCGGCAGGCACCAGGCCACTACGGTGGGCAACGGAACCTTGCTCAACGGCAGGTCAATCTCTGGGCCTGCAAGTCCCAATACGACGATCTGTAGTGCGATCGAAGCCAACACTAATGACAGCTTTTGCGCCTTGAGCGCGATCATGGGTTCGGCATGTCCAGCTTGAATGGGAGCGACGGCATAGCGGAGCAGGACTGTAGTTGGGCCTGCGTGCGTCGTGCCCACGATGCCTGCTGTTCCTTGGTCGTCATGTTCATCCAAGCCTGCAGGCTGGGGTCGCCAGTGCGGTAGCCAGGTTCGACCTGCGACATCAGCCACTCGGCCAAGATACTTCTGACGATCTGCCAAGCGCCGTTGCCGAGCATCCCGCAGTCTGATGGCCCAGCAATGGACGACACCACGTCAGTGGGGTCGGGGGGATCGAAGTTGACGTTGAGCGTGCTGACTTGAAGCACGCCGACACTGTGGCTCCCGCCATTTGGAGGAAACTGCTGGTACCGAGAAGGAACCGATAGTCCTAGTCCGTCGAGGCGTCGCGCGGCGCGGTTGATAGCGACAGCCCACTGCCCGGTTTGGCGGGTATTTCCGAGCACGAAACAGACTTGGATGGGGTCACCCTCACAGGAGTATTGCAGAGGCTCACGCGGGACCCAGATGGTGCGCTGCGCGGCTTCGGTGAGCGACAAACCACCGACCACAAGAAGTGCGACGGATCCCGTCGCGACGAGAAGCAGGCGGCTCCTCTGCTTTGTACCGCTGACGATCCAGAGCAAGCCCAAGTTCACCAGGATGAGCATCCCGAAGTGCATGGAGAGGACGCGCGTATCGGGTTCCCACTGGGCTACAGAGCCAGTGACGGCGTACGGGCCGAGGAAGGAAAGGTGTGTGTCCCGGGTGACGGCTATAAGCAAACCGTATGACACGGCAGCCGCGCCCAGACTGGCTGGAACAGGGCGCAAGAAGGTGCCGAGCGCTACTCCTAGGACCGCGTTGAAGCAGTACAGCGGCAGAGCGCGACAGACGGCGACGACATTGACGGTGTCGGTTGGAGAGTAGGAGGCGGTAACAACCAGCATCGTTGTCGAAACGATGAGCCACACAAACAGCCCGACCGCAGCAGGCGCCAGGGCTGGTGCTAGCACGGCTTGTGTTCGTCGCGTTGCCGTCGGCAGTACCAAAGCCTCGTTCAGCCCTCGGAACTGAGCACATGCGAATGCGCATCCAGCAGCGACGGCCGGTCCGAGGAGGACCAGAATCGACTCGGTCATCCCGAGGGTGCGGCCCCACTCCCCACGCCACTGAGCGGATCGATTCAAGGCAACCGTTGCGCAGGTGATGACAGCGGCTAGGGCAGTGACCCACGCAACGCGGGAACGAAGCGCGGCCCTCACGTCGCTACCCTTCGCTGCTGCATGATGGCTTCGAGAAACAAGCGCTCTAGCGAAGCCGCATCCCGGCCGCGTTGTGAGGGCTCTTCGTGACAGACCCGGCCGTCGTGCAGGAAGACGACATGATCTGCCAACACTGCTACATCCTCGATGATGTGACTGCTTACCAGGATGTTGCAGTTCACGCTCAGGCCGCTGAGCAGGCTTCTGATCGAGGCTCGCTGCTCGGGATCAAGCCCTGTGGTCGGTTCGTCTAGTAGCACCCAATTCGGCTCGCCCATTAGCGCTTGGGCGATCAAGAGCCGTCTGCGCATCCCACCAGACAAATGCGCGATCCGGTCGTTTGCGCGGCTCTCCAGGTCGACGGACCGGAGCGCCTCTTTGGCTTGAGTCGCTCGAGACCTCTTGGGGACCTTCCGCAGCCATCCGAGGTATGTCAAGAACTCGGAGCAGGTGAAGTGCGCCGGAAGGTCGGCCTCTTGGGGGCAGTAGCCCAGACGCCCCAGCCTGCTGAAGGGGTCAGTGCCATCGATCGCCACCGAGCCCTTGGTCGGGGCGATTTGGCCCACGGCTAGTTTCATGAGCGTGGACTTGCCGGCTCCGTTCACGCCGACGAGGCCGACCACCGCGGCCTCGAGACGCAGAGAGACGTCACTCAGCGCCTCGGTTGACCCGAAGCGCTGAGTGACGTGATCGAAAACGAGCAAGGTCCGACCTAGTACGTGAAGGACGGAACGGCCTGCGAGCTACAGGAGTCCGGGCGGTAGGAGATGTCCAGGCAGGTCTGGATCGTTGCTCGGACCTTGCTGGCAGTCGACACCAGCGGGAAGCGCAGCACCTGCCACTGGAACGCTGTGGACGAAGTACGGCCCGTCTCCTTGGCCGGATCGATGTCCGTTCCACCGCCGTCCAGGTACCACGTGGGCCAGGCCTCGTCGTAGTTGTAGGTTCCGGTGGTCACCGCCCGGTGCCAGTTCCCCACGTAGAGCGTCGTCTGGTTCTCATTCTGGATGTTGCCGTAGGCCTGGCCAGTGTACTGGTCTCCGATCTTGCCCCAGTCGACCTTGCTTGTGTGGCCCTTCCGACCTGGGGGTGGGTTTATGGGGTGAGCCCGCCGGCGCTGAGCAGGCAGCGCAGGCGGCAGTTGGGGCGGTTGCGGAAGCCTCGGGCGATGCGGAGGTGGAGGTTCGGAA